>UQIK01000011.1 GCA_900541125.1 uncultured Collinsella sp.
GGCACTTCAACATCATTGTCGCAGCCCCGACCCGCGGTCACGAGCGGGGGCTCCTATCTTTTTAGTGCCCTCGGATTGGGTCATAGTGTCTGTCGGTACCAAAACATCGGCGTTGTCCTGATCAAAGCCTGCCAAAAAGGGACAGGTTTATTTTGGTGGTCGTTGGGGACGTTCTTGTTTGACTAGTCGTTTAAGAACACCCAACGACTACATAGCATGAGAGTGGATAATCTCCCGGTTTGAGCCTGCATCCAAGCTTAAAGAGGGAGATTATCCACTCTCATTTTGTTTGTTGATTTCGATGCCTACATTTGTAGGAACAGTTCGTGGAGGCGGGTGTCTTCGTCGAGTTCGGGGTGGAAGGTTACGCCGAGCTGGTTGTCTTGGCGGGCGGCGACGATGCGGCCATCGACTTCGGCCAGGGCCTCGGCATCGCCGTGCACCTCAACGATGCGGGGGGCGCGGATAAACGTCAGCGGCACTTCACCGTCGATGCCGGTTACCTGCCCCTTGGTTCGAAAGCTGCCGAGCTGCCTGCCGTAGGCATTGCGCTCGACGAGCACATCCATGGTTGCCAGGCGCGGCGTCCCCTTATCGTCGTGGGCGGCAAGGTCGCGCGCCAGCAGAATCAAGCCGGCGCAGGTGCCCAGGACGGGCATGCCTTCAGCGATACGGGCACGAAGCTCCTCGAGCATGCCGAGCTCGGCAAGCAGCTTTCCTTGAACGGTGGACTCGCCGCCGGGAAGTACCAGACGGTCAAAGTCCTGCTTCAAATCAGCCGCCTGCCTCAGCTCAATACAGTGTGCGCCAAGCCCGGATAGTCTTGCCTCGTGCTCGGCAAAAGCGCCTTGGACCGCCAGCACGGCGACCGTTTGGTCTGCATAATCGCTCATGTGCGATCCTTTCTGCTGGACTAGCGCCCGCGCTCTTCCATGATAATCTCGATCTCGTCGGCGTTGATGCCCACCATGGCCTCGCCCAGGTCCTCTGAAAGCTCGGCAATGAGCTTGGCATCGGTGAAGTTTGCCACGGCCTTGACGATGGCGGCTGCGCGCTTGGCGGGGTCGCCGCTCTTAAAGATGCCCGAGCCGACAAAGACGCCTTCGGCGCCCAGCTGCATCATCAGCGCGGCGTCGGCGGGGGTCGCTACGCCGCCGGCGGCAAAGTTCACGACGGGAAGCTTTCCCGTGGCATGGACCTCGCGCACCAGCTCGACCGGAACCTGCAGTTGCTTGGCTGCCTCAAAGAGCTCGTCGTCGCGCAGGGCAACAACGTCGCGGATCTGCTTTTGGATCTTGCGCATGTGGCGTACAGCCTGGACGACGTCGCCCGTGCCCGGCTCGCCCTTGGTGCGAATCATCGTGGCGCCCTCGGCAACACGGCGCAGCGCCTCGCCCAGATCGCGGGCGCCGCAGACAAACGGCACGTCAAACTGGGTCTTGTCGATGTGATAGACGTCATCGGCAGGGGAGAGAACCTCGGACTCGTCGATGTAGTCGATCTCGATAGCCTGAAGGACCTGCGCCTCGACGATGTGACCGATGCGGCACTTGGCCATAACAGGGATGGAGACGGCCTCTTGGATGCCCTTGATCATCTTGGGATCGCTCATGCGCGAGACGCCGCCTGCGGCACGGATGTCGGCCGGGATGCGCTCGAGAGCCATGACGGCGCAGGCGCCTGCCTCCTCGGCGATGCGTGCCTGCTCGGGCGTGGTGACGTCCATGATGACGCCGCCCTTGAGCATCTGCGCGAGCTCGCGATTGAGTTTGACGCGATCGGCCTTACTGGTCTGTTCTGCCATGGTTGCTCCCTTGGTTGGCATGTGCATTGCTTGACGGAACATCCTATCGGGGAGCTGGGTATGGCGAAATACTCAGATTTCGAGATAATGACAAGGTCAGACTAATACCAGATTGAATGACTTAATAAGGTCAGGTGATAGGCTCATGCTTGACTACAATTTGGAAAAACGCGGCGGAGCATCGCTCTATGAGTATGTTTACCAGCAAATTCGAGATGATATCGTTGCTGGACGCATTGCGGCGGGGGAGCATCTTCCGTCTAAGCGTGCCTTTGCCAGCCATATGGGAATCAGTGTCATTACCATCGAGAATGCATATAGCCAGTTACTTGCCGAGGGCTATATTTGCTCAAAGCCGCGTCGTGGCTACTACGCTTGTGAGCTTCCGGATGCACCGGTTTTGCCTTTGGCTGAGACAGAGTTTGATCGAGATTCCGCTCCTGCGGGTCTTAACGCACATGATGTTGATGGACGGGTCGAGCAATTCGACGCACTTTCTCCTTCCACTTTGGAGGCGGCGCGGCTTTGGCAAAGCGCACTGCGGGCGACGCTGGCATCCGAAGACGAGCGCGAAATCTTCTCACCCGCACCGGCACAGGGCACCGCTCGGCTACGACGCGCGATTGCTCATCATCTGCGCGGGACAAGGGGTATGAATGTCGACCCCAACAACATTGTTATCGGCGCGGGCGCCCAGCTGCTCGATACCATGTTGGTTCAGTTGCTTGGCGCGGACAAGGTGTATGCCGTTGAGGACCCTGGCTATTTGCGCCTGACGCGCATCTATCAGGCTATGGGCTGCAAAGTTCGGCATATCCCGTTGGATGATGACGGCGTGGACCTGAGCGCTCTGCAGAAAACTGGGACCGATGTCCTTCACCTGATGCCGTCTCACCAATATCCAACCGGCCTTGTGACAAGCATCGCGCGCCGATATGCGCTGCTGAGCTGGGCTGCCGAACGGCCGGGTCGATATCTCATCGAAGATGACTTCGATTGCGAGTTTCGTCTGGCCGGCAAGCCGATTCCTGCGCTCGCGTCGATCGATGCCGCCCAGTCGGTTATCTACACTAATACGTTTTCGAAGAGCCTGTCTTCGGCGTTGCGCCTAGCGTACATGGTGTTGCCCGACGAGCTGATGGAGCGGTTTAGGCGCGACCTTGGTTTTTACGCCTCGTCGGTTAGCTCCATAGATCAAGTTGCATTGGCTCGCTTGCTGGAATCGGGTGATTACGAGCGTCATGTGAACCGCGTGCGCGTTCGTGCCCGCGAGGCGCGTGATGGCCTAGTGGCGCTTGTACGGAAGGCATTTCCGGCAGGGGAAGTCTCGATCGAGCATGCAGACGCGGGCCTTTACTGTATCGTGGTTGCGGAGCGTAGAACGGGCGGAAGCACTTTTGCACGGGCCCTCACGCGCTCGAGTATTCCGTTTATCGATATCAGTGACTGTTATTGGTGTGCCGATGGCGCATCTGTCCCTGAAAACTCAAGTCAAATTCTTGTTCAGTATGATGATCTGAGTCCAAAAGTGCTTAATACCTTGGAATTGCAGCTAATGGGGGCGCTCTGCAATCTAAGTGAGTAGACTTTTAGCACTTTGGCGACCAGGCAGTTTTGTAACAAGCTATCTACCTGCGGTTTTGAAAAGCAGGATGACCGGCCTGCTCGGGATGTTCAAAAAAGTCTACTCACTTGCCGCGCAAAGCTTCTGCATGAGAAAAAAATGGGGTTTTCAACAGGGCTTCGTCCAGCTCTCGGCAAGCTTTTGGCCAGTTGGGGAGGGCTGTTGAAAACTTGGCAGTCCGTTCGGCGCCATTTTTGGTGCGTTCGCGCCAATGCGTGACTGACTGGGTTGAAATTCGTGTTTTCCTGTGCCTATGAAGGATCTACTTTGTGACATATCGGCTTTTAGGTACTGGCGTTTGCCTCCTCAAGTCCGCGCTTTGTGTCCGCCGCTTCCACGACCGGAAGAAGACCGGCAGCGATATGATCTCGCCCGCAACCCGACGGCTGCGGTCGCGCTCGGTTTTCCGTTGCATACATTGGTTCGGACGAGAAACAAACGGACTTGTCCTGCCAGCATTAGGCAGCGGCTGTTTCTTGGTGAGCTCCCCAGGGAATCCGTGCTGGAAACGGAGCATGGATTTTTGATTACGTCTCCTCTACTGACGGCATTCATCATGTCACGGCATCTGACGGATCTTCAGCTTCTTTTGGTATTGGCGGAGATGTGTGGCTTGTTTGCGGTGTGTGCCCTGCCGGCGTTACTTGAGACGGAGCTTTCGCGTGCAATTGATTCGGGTGCGATTTCGACAACGTTCGGTTGGGCGCGCTGCCCGTCCGAGGACGGCACCGCCTCAAATTTATGGCGTCGAGACGCTTTGGTTTTGGGCGGAGACCTTGACCGTTTTTGTTCAGATGTTTGTGGGATGCGTTACGGCAATAGATTTATGGCGGTATCGCAACTCGTTCCATTGGGTGCCGCGTCGCCTTTTGAGGTCGAGGCGTATTTGCTACTTGCACTGCCGCGATCCCTGGGAGGCGAAGGTTTTTGCGGCATAGAGCTTAATGTTGAAGTGATGCTAAACACAAGTGCTCGAGCGATTGTGGGAAAGTCCCGTGTATATATCGACCTACTTCTTTCTTCACCGGACGGTAGGCGACAGGTGGCCATTGAATGTCAGGGAAAGGCCTCGCACGGACGCGCAGGGGATGGCTTGCGTGACGCTGACCGCATGACGGCCCTTCAGGCCATGGGCTACGATGTACTTCTCCTGACACACAGACAGATATCCGATGAGGGTAGATTCCGCGCGATCGTTAAGACCGTATGCAGGATGCTCGATGCTGAATATCGCGATAAAAGCTCAGATGAGCAAAGGGCTGAGACATTACTTCGGTCTGAACTATTCGTTGACTGGACAAAATTGGGAGTAATTGACGGAAAGATGCCCGTTAGACACAAAACAGTTCGATCGTGGACGGCTGCGGTTCTAAGTGAGTAGACTTTTGGCTTGATGGCGACCAGGCCGTTTTGAAACAAGTCATTTCCCTGCGACTTTATAAAGCAATACGGATGGTCTGCTCGGCAAGTTCCAAAAAGTCTACTCACTTAGTTTTTGACGAGAAACCTATGCCGAAGGCGGTCCTATTTCAGGTAGTTAACAAGTTTGTGAGGCACGAAAAAGGCCCGAACCAATACGGTCCGGGCCTCATCGAGCTAGAGGTTATGTCTCAAGCGGTTGGCTTAGCCAAAGTAGCGCTTGAGCAGGCCGGCGAAAGCCTTGCCGTGACGAGCCTCGTCGCGAGCCATCTCGTGCACGGTATCGTGGATGGCATCGAGGCCAGCGGCCTTGGCGCGCTTGGCAAGATCAGTCTTTCCGGCGGTGGCGCCGTTCTCGGCCTCAACGCGCATCTCGAGGTTCTTCTTGGTGGAGTCGGTCACGACCTCGCCCAGGAGCTCAGCGAACTTGGCGGCGTGCTCGGCCTCCTCGTGGGCAGCCTTCTCCCAGTACAGGCCGATCTCGGGATAGCCCTCGCGATGAGCGACGCGAGCCATGGCCAGGTACATACCGACCTCGGAGCACTCACCCTCAAAGTTGGCGCGCAGGTCGGCAACGATGTCCTCAGAGACGCCCTCCATCTTGGCGACGCCCACGACGTGCTCGGCAGCCCACTCGAGCTGGCCCTCCTCCTGCTTCAGGAAACGAGAACCGGGAACGCCGCACTGGGGGCACTTGAAGTCCTCGGGCAGCTGATCGCCGTCGAACTCTTCCACATAACCGCAAACGGGGCAAACAAACTTCATGATTCGATCCTTTCGATCGATGGCGATTGTGCGCTCGCCCGGTCCCGTAAGGGCCCTCTCCGGACGTGCGTCTTGACGAGTTCTATTATCCATAAATGCAACCAAATGTGAAGCCTATTAGGAATGATTTTTAATAAAACAATTTTGAGATATGAAGATGTTGATTGATTAACGATTGGCAGGCCGTCTTTGACCGCCGCTGAGTACAATCGGGCGAGCAAATGTTGACCTATCAACAAATGAAGGAGTTTCCTTTATGCATCTAGCCCGTCGTGCCTGGTGCCGAACATATCAGACGGTTTTTCGCATTGCATTGCCGATCCTGCCCTATACCGAGCCGCGCATTTTAGAGCATGCCGAGGATGTGCCCGCGGTGCTTCAAAAGCGCTCGATTCAGAAGGTCCTTATCGTGACGGATCCCGGCATTGCCCGTCTGGGGCTCACGGCACCGCTCGAGACGGCGCTCGCATCCAGGGGGATTGGCGTTACGGTCTATGCCGAAACGCGTGCGAACCCCACGGTCTCAAACGTGGAGGAAGCGGCGTTCCTGTATCGAGAGAGCGCCTGTCAGGCCATTATCGGTTTTGGCGGAGGATCAGCCATGGACTGCGCCAAGGGTGTGGGGGCGCGCATTGCGCAGCCAAACAAGCCCATCAACAAGATGCGCGGCCTACTGCGGATTCATCGTCTCCTGCCGCTGCTTATTGCGGTTCCCACTACCGCCGGTACGGGAAGCGAAGTCACGCTCGCGGCGGTTATCACCGATGACGAGACGCATTACAAATACCCCATTAACGACTTTGTGCTCATCCCGCGTTTTGCAGTCCACGACCCCGAGTTTACGTGCGGCTTGCCCGCTTCCATTACGGGGCAGACGGGCATGGACGCCCTGACGCATGCCGTTGAGGCCTTTATCGGGCGAAGCACCACGCCCTATACGCGTAAGATGGTGCGACAGGCGGTGCAGCTTATCCACGACAATTTGCTCGAGGCCTATGAGCATGGTGACGACATGTGCGCTCGTCGCAATATGCTTTTGGCGGCGTATAAGGCGGGCGTTGCGTTTACCCGCTCCTATGTCGGATATGTGCATGCCATCGCGCACAGTTTGGGCGGCCGATACGGAATTCCGCACGGTTTGGCCAACGCGATCATCCTGCCGCACATGCTTCGCGCTTATGGTGACGCCGCCGCCCCCAAGCTCGCCGATCTTGCCCGCATGGCCGGTATCGCGCCGGCTACCGCGCAGGACAGCCTGGCGGCCGAGGCCTTTATCGATTGGATCGATTGCATGAACGAGACCCTGGGAATCCCCAAATATGTGGCGGGCATTCGCCGCTCCGACATTCCGCAGATGGCGGCGCATGCCGATGCCGAGGCCAATCCCCTGTACCCCGTTCCGCTTTTGATGGACCGCTTGGAGCTCGAGCGTATGTACGAGGTCGTCGCGGGTGGTATGTTTGAGGACGAGAATTAGGAGGGTCCATGAACACCGAGGAAATTGCGCGCATCGTCGGCGATCAGCGCGCCTACTTTAAGACGCACGCCACGTTTGATGTCGATGCTCGACGTCGCGCGCTCGCGAGTTTACGCGATGCGGTGCGGGCCCACGAGGCCGATATCGCCCATGCGCTCAAGACCGATTTGGGGAAGTCGCATGACGAGGCCTATATGTGCGAGATCGGCACGTCGCTTTCCGAGATTCGACATCAGATCGCTCACGTGGCTCGATGGAGTCGTCCGCGCCTGCGTCCGTGCGATCTTGCCAACGCCGTGAGTGTGTGCAAAACGCAAGCCGTGCCCTATGGCGTCACGCTCATCATGGCTCCGTGGAACTACCCGTTTTTGCTAACACTCGAGCCGCTCGCCGGCGCCCTTGCCGCGGGCAATACCGTGGTCATCAAGCCGAGTGCCTATGCTCCGGCATCGAGTGCGGTGCTCAAGCAAATCTGTGAAGAGGCATTTGATCCGTGCCTGGTGACGGTTGTCGAGGGCGGGCGCGCCGAAAACGAAGCGCTGCTCGATGAGTGCTGGGACAAGATCTTCTTTACCGGTAGCGTTTCGGTCGGCAAGCTCGTTATGGAGCGCGCGAGTAAAAACCTCACGCCCGTGACGCTTGAGCTGGGCGGCAAGAGCCCCTGCATCGTGGATGCGACGGCAAACTTGAAGGTCGCGGCACGGCGTATCGCCTTTGGCAAATGGCTCAACGTGGGGCAGACCTGCGTGGCGCCCGACTACCTGCTGGTCGATACGCGCGTGCACGACGAGCTGCTGGACCTTATCAAGGAAGAGGTCCGCCGTATGTTTGGTGAGCATCCGCTCGATAACGAGGATTACGGGCATATCGTCAACGCCAAGCATTTTGCGCGCGTGCGCGGGCTGATCGATCCCGATAAGGTCGTGCTTGGAGGCACCGCGCGGGAGACTTCGCTGAAGATCGAGCCGACAATTTTGGACGGCGTGACCCCCGATGACGCCGTGATGCAGGAGGAGATCTTCGGTCCCATCTTGCCGGTGCTGACGTTTGAGAGCCTAGACGAGGCCGAAGCGTTTATTACGGATCGTCCGACGCCGCTGGCCCTGTATATCTTTAGTCAGGATCACGCAGTTCAGCAGCGCTTCGTGCGTTACGTGCCCTTTGGCGGTGGCTGTGTCAACGACACGATCATGCACTTGGCTACGAGCCATATGGGCTTTGGCGGCATGGGCGCGAGCGGTATGGGGCAGTACCATGGACGCGAGAGCTTCGATACGTTTAGCCACAAGAAGAGTATCGTGAACAAGGCAACTTGGCTGGACGTGCCGTTTCGGTATGCGCCCTACGCAAGCTGGAAGCACAAGTTCGTGCGCATGTTTGTGCATTAGAAAAGGGCGCAGGTAATACGAACAAGTGTTCCTATTACCTGCATTTTGCGTTAGACTACTGTTATGGAGCACGGATGGGCCAACTCCCTTTAGAAGGGATTTGGTATGAACGTAAGCGATGTTATTTCGTTATTGGCGTTGTTGATTGCGGCTATCGAACTCGGTCTGTTTATCGGCCGAATGAAATAGCCGCCCCCGCGTAAGCGAAGACGGCCACTTCTCACGATGAAAACGTGTATCGGAGTTGGCAAGACCCGCGGCAACGGGTGCCATCCGTGTTCCTATCTTATCTGCAAGCGTTCTGTCGCGCAAGCGTTGAGGCAAACGATTGAAGGACGCAGACAGGATGTATTTGTGTCCGCACGGGACCGTAGACTTCTCAATAAGGTTACACACCGGTTTATCCGGCCGTTAGAGGAGCTGCTATGTACGAGCCTTCGCGTGTTCTTCTGTCATTTCACATTGCAGGATTTCAGTATACCGATGGCGCCTTGGTCTTGGGCGATCTTAAAGCGGGCGATAAACTGACGCTGTGTGCCGAGCGCGATAATCCCCATGACCCCGAGGCAGTTGCGATCTACTATGGCAAGACCAAACTTGGCTACGTTCCGGGAAACGAGGTTGGCCCACTGTCCTTGATGATGTATTACGGCCACGAGGACGTATTTGAGGCCCGCGTGCAACAGGTTGCCCCCGAGCGCAGCCCGTGGCATCAGGTGCGCGTTGGGCTCTACGTGGTGGATGCTCGCTAGTCGGCAATGGAGGCTGCCATGTTTGATGACGATGACCTGTTTGATCTGGCAGATGATCCGTTTGAGTGGGATCTGCTACTCGATGACGATGAGTTGGAGCAGGATCGTAGGAAACGGCAGGGCAAGAAAACTCAGGGTGACGCTTCGAAAAAGCAAGACAAACGCCGTCGAGGTCTGTTCGGCGGGCTCTTTGGCTAACCGACGCGCCAGAGCGTCTGTATACTAGGCACGTGTTAGACGCGTTGCGAAATGAGGACACAGACGATGATGTGGTTTACCGCCGACCTGCACCTGGGCGATACGAATATCTTGCACGACATGGATCGACCGTTTGATTCGGTCGAGGAGATGAACCGCAAGGTCATCGATGCCATCAATGAGTGCGTGGCTGCGGACGACCGCCTCTATATCCTGGGAGACTTTACGTATCGCTTGCCCATGGCGGAGGCGGTGCGCCTGCGCGAGCGTATCGAATGCAAGAATGCGACGCTCATCCGCGGTAACCATGACGGCGACTGGGAAGATTCCGACGCCCCGCAAATTTGGGAAGACGTGCGCGATTACCTGGAGATTGCTCCCGGCTATGCCAAGGGCCATCGTCTGGTTATGAGCCACTACCCCATGCTCAGCTGGAACGGCAAGGCACGTGGCGCCATTATGCTGCATGGGCATATCCACAGCAGGGGTGACCGCACCAACGCACGCAACCGCGATCGCGAGCGCCCGATCCTGCGCTATGACGTTGGCCTTGATGCCAACGACTACAGACCCGTAAGCCGCGATCAAATCCTGGGCTTCTTTGGACTGTAATTCTCGAACCACCACAAAGGGGACAGGCACCTTTGTGGTGGTTCTGGCGCCGTTGCCATTATGGCGGCGGCGCCTTTTTTGTCCGCGTGGCGCGGTAGAGTGTAGGCGGTTGAAATTTGCGTCCATCGAGGAGCTGCTATGAACGAGATCAAGTGCCCGCATTGCGGCGAAGTTTTTAAGGTCGATGCGTCCGGCTATGCGGATATCGTCAAGCAAGTGCGCGATGCCGAGTTCTCGCGCGATCTTGATGAGCGCGTAGCGGCGGCTCGACGCGAGGGCGAGCAAGCGCTGGAGCTTGAGCGTTCGCGTTCGGCGTCTGCCCTGCAGGAGGCGGAGTCTCAACGCGACGCTCAGCTTGTCGAGCAGAAGAACACTGCGGATCAGAAACTGGCGCAAGAGGTTGCCAAGCGCGATGCTGAGCTTGCCGAGCTGCGCGCTAAGCTCGAGGGCGCTGCCGCAGAGCGCGAGAGTGCAAGCCAGCGCGCGGCGGTTGAGGCACGAGCCAATGCTCAAAAAGAGAATGCCGAACTCCAGCGTGAGATTGATAGCCTGCGTGCGCAGCTTGGGCGCAAAGATGACGAAGCAAAGCTTGCCGAGTCGGCGGCGCGCAACGCTGCTCAAAACGATTTAGCTGCACGCGACGCTCAGATTGCCGAGCTGCAGGCCAGGCTTGCCGCGGCGGACAAGGCCCAGGAGATGGCGCTTGCCGCTGCCGCGGCAGAGTCGCAGCGTGAGCTCGATGCCGCTCGCAGCGAGGCCGAGCGCGCGTTTGCTGACTATCGCGCGAAGGTGCAAGAGAAGTTTTCCGCCGCAAAGGCTCAGTCCGAGCAAGAGGCCGAGGGCCTGCGTGCCCAGCTGCGCGAGCAGGAACTGATGGCAAAAATGAACCTGTCAGAGGCGGTCGCCGCGGCGGAGCGAGAGCGCGATGAGGCGCGTGCCAAACTGACGAGCGAGCTGGCGGTGCGCGATTCTCGCGAGGAACAGGTCAAGGCGGCACACGAGCTCGAGCTTGCGCAGGCCAAGCGCGCGAGCGATGACCTGATTCGCTACAAGGACGAAGAGATTGAGCGCCTTAAGGACATGAAGGTCCGCCTGTCCACCAAGATGGTGGGCGAGTCGCTCGAGCAGCACTGCGAGACCGAGTTTAACCGTCTGCGCATGACGGCGTTTCCTAACGCGTACTTCGAGAAGGATAACGATGCGTCCGAGGGCACCAAGGGCGACTTTATCTTCCGCGAGTGCGACGCAAGCGGTAACGAGGTCATTTCGATTATGTTCGAGATGAAAAACGAGAACGACGAGACCGCGACCAAGCACAAAAACGAGGACTTCTTTAAGAAACTCGATCACGATCGTCGCCAGAAAGGCTGTGAGTACGCGGTGCTCTGCACACTGCTCGAGCCCGAAAGCGAGCTCTATAACGCAGGGATAGTCGACGTGAGTTACCGCTATGAGAAGATGTACGTGATCCGCCCGCAGTTCTTCATTCCCATGATCACGCTGCTGCGCAACGCCGCCATGGGTTCGCTGCGCTATAAGCAGGAGCTGGCGGAGTACAAGCAACAGAACATCGACGTCACGAACTTCGAGGCCAAGATGGAGAAGTTCAAGAACGATTTCGGCCGCAACTATGAGCTTGCGAGCCGTAAGTTCCAGACGGCGATCGAGGAGATTGACAAGACGATTAGCCATCTGCAGAAAACCAAGGAGGCATTGCTGTCCTCCGAGAACAATTTACGTCTAGCCAACAAGAAGGCCGACGATCTTACCATTCGCAAGCTCACCTGGGGCAACAAGACCATGAAGGCGGCGTTTGACGAGGCGCGCGGGGCTGCGACAGGGGCAAACGATGAGCCAGCCGAGGCGGATTCGTATGAGGTCGAGGATACCGAGTAGGGGATAGCGTATCGCGCAAAAAGCGGGGCCGCTGGCGATGTTGCCAGCGACCCCGCTTCGTTTCGTTCCAGTATGTACGGCTAGTCCTCGAGCAGGTCCTCGATAAAGCCGACGCGGTAGTTTTTGAAGATGACCTCGCCGCCGTCTTGCGTGGCATCCAGGTCGACATCGCCCATGATGCCAAAGTCGTGGTCGCCATCCTCGTCGGCAAAAATCTGGTGCACGTGCCACACGTGATCGGTCTTCTCGTCGCTCCCGTCGATGGTAAACATCGCGGCGCTGCGGGCATCTCCGTCGGTGAGGATTTCCTCGTGCTGCTCATGGTAGGCATCGAGCGCCTTTTGCCAGCGGACCTCGCTCATGCCCCAGTCCTCGTCGAGTTCGCCCAGGTCGCGAACGTGCTCGCGGGCGGCAAGGGTCACGCGGCGGAAGAGTGCGTTGCGCACCAGCAGCGTGCAGCCGCGACGGTCCGCAACGACCTCGTCGATGCCCTGCGGCGGCGCGGCGTCGAGGGCCGCCGGGTTGCCGGCGTTCTCCCACTCGTCCACCAGGCTCGAGTCGACCGAGCGCACCACAAAGCCGAGCCACGAAATGATGTCGCGCAAGCGCTCATCGCGCTTCTCAATGGGCACGGTGCGATCGAGGGAGCGGTAGGCCTCGGCTAGGTAGCGCAGCAGAATGCCCTCGGAGCGGGCGATGCCGAGCTTTTGGATATAGCCCTTAAAGTCGCTCGCGCTCTCCAACATGTCGCGCAGGACGCTCTTGGGCGAGAGCTGGTAGTCGTTGGCCCAAGGTACTTCCTGGCAGTACTTGTCGAAGGCGGCATCGAGCAAATCCTCGAGCGGCTTTTCGTAGGTGACATCCTGGATGCGCTCCAAGCGTTCCTCATATTCGACGCCGTCGGCTTTCATCTCGGCCATAGCGCGGTCGCGCGCGGCGCGCTCCTGCGCGCGCAGCACCTGCTTGGGATCCTCGAGCGTAGCCTCGACCATTGAGATCAGATCCATGGTATAGGTCTCACTCTCGGGGTCGAGCAGCTCCAGCGCGGCAAGCAAAAACGGCGAGAGCGGCTGGTCGAGCGCAAAGTCCTCGGGCAGATCGACCGTCAGTGCATAGTCGATGTCTGGCGCGGCGTCAGTCGGGGCGTCGGGCGCGGGCGGCACCTCGGTGCGAACGACGACGCCGGAATCGATGAGCGTGGCGAAGATTTCGTCGGCGCGAACCTCGAGCTTGGCCTTTTCCTCGGGGGTCTGCAAGCTCGTCTCGATGAGGTCGTGTACGCGGACTCGGGCATCGCCGCCCTGCTCGACCACGCTAATCACCATGGAGTGCGTGATGCGAAGGCGCGGCTTGAGCGTCTCGGGCTGCGTCTCGATCAGGCGCTCAAAGGTCTGCTTGTTCCAGGTGACAAAGCCCTCGGGGGCCTTCTTCTTTTTAATCTTGCGGAGCTTCTTGGGGTCGTCGCCCGCCTTGGCCATGAGTTTGGCGTTCTCGATCTCGTGCTCCGGGGCCTCGGCGATGACCATGCCCTCGGTATCGAAGCCCGAGCGGCCGGCGCGACCGGCAATCTGATGGAACTCGCGGGCGCGCAGGCGACGCATCTTGTAGCCGTCGAACTTGGTGAGCGCGGTGAGTACCACGGTGTGGATGGGTACGTTGATGCCGACGCCGAGTGTGTCGGTGCCGCAAATGACGGGCAGTAGGCCCTGCTGTGCCAGGCGCTCGACCAGTAGGCGATAGCGCGGCAGCATACCGGCGTGGTGCACGCCGACGCCGCAGCCAAGCAAGCGCTTGAGGATCTTGCCGAAGGCCGTCGAGAAGCTCGTGCCCTTGGCCGCCTCCTTGATAGCCTCGCGCTGCTCCTTGCTGGCAATGCCAAAGTTGGCGAGGGATTGCGCCGTCGCAAGTGCGGCGTCCTGGCTAAAGTGCACGATGTAGAGCGGGGCCTCGCCGCGGCGCATGGCGAGCTCGACGGTGCCCTCGAGCGAGGTCGTCACGTAGTCGTAGCTCAGCGGCACGGGGCGTGGGGCATCGACGACCAAGTCGCAGGTAGCGCCGGTGTGTTCCTCGAGCGAGGCGGCGATCGCGGTGACATCGCCGAGCGTGGCGCTCATGAGCATGAATTGCGTGTGAGGCAGGGCGAGCAGTGGCACCTGCCAGGCCCAACCGCGATCGGGGTCGGCAAAGTAGTGGAACTCGTCCATGGCGACGCAGCCAACATCGGCATCTTCGCCTTCGCGCAGTGCGTCGTTGGCAAGGATTTCTGCCGTGCAGCAGATGACGGGCGCCTTGGTGTTGATGTGCGTGTCGCCGGTGATCATGCCGACGTTATCGCGGCCGAGCACCTGCACAAGGTCGAAAAACTTCTCACTGACCAGAGCCTTGATAGGAGCCGTGTAGTAGCAGCGCTTGCCCTGCGCCATGCCCATAAAGAGCATTCCCAGCGCGACGAGCGATTTACCCGATCCGGTCGGTGTTCCCAAAATGACATGGTCACCGGCGGCTAGATCCATGAGGGCCTCTTCCTGGTGGTCCCACAGCTCAATACCGCGATCGCTCGTCCATTCAAAGAAACGTTCGAAGGCCTGATCGGGCGTGAGCCACGGTTCGGGCTCACTGCCATCCTCGGGCTCCCACCAGGTGGGGGAGAGCGCGCCGAGCGAACCGAACTCGGCTTCGGTTCCCGTGCCGCCCGAGAATGAGCTGGCGGCTCCGGCGCCGGAAACGGTGCTGGCGGTGGTGTCTGTCGTGGTCTGTGCCATGTGGTTGCTTTCTCTCGCGTTTGTCCGCCAACTATTATGGCGTAGCGGCGCCGCGGGGTGCCAGCGCGCGAGAAAATGCAGGAAATGGGCGTTCTGCTCAGCCGTTTGGTGCGGTTGCCAGCCAAGTGAGTAGACTTTTTGCGATGTCGCGAGCACATGGATTTTGCACAAGGGTTCTATCTGCGGTTTTAGTTTTCGTTATGCGGGTTGTGCTTGGCTATTGCAAAAAAGTCTACTCACTTAGGTTTGAGGGTTGTTTGCTGGCGCCTATTCGCGCTTATTTGCTGACGCTGCGACCATCAGAAGTCCCTAGGACTCTTGCGGCAGGCGCTTCTTGCCCTTGCGGGCACGGTTTCTGAAGTTCTCGACGGCCTCTTCCATGCCGAGAGGCACGTAGGTGAGCTCATCGAGGTTTTCGGGCAGGTAGCAGGCAAGGCTTTGCTCCTGCGCGCGGCCCGCCGCGAGCTGCTCTTCGATGGGTTCCGCGCCGGGCGTAGCGCAAATGCCATAGACGGCGGCGCCCATCTCGCGCGTGCGGCATTCATATTCGGTCTCGGGATGCTCGGGATGGTCGCGGCGGACGTCGTCACTTACCCAAAGCGTATCGTAGCCGGCTGCGGCAAACTGTCCCAGGGCGTAATCGCGCAACGGTTTGCTGTCGGTTCGCAGCGTTACGGTGGCGCCGGCTGCAAAGAGCGGGCGATAGAGCATCAGATGGTCGACATGGACGAGGCGCTTTTTGGCGTACCTGGCCTTGGGCTGCGGCGTGGGAAAGTTGATGGTGATGGCATCGAGCTCGCCTGTGGCAAATAGCTGCGGCAGCGATGCGGCGCCTCGAGGCAGAACGAGTGCGTTGGTCAGTTCATGCTCGCAGATTTTCTGTGCGGCATAGGCGATGCAGATGGGCTCTTGGTCCATACCGATAAAGAGGGTGTCGGGCTCGCGGCGAGCGCGCTCAACCAGATAGGTGCCTTTGCCGCAGCCCAGATCCAGATGAAGGCGGGTGAACGAGACGCTGCCAACTGGCGCGCAAGCCTCGCGCCAATCTCCGGCATAGGCCTCGGGGTTCGTCTCAATCGCATCGGCGTAGCGCTCCAGGCGCTCCTCGAGCACAAAGTTCTTAGGCGTGCGAACGTGGACGGCTCCCATGAGGCTCCTTGGTCATAAGTATGGAACGCATAGCTGCGCGTTCCATCAATGGGTTGAAAAAGGGGTGGGCATACTATGCCCGAAAGACGCGGTGCGGCTCGACGGCGAGTCGCCGATGCCTACAGGCGCTTGAGGATCACATAGCGGTTGAGATCGCCGCTGCGACCGTCGGCATGGAAGCGCTCGAGCTCGCGCACGGGGACCTCGCCGCTCTTGTAGAACGTACGGACGCCGCGCACCAGGTCGGTGATCTGCTGATCGTCAAAGTGATGACAATAGCGGTAGGCGTGGCGGTCGTTTTGCCAGCCAATGAGGTGGTCACCGGCTTCAAACTGCGCGGAATCGTAACCCTCAAACGGCGGGGTGAGCTCGGCGCGGGCCTCGGCGCGAACGGCCTTGCGCGCCATGCGCTCGTCGTTCATAAACTCCCAAAAGCTGATGGCGATGATGCCGCCTGGGCGCGTCTGACGCACCAGAGCGTCGAGCACGCGTACGCGGTACTCGCACGACGGCACGTGGTGCATAAATCCAAAGCAGACCGAGATGTCGGCGAGCGGGGCGTCGAAAAGCACGTCGGGTGTCTCGGCGGGGTTGAGCTTCATAAGGGCATCGAGCGCGTCGAGTTCCTGGAAGTGCAGGTTGGGAATGCGCAGGGCGTGACCATGTGCATCGATGGCCAGGTCTTGGCACGAGTCGACGCCATAGAACTCAAACGGGCAGCTGGCATCTGCCGAAGGATTTGCACCGTCGACGCCCTTGGCGGCAAGTGCGCCGCCGGCGGCAAAGTTCTCGAATCGCATATTGCCGCAGGCAAGGTCGAAGACGCGGACGGGATGCTCGATCGTGGCGACGTCGAGCTGCTCGAGCGCGATATCCATGGTGCGTACCCAGCCGGGCCACGGGGCCTGGCGCGTATCGGAAAAGGAGGCGGAGTGCTCGCGATAGAACGTGTTGTTGAGCTGGATGAGCGATGAGGCGAAATCGCGGTTCACGGCGCGGAACTCCCTCCGTTGGCGGTGCGAAATAAACAGTACGACCATACTACCGTTAACGCCGCAACGGGGACAACCGAGCTAGGTGTCATTGCTTTGTTTGGACACATTTCCGCAGCTCATATGCACCCGCAACCGCCGGTTGTCAAAAATCTCACTAGAATAGGTGGCATGCTCTTGGCGGTGGCGGATAGATTTTTAACTGTGCAAGGCGCCTTAAGAACAAAAACGGTCCGGCGGCACGGCTGGCATCACATAGGAGGAACCATGAATGTAGAAACTGCGCAGCGGCTCGCCGACCTTCGTCGCAGGAAGGGTTTTAGCCAAGAAGGGCTGGCACGAAAGCTGGGACTGTCGCGCCAGGCGGTCAGTAAATGGGAGCGCGCGGAGAGCTCGCCCGATACCGAGAACCTGATCTCGCTCGCCAAACTCTATGGCGTGAGCCTGGACGAGCTGCTCAATCCGAGCGACGAGATCGAGGACGATATCGAGTTTGAGAACGAGGACCGCGCCCGTCAGCGCGAGGCCGAGGCGGCAGAGCGCGCCCGCACCCATGAGGCGGCGGCACGCGCCACGGAGGCAGCTACGCAGGCAAGTGATGCCGCGGCCAAGGCGGCGCAAGCGGCAAGCTGGAGTGCGCAGGCCGCCAATGCCGCTACGGCGCAGGCGACGAGTGGCGGCGCAGTTGGCTCGACTCCGGTGAAGGGCCCGTTCCAGTCGTTCCCGTATTGGGCCGTGTGCTGGCTGCTGTTCTTTTTACTGATGTTCCTGGTTGGTGCCAGCCCCTTTCCCGCACTGATCTTCTTTACGATTCCTATCTATCACTGGGTGGCGCGTGCGCTCGATGGTGATTGGGCGCGCGGGGATATTCAGGTTGGTCCGGCGTCGGTGGCGATCAAGGCCCAGGGGAAGGATGCTTCTGCGGAACCTGATGCTGACGTGGCTACCACGACCACCGCTGAGCCATGTGCCAAAGAGGGTGACGAATGATGAAGCTTTCGCATGAATCCAAGGTACGCCTGGGTGTTGGCATCGGAGCGTTTGTGCTCATTGTTGGGCTTGTCTTTGGCGTTTCGCGGACATTGATTCATTTTGATGGCCCGTGGGATTTCGACGATGTTGTATCCGGCCTGTCTGGTATGGACGATGCGGTTGACGAGGACGATCTTTTGGATGGCGGTAACTATTCCGCTCAGCCTCAGCAGCTTTCGAGCGAAACCTTTGATGCCGACGCGTTCACATCGCTTGACTTGGACGTGACGTCGGGCACGGTCGAGGTCAAACACGTCTCCAGCGGGCCAGTGCGCGTAATTGAAAGCGGTCGCGTGGCAACGGGGACCGTTGCCTTCGATGCGGCAACCCAGAACCTGGCCGAAATCAAGGGCTCTACGCTCAAGATTCGCCAGTTCGATTGCGATGACGAGCGCGCCATTGACCGCACGGTTACCGTCGAACTGCCGCGCGAAGTTGCCGATAACATGGTGGGCATTACAGCGAATGTAGGATCGGGTGACCTGACGGTCGCGGGCATTGCGTGTCATGACCTCAACCTGACTTTGGACTCTGGAGACGTTGAGTTTACGGGCACCGTGACCGATACCCTGAATGCCGAGGTCGGTTCGGGCGATGTGACGTTCGAGCTCTACCAGGCCCCCGCGAAGTCGATGGACGTGAGTGTGGGCTCGGGCGATGTGGAGATGACGGTTCCGAACTCGACGGGCTTTAAGGCGAGCCTCACCTTGGGCAGCGGCGACTTCGAGAGCGATTTCCTTCCGCTTGGCTACGACGGCGAGACCATTTTGAATCTTGAATTCGATAACGGCGATAAGTCTGCTACGTATCGTTTTGAGGTCGGTTCGGGCGACATGTCGTTTGATCCGGAGTGACATGCGGTTTTCGGAGATCGGTACATATAGGCATGCTCTTTGATGGAGGCGCCGGAGCCGTGACGGGCTTCGGCGCCTTTGCCTTTACAATGGGGGCATGGAACAGATTATCTTGAACATACTCGAGGCCCTGCGTCGCGGCGAGACCGTGGACGACAAAGCGCTCGTCAAACTGATACATGCTGAGGCGCGCCGTGAGGGTGCCGACAAACGCGATTTGGCCAAGCGCCGTCTGCTGCCGTTCTACCAGCGGGTAAAACGTGAGGAGCCGGCTCGTTGGGCTGGGTGGAATGTCGATGCCGAGCTGGAATGTCGACTGCTGCAGGTGCTGCGTATGAAGCCTCGTCGCACGGCTTCGGGCGTGGCGACCATTACCGTCATCACCAAGCCCTGGCCGTGCTCGGGCGATTGCCTGTTTTGCCCCAACGATCTGCGCATGCCCAAAAGCTATCTGCACGCCGAGCCGGCGTGCGCCCGTGCGGAGCAAAACTGCTTCGACCCGTATCTGCAGGTGAGCGCTCGTCTGACCGCGCTTTCGCAGATGGGACATGCGACCGACAAGATAGAGCTCATCGTGCTCGGTGGCACCTGGAGCGACTATCCGGAAGGCTATCAGACATGGTTTATGTCGGAGCTTTTCCGTGCACTCAATGACGATGCCGTCGCCGGCGTGGCGGCAAACCCCATGTTGGCGCGTCCGGGCATCAGCCGTGCCGAGGCGGGGCGTCTGCTCGATGACGCTCCCGCCGATGCGCTGCCGCCGGTGGTGGCGGAGCGTCGCGAGCGCTATCGGGCTGCCGGCATTGCGACCGACGAGGTCGAGCTTGCTGCCGGCGTTGCCGACGAGCAGGGGCGTGTGGATGCTGCCGTGGGCGGCTATAACCGTGCGGTGCGTCGTCTGTACGGTCCCGGTACGCCGTGGGGCGAGGTTGCCAAGTGGCAGACGGCAACGATGGAGGAACTTGAGCGTCAGCAGCGCATCAACGAGACGGCGAAGCATCGCGTGGTGGGGCTCGTTATCGAGACGCGCCCCGATGCCGTAACGCCGCAGGCGCTTACGCTCATCCGCCGCCTGGGCTGCACCAAGATCCAGATGGGTATTCAGAGTCTCGACCAACATTTGCTCGATATCAACGAGCGTCGTATTTCGGTGGCGCAGATCGAGCGGGCGTTTTCGCTTGCGCGCCTGTTTGGCTTTAAGATCCACGCGCATTTTATGCTTAACTTGCTGGGCGCCACGCCCGAGGGGGACAAGCGCGACTACGAACGCTTTATGACCGAAGGGGCCTTTATGCCCGACGAGGTCAAGGTTTACCCGTGTGCGCTCATCGAGGGCTCGCGTCTGGTGGGCTGCTACGAGCGCGGCGAGTGGCGTCCCTATACCGAGGAAGAGCTGCTCGATGTGCTGGCCGACGACATCGTGGTGACGCCGGCGTTCTGCCGCATCAGTCGCATGATCCGCGACTTTAGTTCCGACGACATCATGGTGGGCAACAAGAAACCCAACCTGCGTCAGCTCGTCGAAAACCGCTTGGCCGCTCGGGGTGACGGTGCGACGGTGCGCGAGATTCGCTATCGCGAGATCAGCACGGCGGGTGCCGACTTGGATGAGCTATCTCTTGATGAGGAGGTGGCGTACGAGACGCCGGTGACGCACGAGCGGTTTTTGCAGTGGGTGACACCGCAGGGCAAAATCGCGGGCTTTTTGCGCCTGTCGCTGCCCGACCATTCGTTTGTTGCCGCGCATGCTGACGAGTTGCCGACGTCGCCGGACGAGGCGATGATTCGCGAGGTGCACGTGTATGGCATGGCGGCACGCGTGGGCGACCAGGGCCAGGCGGCGCAGCATCACGGGTTGGGGCGTTTGCTCGTAGAGCGTGCGTGCGAGATTGCCCGGGATGCGGGTTATGCGCGTATCAACGTGATTAGCGCGATTGGCACACGCGAGTACTATCGCCATCTTGGATTTTATGACTATGGCCTTTATCTGCAAAAGGAGCTCTAGATGAACAAGCCGAGTGTTTCTGCTGGCGTCGTTGCCGGCGTTGCCCTGGGAGCCGCGGCGCTTGGTGCGGCCGCCGTCGCTGTTCGTGCTGCCTGTCTGCAGGTTGCGCGAACCCGCAATGGGTTGGCGCGTGTGAAACGCGTGCACGATGGGGACGGCGATGAGATTCGCGTGTTGGTGCAAGGCGGCGTCTACCAAAGCGCAAGCTACGTTGGTGAGCGTTGGGCGGAGCCCGTCTTTGCGTACTATCGTGCGTTTGACGACGTGTTTGAGTCCGAGGATGCGATGCACGATGCTTATGGTCACGGCATCAACCGCATGCTTGTGCTGGGTGGCGGCGGGTTTGCCTATCCCAAGTTCACGCTGATGTCGCACGAGGGCTTGCGCATGGACGTCATCGAGTATGACGGAGAGATTACGCGCCTGGCGCGCCGCTGGTTCTACCTAGACGAGCTCGAGCGCGCGGCGGGCGATCGCCTGCGGGTGATAACCGCTGAGGCTCGCTCGTATTTGGGTGTGACGAGCGTGGGCCATCGTCGCTACGACGTGGTCGTGAGCGATTGCTTTGGCGGTGCCGAGCCCGTACGCGAGCTGGCGACGGTTGAGGCATTGCGTTTGGTGCGGGGCAGCCTAAATGTCGGTGGCGTCTACGTTGCCAATATCGTGAGTGCAAACGAGGGGGGCGATGTGACGTTCCTGCGCGACTGTGCCGCCACGGCGCTTGAGGTGTTCGACCATGCTTGGGTGGTCCCATGTGGCGATGCAGAGTTCGGCGGCGAGGAGAATTATCTGCTCATCGCCAGCGACGGCGACTACGCCTTTGCCGAAGCTGTGCCCTTCGACACCGACTTCCTCGGTACCGTCCTTCACGACAAGTAAGTCTCCCCGTCCAAAAAAGACTGGTCTTAGGCGTGGTCGCGCCAGCTGAGGACGCGCTGCTTCATACCCTCGATGTCGAGCACGCCTTCGGCAAAGCCCTTGCGCACGAGCTCCTCGGGAACGTACTCATCGTAGCGATCAAAATAAGGCACCTCGCCGGGATAGACGAGCTCGATGGGATCGAAGTCCTTTTCGGCCTCGGCGGCGAGCACCTCAAAGAACGTCTCCTCGTCGGCCTTCATCTTAAACTGCATAAAGTACGGGCGTGATGGGTCGAGTCCGCGAAGGCCCAGCTCCGCGGCGCACTTAATCTTGAGCATGCGCTCGAGTGCCAAAAAGGCGTAGCTGCCCAGCCAGGGGAAGAGCACCCAGGTGTCGCCACCCAGGTTGATGAGCGGCTTAGTTCCCGCGCCCGAAATCTCGGCGGTATGACGAGCCTGCGCCAAGCGAGTCCGTGCGTTACCCATGAGGTACGGATATGTTGCGTGCTCGTTGAGCGCCTTGCGCATGCGCTCGAGTACGTGCGTGTTGATGTCACCGGGACAGTCGCCAAAGTAGGCCGGCACACGGCCTTTGACCTGCGTGGCAAAGACGGTATGACGCTTCCAGTCTACTTCCTCGACAATCCAGCAGTGTCCGGCGATGGCGATGCGCTCACCGGGCGGTGGGGGATTGACGATTGTGCCCAACTCGGCCGACTCACTGCGAACGGTGAACTCCTCGTTTTCCTGGAACACGGCGTAGAACTTAAAGTTGTTGATGATGCGCTCGCCCGCGAGACCCACAATGAGCCCACCGTCCTCGGTGACCTGGATATGGTCGATCTTGATGAGGTGGCGCAGCAACACGCGATAGTCATCGGCCGAGACGCGATGGAAATAACTGAGTGTGAGCACGCGCTGGGCAAGTTCGGCCGGCGTGAGCTCTCCGGTACTGGCGAGGGTCGACATGGTCTGGTGGTAGAGCAGACTGTAGGGGAGTCGATCGAGCTCGGGCGGCTCGACCCATTTTTCCTCGCGATAGAGTTGTACGAGCGCGATGCCTTGCAGGAGCTTCCACGGAATGGTCTCGGGCATCATCGTGCGCGGCTCGGGTTCTTCCTCGCGCATGACAAACCACATCTCGGGCGGAAGGTCGCGACGGCCTGTGCGCCCCATGCGCTGCAAAAAGGAGCTGACGGTAAACGGCGCGTCAATCTGGAAGGCGCGCTCCAGGCGGCCGATATCGATACCGAGCTCCAGCGTAGAGGTGGTGACGGTTGTCTGCGCCTGCTCCTCGTCGCGCATGAGCCCCTCGGCCGTCTCGCGCAGCGATGCCGAAAGGTTGCCGTGGTGGATGAGAAAGCGGTCGGGCTCGTGTCGACTTTCGCAGTAGCTGCGCAGCATGGAGCACACGGCCTCTGCCTCCTCGCGCGAGTTGGCAAAGACCAGGCACTTGCGGCCGCGCGTATGCTCAAAGATATAGCCCATACCGGGGTCGGCGTTGTCGGGCGCCGTGTCGGTGGGGTTGAGAAGCGCCTGCTCGGTCGCTCGTGGGATGTCGACTTCGCCCTCGGGGGCCGAGGAAGTGCGACGGTCTTTGGGAGCGGCCTTGCCCCGTGCCCGCTCACGACGTTGGCGGCGCTCCTCTTGTGTGAGCTGTCCGCTGTGACGCATGTCTTGTCCGGATGCGGGCAGTGCCGCGGGTGCCGCTGCCTCAATGCGCTCGCATGCAAGCACTTCGGCCTCTTGAGGACCCATGCTCTCGAATCCTCGCTGCTGTGCCTGGGGACCCGAGTTGTAGAAGTGCTCCATGGAGATACGCCACACGCGACGCGGTTCCTCAAAACGGGGGATAACGCAGTCGCGTCCCGTTCCCTGTGAGAGAAAGGCACCCGTGCGCTCGGGGTCGCCGATGGTGGCCGAAAGGCCGATGCGGCGGGGCTGCACGCCTGCCATGCGCGAGAGTCGCTCGATAAGGCAGAGCGTCTGCCCGCCACGGTCGCCGCGCATGAGCGAATGGACCTCGTCGATGACCACATAGCGCAGGTCGCAAAACATGCGCGGGATCGCCATGTGCTTATGGATTAAGAGCGCTTCGAGTGACTCGGGCGTAATCTGCAAGATGCCGCTCGGTTTTTTGATGAGCTTAGCCTTGTGCGACTGCGAGACATCGCCATGCCAGTGCCAGACAGGGATATTGGCTTCTTCGCACAGGTCGTTGAGGCGGACGAATTGGTCATTGATGAGCGCTTTGAGGGGGCCGATGTAGAGGGCGCCCACGCTCGCGGGCGGCCTCTCCCAAAACTCGGTCAGGATGGGAAAGAAGGCTGCCTCGGTTTTGCCGGAAGCCGTGGATGCCGTCAGGAGTACATTGTCTTGCGTGTTAAAGATGGCATCAGCTGCCGCAACCTGGATGGAGCGCAGGCTCTCCCAATCGTGGGAGTAGATGAAGTCTTGGATAAACGGGGCGTAGCGGTCAAAGGCGTTCACGGGGCCTCCTCTCAAATACGAACCTCTTAACGCGGTGAGCAGTGGCTTGCCGCATCACTGCCTCGACGTTTGCCCAGATAAAGCCTGCCAAAATAAACCCGTCCCTTTTTGCAGGTTAGATGGTGAATTCGGCGAAATTGCGGTTGCCGCTTGCGGTGCCGGTGTCGCCTGTTGCTGTTGCCGGCGCCAGCGCGTCGCCGCCGACGCTTTGCAGTAGCTCGGCCACGTTGGCGTCGGGGTTTTGGCATAGGATGTCGAGCAGCTCGATAAAGTCACGAATGACCTCACGCGGTGTCAGATGCGTGTCGGCTCCCACGCGGCCAAACTCAATCTTGAGGAAGTCCACCAAGTCGTTCTCGGTAAGCGTGGGCGTCCAGCCAAAGTAGCCGGCATGGATCTGCATGAGTTTTTCGATGAGCACCAGCAGCTCCTCGTAGGTGAGTGGCTGCAGACGGATGATGGGCGCGAGCATGTCCTTAAGGTCCTCGCGCGCAAAGCGGCCCTGAGCGAGTCGGCTGCGCAGGGCCTCGTAGGAGAACACACCGCGGCGCCGGTCTTCGATGGAGGTTGGCGTGCCGCCCATGATCATGCCCAGGTACTGCGCCTTGCCCTGGAGCGTGTCGTTGTACATGGTTAGGATCTTCTCGTAGTTGTATTGGCGCGTGATGGCGTTGGGAATCTTATACAGATTCACGAGCTCGTCGATGAGCACCAGCATGCCCTTGTAGCCGCCGCAGACCAAAAAGCGCGCAATGAGCTTAACGTAGTCGTACCAGTCGTCATCGCTGATGATGGTCGAGGAGCCCAGCTCGGCGCGTGCCTCACTCTTGGTGCGGTACTCGCCGCGAATCCATTTGGTCACGCGGCTCATAGCTTCTTCGTCGCCCTCGGATACGGCCGCGCGGTAGCGGCGGAGCATACGGGCGAAGTCGAAGCCGTGGACCATTTCCTCGAGCGGGGCCAGTTGGGCATTGACGGCAGACTCATCGGCATCGGCACACGAGGCGACCCAGCGATCGAGGATTAGGTTGAGCGCACCGCCCTCGGGGCGCGTTTTAGTCGATATGTTGCGGATGAGCTCGCGGTAGGTGGCAAGGCCCTGCCCCTGGCCGCCCTGTAGGCGGCGCTCGGGTGACAGGTCGGCATCGGCGACGACGAATCCCTCGCCCATGGCGTGCGTGCGGATGGTCTGGAGCAAAAAGCTCTTGCCGGCTCCGTAGCGACCGACCAGAAAGCGGAAGCTCGCGCCGCCGTCGGCGATGAGACTCAGGTCGGTGAGCAGGGCGCGGATTTCGACCTCGCGCCCTACGGTGATGTAGGGAAGGCCGATGCGCGGGACCACGCCGCCCTTGAGCGAGTTGAGAATGACGGCGGCGACGCGCTTGGGCACGCGGGGTGCTGCGGATGCGGTATCACTCATAGTCTAGGTATCCTCTCACGTCTGCTTCGTAGTCCTCGATAATTTGCGGTCCTGCCGCGCCAAATTCAATTACGGTGTCACCCACCAGGTCAAAGAGCGCCTCGTTGATGCTATCGACGAGCATGTCCTCGCTCTGGCCCGAGTGCGCCACTGCCGATGTCGCTTGCGCTGCGTTCTGCTCGAGCAGTGCGCGCAGATACGCGGTTGCGGCGGGTGCGAGTTCGCTCGCGGCGTCAGTGGGCGCAGCCGCTGCGAGCGGGGGCGTCGGCGCAAGAAGCGGCGCCACGACACCAAACTGTTCGGTGGAAATGGTTGGCTCGTCGGCCTCGTCCTGCTCTGCGGCCGCCGTGACCGGCTCGACAAACGCGTCTGCTGCGGGCTCGGCTTTCGGCTGCTCGGAGTCCACCGTATCGACCTCTGCGAGCACATCGTCCTCGCGCTCCTCATCGATCAAAAGCGCCTCACGCGTTTGTGCGGCGGCGCTCCGAATGTGTCCCAGCTGACTCAAATCGATATCGATCTTGACGGGCTGGTGCGCGGCATCCCACGAAAGCCATGCCACGATCTCGTCATCGATGATCTTGGTCAGATATTTGGGGACCTTCTCCTCCTTTAGGGGGTGGGCGGGGTCCAGCGCCAGGCGTAGGCGTTGGTCGCAGGCGCGCATCATTTCGCCGAGTTTGCTGCTCTTTTGCCTGCTGCCGTGGATACGCATGCATTCCCAAAAGCCGTTTTGGCAACGGTAGATATGGATAGGATCCAGGCGGTATTCGCAGTCCTCGTGGCGCTCGGGCGCAAAGAATACGGCCGAGGCAAACATGGTGTAGGGCATGGCCGTCTCCTCCCCAAACAAGCTCGCCACGATGCCGGTCTTTCGGTGCGTGTCATAGTAGCGCGCCATACGGACATACACGGCGCATGCCACGTGGCGCAGATCGCGGTGGTGGCTGCGGTCGAGCCGCGAGTTACTTAGGTTGTACGTGGAGAGGGCGTTGATGGCGGCCATGAGTCGCTCCTCGCGCACCTCATCGGGCGGAAGGGGGAGCGTGGGCTCGGAGGTTTTGCGACGTTTGGGGGTCTGGCCGGACGGTGCCGGTGCCGGTACAAGGTCTCGTGCCGCGCGTCGCAGCTCGATAAGGGCGTTATCGAACATGACGGTTTTAGAGTCACGAAGCAGCTTGGGGTCGAGCCCGTGGAACACGGCGTAATCCTGCAGCCACACGCGCGCAAACCGGTCGATGCCGGGCTCGAAGGCGCGATAGACATTCCAAAAAGCCTTGATCTTGTTAAAACCATCGAGCGGATCATCTACGCCAATGCCGCAAATCAGCTCATAGAGATACAGAAAGGCAAAAGACGTAGACGTTTCCTCGACGGTTCCGCAGCGCACTTGGGCACGCCAGGTAAAGTAGCCGCGCAGCTGTCGGTCGCTCATAGCGTTGTAGGTGGGAAAGTACGACTTAAAGGTGCCGTTGTAGGGACAGTCGTCCTCAAAGTCGGCCATCAGCAGGCCCTGGCGGTAAAAAAGCTCGGCTTCCGAAAGCCAGCGGCCCGCACCGCCCTTGGGGTCTTCTTGCCAACGCGATATCTCACGCATCTTGCGGTACTGGTCGGGGAGGAAATTTTGCATCTGTCGGCCGGTTTTGAGAATCGGCTCGTCTGCGTAGACTTCGTTTGAGAAGCGGGCGGACTGATGGGTCCGGGCCTCGGCCATAATGCGCTCGATGAGCATCTTGATGTCCTGGTCGGCCACCGCTCCTCCTCTCGAACGCAGCTACGGTGACCTCATATCATAGCACAGCATCAAACAGATGTTCGAGATACCGCTGCGTTGATAGATTTAGAACAGGAGGGCGTAGATGACGGCGATGACGACGGAGGGAAGCATATTGGCCGTGCGGAAGGTCTGAGGACGGATGAGGTTGACGCCGACGCAGAAGATGAGCATGGAGCCTACGAGCGAAAGGCTGTTGAGGGCTGTTGTGGTCATGATGGGGGAGAGCGCGCCGGCAAACAACGTGATCGTCCCCTGGAACACGGCTACGGGCAGGGCCGAGAAGATGCAGCCGCGTCCGAGCGACGCCGTCATGGTGCAGACGATGATGCAGTCCAGTGCGCCCTTGAGGGCAAGCGTTGACCAGTCGCCGAGCAGGCCGTCCTGGATCGATCCCACAATTGCCATGGCGCCGATACACACGGTGAGTGAAGTCGAGACAAAAGCGTTGGTGAACTCGTTATCGCCCTCACTGCCGGTCTTGCGCTTGAGCCATTCGCCAAGGTTCTCGATGGCGGCTTCCAAGTTGACGGCCTCGCCGATGAGCGAACCGAGCGCAAATGAGACGATGAGCATGGTGGTGCCGGTGGTCGCTAGCGCCTTCCCATCGATAAGGAGCATCTTTTGCATGGTGCCGCCAAGGCCGATAAACAGGACGCACAGCCCCGATGCTTTCATGAGCGTGTCTTGGATGCGCGGTGTGATGAAGCGGCCGCCCGCTAATCCCAAAAGACCGCCCGCAACTAAAAGCACAACGTTGATGATTGTTCCCAAGCCCGGCATGAGCCCTCCTGTATTGATGCCAACGTGGCAATCGTAGCAGAACGAAATGCGAGGCACATCGCGACTCATCTAATACGTTATATAAGTGGTGTTAGGAATGATGTGCAGCATTTAAGCCTCAGGTGGTTGTCGGGACATAGGGATAGTATTCAAAGCGCAGTGTCATAAGCCGCTGCGGGGATTCAATAGCCGCGGCGATGATATTGGCATCGCGGGCACGATCAAACCCTTCGAGTTCGATCTGATACGAGACGTCTTGCATAATGTCCAGACGTCGCCAGGCTAGGAGTGTGTCACCATCGAATTCCAAGGTCTTGCCTCCGTCTGGAGCAACGGCGTATAGACGCAGCTTGGCGGTGGTTGCAGGGTCGACAACCGTGACCTTTTTAATTTCGTTTCGAGTATTCTTGGCGCCCAACAAGGTGAGCAGTGTTGGGGCCACGACCTCGCCCGATGGCAAAAAGACGACTTCGATGGATTCAGGAAATGCGATGATAGCCGACTTGCGGACGGGCTGATTGGCGGCGGCAACTTCGATGTTCGCAGCGTCGATGACCTCCGTGTGGTCGAGCGCGGCAAGCACGCAGCAGTTACCTTCATCGATCTCTTGAGGATCAGCAAGCCCCAGACTGTCCGCGAACTCGGGATCGTTTGGATCGGCAGCGGGCTCATTCGGCGCTTCGAAAGAAGCTGGGACGCTGTTTGTCGGCGACGGCGTGTCGCCCGCACCTGCTTCTTTGTCCGCGCTCTCTTCTTGTATGGTTGCGTTGATGGGTTCGTCGTTTGGGGGGAGCGTCTTGGCGTCAAACGCGGAGGGGAGAATTCCGATGGCTCCGGATCCGTTCCACTCCATTTCGAGAAGCGCCGGGTCGGCAAGAATGCGTTGCCTGCTTTGCGCGCGGGCATCGATTTCAATAGGGCCTGCCTCTATCCCTCGTGTAAGGCTGAGTGATCCGGATGGCTTCTCGAAATGAGCGTCTGTGTCTTTGGTACTGACGGCGTAGAACAGCAGGGACGCTTCTCCCGCCGCGATGGCATCGGTACCGGCTTTGGTCAGCCGCAACGATGCCGTGAATGAGAGGGTGGGCTGCGTGTCGTCTGCATTCGCGGCGGCGCAGCCCAGACATATACCGCCTCCTTTCTCAAAAAACGTACCGTCGAAGGCGACCTTCGCTCCGTTCGCCGAGTCATCGATCGAAGCGATGTCGATGCGCAGCTCTAAATTGCATGGATCGCCATCTGCGTCGAGCACAACCGAGCGCCACGTGCAGACGGCGTACCCCGCCTGGGAGCCGTTTGCCTTGTTCGAACGATTGATATCCACGACTATCGAACCGTCCGTATTACGACGAAGGCATCCCGAGGTTGAGATTGCAGCCTGTGCGATCGAAAAACGCTTGCACGCAATGGCGCTCGACGGATTTGATGCGGAGCTTAGGGCTGCTGGTAAGGAGTCTGCCATGACAGGAGTCGCCCAAGCGGCGACAGGCGTTCCGGTTGCGAGCGCGCCGCAGAGTGCGACGACGGGCAAAAGGTTCTTCGATGCCATGGGGTCTCCTTAGCTAATTTAGTGCGGCCTGTCCGTGTTTTGTTTCTGGCTGCGTTTGATGTGCAGGCCGAGGCCGGCGGTTCCCGCGCCTGCTGCTGTGGCGCCTGCTGCCAAGAGCCATCGTCCATCGCCTGTCTGCGCCAATGGTTCCTCGCGGTCGCCGCGGTCGAGCCCCGAGAGGTCGACCGTCACTTGCGTGGCGGCCTGCGCCTGTTCTTGCTGGGCAAAGGCCATGGCTGGGCCAAACGCTAGGATGCTGACGGCGGCGGCCAGGGCGACGGCCTTATGCCGTGTGCGCACCGGGCTCGACCGTCCAGGTGATCGTTGCAACCTGATCGCCTTCGCCGGTTACGTGGAAGATATCGCGCGTGACGCGGGCGACGTTTCCGCTTGTCTTGAGCTTAATTTTGTCCGTGCCGCCGGCAATGCCCTGGTAGCCCATGTCGAAGGCTGCATTCTTGGAAAGATCGAGGCCTGTCCCCTGCGTTGCGGCACTGGCGTTCTGGAGTGCGCCGTCGGGGCCGACCTTAAAGTCGATGGAGTTCTGCGCGGTTCCGGCCTTGGCGTCGGCGGCAATGGTCCAGGTGTTCATGGCGTCGATTTTCATGTTGGTGACATGGATGCCGTAGGCCGAAAGATTGTCGATGGTGATCGCGTCTTCTGAGGGACCCTGAAGCGTGCCGTCGGCTTGGGCGACGAAGGGAATAACCGTCGGTGCGTTGAACTTGATGTTGTCGATCTCGGTCTTGACCATTACCTTCGTGGTTCCAACACGCCCGGCTGCCATAGCTGGCGTCGGGGCGGCGCCCATTGCGAGCGCGAGCGCGAGCCCTGCACCCACGACGAGCGCTCTGGCTCCGTTCATATTCCTGGTGATGTCCATGGTCGTTCCTTTCTATTCGCCGCGGGCCGTCCCCGCGATGATTGGACGAATGCTGGTGAATCGCGTGCGGTGCCGCGTCGACCGGAAAGCTAGTTCTCGGCTTGCTCAACCCGTACCTTGACGCGTGTCGGGTTGCCGTGGCTGTCATAGGTCTTGGCCTCAAGCGCCTGGATCTCGATGTACGCCTCACCTTCCTCGATGTCGCCGGCGGGGCATGTCTCGACCGTTTTGCCGGTCTCGACCACATCGGATTCGTATATGGTCTCGTCGTTTTGGATGACGCGGAATCGCTGGGGAAATTTATTGTCTTGGACGTTTTGCACGTTGACGCGCAGCTTGCCGTCCTCCTGCAGCTGAGCGACCGGCGCGACCGAAATCGTCATCATGTTGTCGCGGACGATGGCGTCGAGCTCATCTTGGATTTCCTGACGCGTTTTGCCCTCGGCCGTCGTGACCGAAGCGCCCGCCTCGGGTACGGGCTGCGACTGCCAAGCGTATAGTCCTACGGCGACAAGGGCGCAGACGATGGCCAAGCAGGCAACGATGAGCTTCTTGCGACGACCCAGGCCTGCAAAGTGGGGTGGCTTCTTCGCGCTCATGCGGCATCCTTGGCGGTATAGACGCGCGCAAAGGTGGACGGGTCCGCTCCAAAGAGCATGTGAAGCATCAGACGGCGCGAGTAGACGAGCTCGTCGAAGTCGGGAGGGAGCTCGATGTCGTGGATATGCGCGATGTGGTGGGCGAGCGCCGAGAACGACTCGGGGTCGCAGATCACATCGGTGGTAACGTGGTAGACCGTCGTATCGGGGAATGCCTCTTCGTCGAAAGGCAGGAGATGGGGATCGTCGTCGACTTCGATGGCGATGCCGCACTGGGGCCAGTAATATGCCATGGGAACCTCCCTGCTTCTGGGCCAAAACTTCTATCGGTTTTGGCTGTCGACGCCGACCGTATCAGCCGCTACTTGACCAATTTCTGACCAAATGCTTGACGGATTGGCGTCTCCGCAGGTAAAAGGCGGCAAAAAATACTCCAACTTTTTTCGAGCGACAATCGCGCGGTCGGCGACGGCGGGGCCATATGTGTCAAAAGCATCGTCTGCCGAGGAAATCAAGCCGCTCGCCGAATTGCACGAACGTAAAAAACGCCAATTATGGAGACGGTCTCGAACACGTCGACGAAACGATGCGGTAACATCTCCCTGCAAACACTGTAGTTAGCTAAAGGGGGAGTTCGCGTGTCTGCAACCATCAAACCCTTCACCGACGAGTTCGAAGAGTATGGCCGCGATGAATCTCGCGCATCGGGCGAGGCCTCGAGCATTTCGTTTCCGACAACGGAAAACGAGGTCCGTGCCATTTTGGAAAAGCTCCATGTCGAGCGTGTTCCGGTAACGGTTCAGGGCGCCCGAACCGGCCTTGCCGCCGGCGCCGTGCCCCACGGCGGGCATATCCTCAATACTTCCCGTATGAATCGCTATTTGGGCCTTCGCCGCGATGAACAAGGCCAATTTCTGCTGCGCGTGGAGCCGGGCGTTGTGCTCTCGGAGCTGCGTAAGCAGCTGAGCAAGAAGGTGCTGCCGACCGCTGGTTGGGACCAGGCATCGCTTGAGGCCTACGAGGAGTTCCAAGAGGCTCCCGAGCAGTTTTTTCCCACCGATCCCACCGAGGCGTCTGCCTGTCTGGGCGGCATGGCGGCATGTAACGCCTCCGGTGCCCGCAGCTACGCCTACGGCCCCATGCGCCCACATATCACGGGACTCCACGTCGTGCTGGCTGATGGCGATTTGCTTGAGCTTCGGCGCGGCGAGGCTTTTGCCCAGGGCCGCCACCTGTCGCTCGTGACGGCAGCGGGCCGTACACTCGAGCTCGATCTTCCCGGCTATACCATGCCCAAGACAAAAAATGCTTCGGGCTATTTCGTTGCTGACGATATGGATGCCATCGATCTGTTTATCGGTGCGTGTGGCACAATCGGCGTTATCACCGAGCTCGAGATTGCCCTGCAGGTGGCACCCGCGGTCGTTTGGGGCGTGAGCTGCTTCTTCGACAGCGAAGACAAGGCCGTGTCCTTCACCGATTCTGTGCGTCCCGTCCTGTCCCATGCGGCTGCCATCGAGTACTTCGATGCTGGCGCCCTGGATATTCTACGTCGCCAGCGCGAGCAGTCGACGGCGTTTGCCTCGCTGCCTGCGCTCGACAAAGACGCCAAGGTCTGTGTCTACGTGGAGCTCGACTGCGACGACGAAGCCCAGGCGATTGAGGAGCTGTATCACTTGGGGTGGGTACTGGAGCTTGCGGGCGGCAGTGACGATGCGACATGGGTCGCGCGCGCCGAGGTCAATCGCGAGTGTCAGCGATTCTTCCGCCATGCGGTGCCCGAGAGCGTCAACATGCTCATCGACGAGCGCCGCCGCATGGATCCCACCATCACCAAACTGGGTTCGGACATGTCGGTGCCCAACGCGCACTTGGCCGATGTTATCGCCCTCTATCGCCGCACGCTGGCGGAAAGTGGGCTTGAATCTGCCGCTTGGGGGCATATCGGTAACAACCATCTGCATGTGAACATTCTGCCGCGCAATGCACAGGATTATCGCCGCGGCGGAGAACTCTTTGCCCAGTGGGCTTCCGAGGTCACGGCCATGGGCGGTGCCGTCTCCGCAGAACACGGCGTCGGCAAGATCAAGGCGGGCTTCTTGGAGACGATGTACGGTCACGAGGCCATGGTCGAGTCGGCGCGGCTCAAGCTCCAGCTCGATCCTGCCGGGCAGCTGGGTCGCGGTAACCTGTTTTCGGAGAAGCTCTTGGATGAGCTCGTCCAGAAAGGGGGCGCGTGAAGATGAGCGATTTCCATATGGTGGTGTGCGTCAAGGCCGTGCCGGGCAGCACCGAGGTCAAGATGGACCCCAAGACCAATACCATCGTGCGCGATGGCAAGCAGGCGGTCATTAATCCCTTTGATGCGAGCGCTTTGGAATGCGCGCTGGCGCTGAAGGACGACTTTATCGGCTTTGGCATGGACGTGCGCGTGACGGTGGTGTCGATGGGCATCCCCGCGACCGAATCGCTGCTGCGCGACTGCATCGCTCGAGGCGCCGACGACGCGCTGCTGCTGACCGACCGAGCCTTTGCGGGCGCCGATACCCTGGCAACCACCTATGCCCTCAAGTGCGGCATCGAAGCGCTCGACGAGGACTTCGACCTGCTCATCTGCGGCAAGATGGCGGTGGATGGCGATACGGCCCAGATTGGCCCCGAGCTTGCCGGCGCCTTTGAGATTCCCTGCGTGACCGATGTGAGCTGCGTGCAGAGCGCAGGTTTTACGACGTGCGGTGCGCTTTCGCTCGTTCACGGTTGCGATGCCGGCGAGGAGACGGTCTATCTTGAGATGCCGTGCGCGATGACGACTGCCAAGGAGATTGGCCAGTTGCGTATGCCGAGTATTGCCGGTATTCGCGCGGCGGAGGAGGCGGACGTGCGCGTGGTCAGTGCCGCCGACGTGAACGCCGACCCCGCGCGTTGCGGTCTTGCCGGGTCGCCGACACAGGTCGTGCGCTCGTTTGTGCCCGACCGTGACCAAACGTGCGAGGCCGTTGAGGGGACGGCGTCCGAGCAGGCGGCAAAGCTTGCCAAGATTATCGAGGGGATGGCATAGATGAGCGGACTGATTATCGATAGCGAAGCCTGTATCGGCTGCGGTCGCTGCGTTCGCGCCTGTGCCTCGGGCGGCATCGTAGTGGAAGGCGAGCGACCCAGCCGATGCGCCCGCGTAACCGACGGCTGCATCCTATGCGGTGGGTGCGTCGACGCCTGCCCTGTCAACGCTATCTCGATCGAGCGTGACGAGGCCGCTGGTGCGGTGGACCTTGATGCATATCGAGACATTTGGGTATTCGCGCAGACCGACGAGCACGATACGGTGACTCCCGTTGCCTATGAGCTTATGGGCAAGGGCCGCGAGCTTGCCGATGCTCGCGACTGCCGTCTGGTGGCACTGATCGGTATGGGTCCCGAGGGTTCTCTCGGCGACCTGGAGCATCTGGTTTGCGCGGGCGCCGACGAAGTCCTGGCCTGTCGCGACGAGCGCCTGCGCCAAAACGATGCGGAGGTCTACGCCCGCTTGATCTGCGATTTGGTAGCCGAACGCAAACCCGAGGCCATCCTATACGGTGCGACCGCTTTTGGCCGCGAACTGGCACCCGGCGTTGCCGTGCGCTTGCAGACGGGCCTTACGGCTGACTGCACCGTACTTTCGATGGATACGGAGACGGGACTGCTGCAACAGACGCGTCCGGCGTTTGGCGGCAACCTGATGGCCACCATCGTCTGCCCCAATCATCGTCCCCAGATGGCAACGGTTCGTCCCGGCATCTTTAAGGCGCCCGACTTTGACTACGACCGCTCCGGCACGATCACCCAGATATCGCTTGCGGATGATGCTAAGGCTCGTGTCGAGATCTCGATTCCCGCCGAGGAGTGGAGGCAGCAGGCCTCGATCGCCGATGCCGAACGCTTGGTCGTGGTGGGCCGCGGCATTGGCTCCAAGAAGAATCTGCCCCTGATGCGAAGGCTCGCCGAGGCTCTGGGAGCCGAGCTTGGTTGCACGCGACCTGTCGTGGAGGCCGGCTGGTTGGAGTATCGCCATCAGATTGGCCAGACCGGCGTATCGGTTTCGCCCAAGCTTCTCGTGAGTATCGGTGTTTCGGGCGCCATCCAGCATCTTGCCGGCATCGGTGGGGCAGAGTGCATTATCGCCATCAACGAGGACCCGGATGCCCCCATCTTTGGTGCTGCCCAGTACAAGGTTGTCGGCGATGCCGTCGAGGTCGTCGAGGAACTGCTGGCCCAGCTTGAGCGCTAGGCGCGCGCCAGCCAGTCGCGCATCTCGTCCTTAAGGCGGCTCCAAGTCGCCTGCGTGGCGGGGTCGGTAAAGGGCCGCGTAATGCCAAAGGGCGCGTCGAGCAGGCGGTGGATATCGCCCTGTTCGCGCGCCAGCGCGCGGCTTGCTGGATAGACGAGCTCAAACATAAAGCAGATGAGTCCCACCAGGTAGTCTGCGGGCTCGTTGCGTTCATCGCGTGCGACGCAGCGGTGCTCGTCAAAGGCGGCAAGTGTCGGCGACGAGAAACGGCTGCCGAGAAACGTCTTCTCGTCCACCTTGAGGATGGTGTCGACGGTGCTGTCGGCGATGGTGCGCATAATGTCGATCTTGTCACCATCGCGCACGATATCGCAGAAGCACCGTGTACGCTCGTCGAGTAGTGCCGGCAGGCGAAAGTCGCTGTGATAGGCGATGCTCGCTCGGATGAGCTCGTCATGCGCACCGGTTTCGATAAAGTCACGGATGTTTGTCGTGGCGGGTGCATCGGCGGGATTCTCGCCAAAGAGGACCTCGATGCCCAGCGCCGCATGGCTCATGCTCTCGGCGTCCTTAAAGGTGTCCCAGCGTCGCAGCTGCTCAAAGCGGCCCATATCGTGTAGCAGGCCGCAAAGCCATGCCAGGTCAATATCTTCTGACGACCAGCCCTGCTCGCGCGCTACGGCATCGCATGCCTCGGCCACGTGGTGCGTATGCTCGATTTTGAGCGCGATGCGTGGGTTGGTGGCGTCGTAGGCATCGGTGTAGCTTTTGAAGGCCGCGCGCGCCCGGTCTCGATCGATAGCTGTCATAATGACTTCCTAAAAAGTTGTGTCTTTCGATCCGGTGGCAATTGTAGGTGAACTCGGTTGCTGTCGGATGATGATTCTGCCGTATCGCTACATGCGGCTCGGAGACCTTGTCAGGGTGAGAAGCGTATGGTGCTCAAAATCGTTAGAACCGTCTGGCCGGTGATGCTTACCTATGTTGCAATAGGCGCGCCGTGCGGAATGATCATGGGGCAGACGGGAATGGAGCCCTGGATGGTCTTTGCTCTGAGCAGCACGTTTGTGACGGGCAGCGGGCAGTTTATGATCTGCAACCTGTGGCTGGCGGGTGTGCCTGCAGCATCGATCGTCGCGAGCGTCGCCGCCGTCTCCTCGCGTTTTGCGCTTTACTCGGCATCGATCGCGCCGCATCTGACGGGTGCCTCGAAGTGTCAGACGCTGGCTGTTGCCGCGACACTTACCGAGGAGGCATACGGCATCTCGCTTGCCAAGTTGGTTGAAGGGGAGGATTGGGGCCCGCGTGAGTCCTTCGTGCTCAACGTGATCCTTATCGCAACATGGGACGTTTCGTGTACGACGGGCGCCATCGTCGGCGCCGTTGTCGATGTTCCCACCGCCATTGCAGCCTTTGTCTGCACCTCACTCTTTATCTGCCTGCTCTTTTCGCAGCGGCTGTCGCGCGGCAATGTCGTGGCTGCTGTTATGGCTGCGGTGTCTGTCGCCATATGCAAGTTCTTGGGCCTCACGAATATTGCCGTGCCGGCAAGCGTCGTGGCCGGCATTGCCATTGCGTTGGCGTGCGATGCTGTATTTGACGGAAGAGGTGCCCGCGATGCCCGTTAACGAGTTCTTGGTTCTGTGGCTGTCGTCGTGGGCTGCTATCGCGTTCTTTCGCATCGCGCCGGCGTTCGCCTTGCGCGGGCGGACCCTGTCGCCCCGTATTACCGAGGCCCTGGGCTATATCCCGCCCGCTGCCTTTGCCGCGCTGGTCGCCAACGACTTGGTGAGCCCCGGCGCGTTCGACGCGGGACTCTGGCCTGCCTTGGTTCCCTGGATTGCGGCCGCCGGCGTCGTGGTCGTGGCGGTCAAGACAAAATCGATGCTGTGGTGCTGCGTCTCGGGCATCGTACTCTATATCGTCTTGAGCCTTATATAGGGGTGGCGTCGCGGGCGCCGAATCTCGTTCCATCCCAACTTGTCGAATTTTTCACCGAGCTGGTCTATTTCTTCTGGTACCATGGTCAAACTTTACTGTAGCAAAGCATGACGTGGGCTTTTGTTCCGCGTCAGCGGAAATGGGGGTTTCATGGCACAGGAAGCGACTGCCAACGAGCAAAAGAAATTCAAGGTTCCGCGCATCCCGGGCGACATCATGATCTATCCGATGATCGTCGGTCTTTTGCTCAACACCTTCTGCCCGCAGGTTTTTGAGATCGGCGGCTTCTTTACGGCTGCCTGCCGCGGTGGCTCCAATACCATCGTCGCCGCGATCCTGCTGTTCGTGGGCGCCGGCATCAGCTTTAAGTCCACGCCGGGCGCCATCAAGACCGGTATCGTCGTGCTGATTCCCAAGCTGGTCGTCGCAGCGGCTCTCGGCCTAGGCGTGGCATATTTCTTTAACGACAACTTCCTGGGTCTGAGCTCCGTGTCTATCATCGGCGGCATTACGTTTTGCAACATGGCGCTCTATACGGGCATTATGGGCGAGTTCGGCGATGAGTCCGAGCAGGGCGCCGTCGGTATCCTGTTCTTTACGGCCGGCCCCGCCGTCACGATGATCATCCTTGGTGTTTCGGGTCTTGCCAACATCCCTGTCGGTACTATCATCGGCTCCATTTTGCCGCTCGTTATCGGCATGGTTCTGGGCAACCTGTTCCCGTTTATCAAGAACCTGCTGGTTCCCGGTTCCAACCCTGCGATTGCCGTCATCGGATTTCAGCTTGGCGCGTCCATGAGCCTGTCGAGCTTTATCACCGGCGGTATTTCCGGCATCTTGCTGGGCCTTGTCACGCTGTTTGTCGTCGGTCCCATCACCTTTGCGTTCGAGCGCCTGTGCGGTGGTAACGGCAAGGCTGCCGTGGCTTGTTCCACCATCGCCGGCACGGCTATGACCACGCCGGTTGCTCTCGCCGAGGTCGCGCCGCGCTACGCCGAGCTTGCGCCCACCGCGTACGCCCAGATCGCCACTGCCGTTATCATCACGGCAATCATGGCTCCGATTCTGACCGGCTGGGTCGACAAGAAGTTCTGCCAGGGCAAGGAGGACCTGTCGCCTGCCGGTGTCGAGGCCATCGAGGAGGCCGTCGCGACCGACATCGATGGCGAGTAACGGCCGTTACCGATAATTGATTCCGGCGTGCAATTCGCGCCGTCCGAGCGCCCGAACAGAAACTGTTTTGCAGTGATGTTCGGGCGCTTTGCTATGATTCCCTTTACCCCTGCGGAGTAAAGGGGTGTTTATTGCCCTGATTCGAATTGGGCGATTCTGACCATTCGGATATTGAAGGGATGGCGTCTAGTGGTTAAGGCACTCAAGATTGAGATATTCCTGCTATGCATGATTGTTCTTATCGGGCTTGCCGCGCGAAGTCGTCGCTCCTTGTTCTCGAGCACCCTGCAGCTATTGTTTAGCATGCTTGGCTACACCTCTGCCGCGTACATATTATTCGATATGATCTGGACGTTTTCGGATGGTGCGGACGGCACGTTGGGTATTGCTGCCAACTGGATTTCCAACGCGGTTTCGTTTTCGCTCTTTGCCATCGCGTGTCTCATTTGGTTTATCTATTCCGAGACGATGCAGGGCTCTCGCCTTGTGACCTCGCGCTATAGGGTGGTGCTTGCAACGTTGCCTACGGCTCTGGTGGTCGTGCTGGCGTTTACCAGTTACTGGACGCACGCCCTGTTCTATATCGATTCGCAGGGCGTGTATCGTCGCGGCTTTGCTTATATGATCCAGCCCATTGTCAGCTACTGTTACGTTATACATGCGTCCCTGCATGCGTTTGTGCAATCTCGCAGGGTCGAGAGCCTACAGACGAAGGCTATCTATCGAACCTTGGCATTTTTCGCCATTCCGGCCCTGGTGGGCGGTACCTTTCAGGTCGTATACTCGGTGCCCGGCCTTTGTGTCGGCATAATGATTAGCATGTTGCTGCTCTACATCATCTGCCAGGAGCAGCTCATCTCGACCGACCCGTTGACTGGCCTCAACAATCGCAACCGTTTTGAGACCTATATCCTGTCGCTCTTCTCAAATGTGGATCAGGCCGAAGATGTGTATCTGCTCATGATGGACGCCGACGGCTTTAAGCAGATTAACGATCGCTATGGACATGTGGAGGGCGACCATGCTCTTCAGGTTATATCCGCTGCGCTCAAAGAGGTCTGCTCGGCGTCTGGTGGCTTTATCGCACGCTACGGTGGCGATGAGTTCGTGGTGCTCCAAAAGGCAGTGGCGGAACAGGATATCATGCATCTGTGCGCGACAATCAACGACGAGCTCGCGCATGCCGAGGTGCCGTATGCATTGCGGATGTCCATCGGTTACGCGCGGGTCGGCGATAGTGTTGATACCTGGCAAGACTTACTTCGCGCTGCCGATGCGGAGCTCTACCGCGTCAAGGCCGAGAAAAAGAAAGCCGGCGTACAAATACGCTAGAAAAGGGGCATACGACCGCATTGATGGTCGTGCGCCCTTTTTGCGTTTGCGGGGGCCACCGGCCATAACGCCCAGGCGCGGTGCGGCAAGACGAGCGTCTGCCGCCGCGGCTCGGTACGAAATCAACGAGAGCCAGTGCATTCCATTAAGCTAAAGTGTGTGAAGGCTCTCTCTAAAAAGGTGAGCTCGCTAGGCTTTTTTGGGTTTGTTGACGATGATTATGCCGCCGCAGACCAACAGCAGGGCAACAAGTACGGTAACGGGGCTCGTGCCAGCGCCCTCGCCGAGCAGCAGCGCGCTCAGCAGTACGCCAAAGACCGGGTTCATAAACCCAAAGACCGAGACGCGGCTGACGGGGTTGACGGCAAGCAGGCGCGACCACAGCGAGTAGGCGACCGCGGAGATAAGCGCCATGTAGATGATGAGCGCGATGGCGGGGGCAATTTCGGTGGGGGACAACGTGCCGCCCATCAAAAACCCGATGGCGGTAAGGACCACGCCACCGACTAAAAACTGCCAGCCGGCGAGCAAGACGCCGTCGTGCTCGCGCGAGAAGATGCCAATCAGGCAGGTCGAAAGGGCACCCGCGACGGTGGAGGCTAGGATAAAGCCCTCGCCATCGAGCCTGAAGCCAAAGGTGCCATCCGCGCCCGAAAGGTTGACGAGAGCGACGCCGGCAAAGCCCAGCGCACAGCCAAGCACCTTGGCCGTATTGAGCTTCTCGGTGCGAAACGCCAGGGCGGCAAAGAGGATTGCGAGGAAGTTGGCGCTGGCCTCGATGATGGAGCTCGACATGGCGCTGGCGCGCGAGAGGCCCAGATAGAAAAAGAAGTACTGCCCGATAGTCTGGAAGAGCGACAAGACAAAGATGGGCTTGATGTCGCGAGCCTGCGGAATGAGGGGGCGGCGTTGGGCCGCACTCATCCCAACGATAACCAGGGCGCCGGCAAGCGTGAAGCGCAAGCCCGCAAAGAGCAGCTGCGAGGCGCTATCGTGCGCTGGGATACCAAAGAGTGCGTAACCGATCTTGATACAGGGAAAGGCCGATCCCCAGAGTGCACAGCAGACGAGGCAGCCCAGGATGAGTCCGGGCAGGGTGGCGAGATACGGCTTGCGGCTTTCCATGATGTCCTTCCTACATGCGCGAAGCAAAAAAGAACCCGCCACCGGATGTGCCGGTGGCGGGTGTTGTTACCCGAAGGGATTGTACCCGATGGGAAAGGTTTAAGCGAAGTAGGCCACGCCGCTCTCAAAGATCGGCATGAACTTATCGCCGGGGACATGCTCGGGCACGTTGCGGTACAGGTTGTCGCCGCGACGCTCGGCATGGCCCATCTTGCCCAGGACGCGGCCGTCGGGGCTCGTGATGCCCTCGATGGCGAGTGCGGAGCCGTTGGGGTTGACGGAAAGGTCCATGCTGGGCTTGCCGTTCTCGCCCACGTACTGCGTGGCGACCTGGCCGTTGGCGATCAGCTGGGCGAGCACTTCGTCATTGGCGACAAAGCGGCCCTCGCCGTGGCTGATGGCGACGGTGTAGGGGTCGTCCAGGCTGCACTGCGACAGCCACGGGGACAAGTTGGACGAGATGCGGGTGCGCACCAGACGGCTCTGGTGGCGACCGATGGTGTTGAACGTCAGCGTGGGCGCATCGGGCGTGGCGTCGACGATGTCGCCGTAGGGCACCAGGCCGAGCTTGATCAGGGCCTGGAAGCCGTTGCAGATGCCCAGCATCAGGCCATCGCGGGCCTTGAGCAGGTCGCGGACTGCCTCGGTGACCTCGGGAGCGCGGAAGAACGCCGTGATGAACTTGGCAGAGCCGTCGGGCTCGTCGCCGCCCGAGAAGCCGCCGGGGATCATGACGATCTGGCTTGCACGGATGCGGCGGGCAAGCTCGTGGGTGCTCTCGGCGACGGCCTCGGGCGTGAGGTTGTTGATCACGAAGGTGTCGGCCTCGGCACCGGCGGCACGGAAGGCGCGGGCGCTGTCGTACTCGCAGTTGTTGCCGGGGAACACGGGGATGATCACGCGCGGGCGGGCGATCTTGGCGCCGCCGTACACGTGGATGTCCTTGGCGCGGAAGTCGATGGTCTCGACCTCGGGGGTCTCGCCGGCGCTGCGGTAGGCGAAGACGCCCTCGATGCCGCTCTCCCAGGCCTCCTGGAGCTCGGCGAGCTCGATGACCTCGGAGCCGGTGTCGATGACATAGCCCTCGACGGTGGTGCCCAGGGGCTCGACGACAACGCCGTCGGCGACCTCGGGCAGCTCGGCATCCTCGGCGAGCTCGACGATAAAGCTGCCGTAAAGCGGGGTGAAGAGGCTCTCCACGTCTACATCCTCGGCAAGCTCGATACCGATCTGGTTACCGACGCACATCTTAAAGAGGCTCTCGGCGCCGCAGCCGTAGCCGGGCGTGGAGATGGCCAGGGCGTTGCCGGTAGCAGTGAGCGCCTCGACGGCGTCAAACGCGGCGAGCAGCTGCTGGGCGTCGGGACGGTAGTCCTCGCCATAGGTGGCGGGGGCGATGCGGACGACTCGGTGCGTGAGGCCCTTGAACTCGGGCGAGACGGCGCGGGCGGCCTTGCCCACGGCGACGGCGAAGCTGATCAGGGTCGGCGGAACGTTGAGCTCGCCGGTCTCGTCCTCAAACGAACCGCTCATGGAGTCCTTGCCGCCGATGGCGCCGGCACCCAGGTCGACCTGGGCCATGAGGGCACCCAGGACGGCAGCCATGGGCTTGCCCCAACGCTCGGCCTCGGTGCGCAGACGCTCGAAGTACTCCTGGAAGGAGAGATAGGCGCGCTTGTGCTCAAAGCCGGCAGCCACGAGCTTGGCGATGGACTCGACCACGGACAGGTAGGCGCCCGCAAACTGGTCGGCCTCCATCAGATAGGGGTTGAAGCCCCATGCCATGGCACTCGCCGTGGTGGTCTCGCCGTCCACGGGGAACTTGGCGACCATGGCCGAGCTGGGGGTGAGCTGCGTCTTGCCGCCAAAGGGCATGAGTACGGTCGCGGCGCCGATGGTGGAGTCGAAGCGCTCGGAAAGGCCCTTGTTGGAAGCGACGTTGAGGTCGGTGACGAGCGAGGTCATGCGCTCGGCGAGCGTGGTGCCGGCCCAGCTGGGCTGCCACACGCTACGGGCGCACACGTGGGCGACCTGGTGCTTGGGTGCGCCGTTGGAGTTGAGGAACTCGCGGGACAGGTCGACGATAGCGACGCCGTTCCAGGCCATGCGCATGCGCGGCTCAGCGGTAACCTCGGCGATAACGGTCGCCTCCAGGTTCTCCTCGGCGGCGTAGCCCATGAACTCCTCGACGTCACCGTCGGCGACGGCGCAGGCCATGCGCTCCTGGGACTCAGAGATAGCGAGCTCGGTGCCGTCCAGGCCGTCGTACTTCTTGGTCACGGTGTCCAGGTCGACATACAGGCCGTCGGCAAGCTCGCCCACGGCGACTGAGACGCCGCCGGCGCCAAAGTCGTTGCAGCGCTTGATCAGACGGCAGGCGTCGCCGCGGCGGAACAGGCGCTGCAGCTTGCGCTCGACCGGGGCGTTGCCCTTCTGGACCTCGGCACCCGAGGTCTCGATGGACTCGGTGTTCTGGGTCTTGGAGGAGCCGGTGGCGCCACCGATGCCATCGCGGCCGGTGCGGCCGCCCAGCAGGATGATCTTGTCGGTGGGGGCGGGGCACTCGCGACGAACGTGGTTTGCCGGGGTAGCGCCCACGACGGCGCCAACCTCCATGCGCTTGGCCACGTAACCGGGGTGATAGAGTTCGTTGACCTGACCGGTGGCAAGGCCGATCTGGTTGCCGTAGCTGGAGTAGCCGGCGGCGGCAGTGGTCACGAGCTTGCGCTGCGGCAGCTTACCCTCGAGCGTCTCGGAAACCGGGACGGTGGGGTCACCGGCGCCGGTGACACGCATGGCCTGGTACACGTAGCTGCGGCCCGAGAGCGGGTCGCGGATGGCGCCGCCCACGCAGGTGGCGGCACCGCCGAAGGGCTCGATCTCGGTCGGGTGGTTGTGGGTCTCGTTCTTAAACAGGAACAGCCAGTCCTGGTCCTCGCCGTCGACATCGACCTTCACCTTGACGGTGCAGGCGTTGATCTCCTCGGACTCGTCGACATCGGTCATGACGCCGGTCTTCTTAAGGTACTTGGCGCCGATGGTGCCCATGTCCATGAGGCAGACGGGCTTGGCGTCGCGGCCGAGTTCGTGGCGCATCTCCATGTAGCGGTCGAAGGCTTGCTGCACCACGGCGTCGTCGATCGTCACGTCGTCCAGGACGGTGCCGAAGGTGGTGTGGCGGCAGTGGTCGGACCAGTAGGTGTCGATCACGCGGATCTCGGTGATGGTGGGGTCGCGGTCCTCATCGCGGAAGTACTGCTGGCAGAAGGCGATGTCTGCCTCGTCCATGGCAAGGCCGCGATCGGCGATAAAGGCGGCAAGGCCGGCCTCGTCGAGCTCGCGGAAGCCGTCGAGCACCTCGACGGGCTGGGGCTCGGGGGTCTCCATGTACAGCGTCTCGGGCAGGTCGAGCGAGGCGATGCGAGCCTCGACGGGGTTCACCACGTAGTGCTTGATGGCATCGATGGCGGCCTCGTCCAGAGCGCCCGAGATCATATAGACCTTGGCGGAGCGCACGGCGGGGCGCTCACCCTGGCTGATGAGCTGCACGCACTCGCTGGCGGAGTCGGCGCGCTGGTCAAACTGGCCAGGCAGGAACTCGACGGCAAAGACGGCGCCATCGCTTGCGGGGAGTTCGTCGTAGGTCACATCGACCTGGGGCTCGCTAAAGACGGTCGGCACGCAGGAGCGGAAAAGCTCCTCGTCGATGCCCTCGACGTCGTAGCGGTTGATGATCCTCAGGGCCTCGATGCCCTTGATGCCGAGAATTTCGGTCAGCTCGCCCTTGAGCTGCTGAGCCTCGACGTCGAACCCGGGTTTCTTCTCCACGTAGATACGAGAGACCATTGGTTCCTGCCTTCCTGATCGGTTGGGCGTACGGTACGGTATGCGGCAGCGGTCGGTTTGCGGGGTCTGCCCTGCGGTCGCCTTGAGCCACATGTTTGTAAACCTCACTATGATACGACAGCTCGCGGCGCGTTGAGGACGGCGAGGGTGCTACAGTGAAGCGCAAACAAGAGAAAGGCATCACATGGCATTCGTTTCGCTCGCCATCATCGCACTCGTGGCCTTTGCGAGTCCTTTTATCGCCTCGGCGATTCCCGGAAAACCCGTTCCCGAGACGGTCTTTTTGCTCGTGCTCGGCGCGGTGCTGGGACCCCATATGCTCGGCGTCATCCATGTAGATGCTGAGGTCTCGCTTGTGTCCGAGCTGGGCCTGGCCTTTTTGTTCCTGCTTGCCGGCTTTGAGATCGACCCCAAGAGCATCACGGGCGTCGAGGGGCGCTACGGCTTGGCGACGTGGGTCGTCACGTTTGGTATCGCCTGGCTTGCCGTGCGCTTTACCCCGTGGTTCTCAGTCAGTCATTTCGACGGTATCGCCGTGACGCTTGCCCTCACTTCGACGGCGCTCGGTACGCTCGTGCCCATTATGCGTGAGCGCTCGCTCACCGGCACGCGCGTGGGCGACTCGATTCTCGCGTATGGCACTTGGGGCGAGCTCGGTCCCGTGCTCGCCATGTCGGTGCTGTTGTCTGCCCGCACTGGCATCCAAACGCTCGTTATCCTTGGCTTGTTTGCGGTGGTTTGCGTGTTGCTGGCCGTGGTCCCGAGCCGCTCCAAGCGCGTCGGCAGCCGCTTCTTTGCGTTTGTTGAGGAGCGCGCCGATACCACGTCGCAGACCTTCGTGCGCCTGACGGTGCTCATCCTGGTCACGCTCGTGGCATTCTCGGCTGTCTTTGATCTCGACATCGTGTTGGGTTCTTTTGCCGCCGGCTTTGTCCTGCGCTATATCATCCCCGAGGGCAACCATACGCTCGAGACCAAGCTCGACGGTCTGGCCTACGGTTTTTTGATTCCGGTGTTCTTTACCGTATCGGGCGCAAAGATCGATCTGACGGCCGTGGCGTCGCGCCCGGGTCTGCTCGTGGGCTTTATCGTGGCGTTGTTGATTATTCGTGCCGTGCCCATTCTTATTTCCATGAGCATTTGTCCTGCGACGCGCGATGTGTCGGCGTATGGTCGCATTACCGTGGCCCTGTACTGCACCACGGCGCTGCCGATCATCGTTGCCGTGACGAGCGTTGCCGTCAACGCGGGCGCGCTGTCGCAAGACGTCGCATCGGTTATGGTCGCTGCCGGCGCCATCACGGTGTTCTTGATGCCGCTGCTCGCGCAGCTCTTCTACCGCGTGGTCGATGCAGCGCCGGTCACCGCCGTGGCAGAGGTTGCCGAGCATCCATCCGATGCGCTCGACATCCTGCGCGCCCACCACGACCTAGCGAGCTTGCTCGCGCGCGAGCATGAGCTGCTGACTTCGCATGGCCATGGTCGCGTATTCGAGGGCCTGCCTACGCTCGATACGATTGCCGAGCGTCTTTCCGCCGAGGCGGCGAGCGGCCACATCGATGCCCGCATCGTGGACGCTGCGCACCTGCTTGCCGATAAGACCTATGGAGACGAGGTCGACCCGTCCGAGCTGACTCCGCGCGAGCGTCGCCGCCTGGAGCGCGCCAAGCTCGCCGTGCGCGAATACCGCCGCCGCATGTTGGAGCTCTATGCGCGCGATGAAGCCCAGGACGACGACGGCAAGTAGTCGATACTCTCTCGGGGAAGCCGCGTCCCGCTTTGAAGGCTCGGAATGGGATGTGGTTTCCGAAACAGGGGCCGTTGGGAAGCTGTGTCCCGGAATGGGCGCCCGGAGTGGGATACCGTTTCCGCAGGAGGCCCATTGCGGAAACGGTATCCCAGAATCGACGTTCAAAACGGGGTGCAGTTTCCGCAAGGAGGTCCTGGGGAAACCGTGCCCCGTTCTGAGCTGAAATGCCGGGACGCAGCTTCCCTTACAAACAGAACAAGGCGCGCTGCCTGCGGTTGATGCAGACAGCGCGCCTTTTGCGTTGGGCCTCGTTGAGGTTCGAAGTCGTGGCTTGCGACCTTTAGGAGCGGGCGGCTCCGTCGACGGGGAGCACGGCGCCCGTGACATAGGAGGCCATGTCGCTCGCTAGGAAAACGAATGCGTTGGCGACATCCTCGGGCTCGCCCATGCGACCCAGCGGAATAGTGGCGATGATGGGCTTAATAACCTCTTCGGGCAGGTTGGCGACCATGTCGGTCTTAGTCACGCCGGGGGCAACGGCGTTGACGCGGATGCCCATGGGGGCGAGCTCGCGCGAGAGCGACTGGACCATGCCGTTGACGGCAAACTTGGACGTGGGGTAACCGACGCCGGAGGGCTGGCCGTACTTGGCGACCATCGAGCTCGTGGTAGTGATGGTGCCGCCGTGGCCGGCCTCGGTCATAATCTTGGCGGCCGCCTGGTGACCGTTAAAGACAGCGACGACGTTGAGGTCCATGACCTTTGCAAACTCCTCGGCCGTGTAATCCAAAAGGGGCGAGCGCTGGGAGATGCCGGCGTTGTTGACGACCGTATCGAGACCGCCCATGTCGGCTGCGGCCTGCGTAAAGGCCTCGGTCACGGCCTCGAGTGAGGTGAGGTCGCAGGAGCGGCCCCAGACCTTGGCGTCGGGATAGGCGGCCGCCAGCTTCTCAACGGCCGCGTCGGCAGTCTCCTGGCGCGAGCCAAAGACGGTGACGGCAGCGCCTTCCTCGATAAAACGGCAGGCGATCGCATAGCCGATACCGCGCGTGCCTCCGGTGATGATTGCTTTCTTGCCCTCGAGCAACATGGTGCTTCCTCTCATCGCGGGCGGACATACACGGCACAGCATAGCGGCGGCAAAATACAGCTGCCGTCGCATATCGGCAAACGGTATCCACGGTTGTTGACGAACGGTCAAGTTGTTCAAACGTTAGTCGACCAGTTCGCTCAAAGGATGTAGCAAAAGGGGCTCCCATCCAATCGGATAGGAGCCCCTTTTGCGTTATTTGATTTGCCGAGAATCGGGCTAGTTGGCCATAACGCCTTCGGTCCAAGCCTCAACGTCCTCAATGCGCAGGACGTTGGCGACCTCGGCCACGCAGTCGACGCTGGCAAGCTCGGCGGCGGCAGCCTGGACGTCCTTCTCGAGCGCGCGGTGCGTCAGGAAGATGACCGAGCAGGCATCGCTGACGCCCGACTTGCCGTCCTCGACCTGGTTGATGAGCGAGATCGAGATGTTGTGCTTGGCAAAGATGTCGACCGTCTCGGACAGGGCGCCTACGCGGTCGGCGACTTTCAGGCGCACATAGTACTTGGTCTGGAGCTCGTCCATGGGCTTAAAGGCGAGGTTGTGACCATAGGGCTCAATCTCGGGCAGAGGAGCAACGCCGCGGCTGATCTGCTCGGAGAGCGACAGGATGTCGCCCACGACGGCACTCGCGGTGGGGAAGGAGCCTGCGCCGGCACCGTAGAACATGGTCTCGCCCACGGCGTCGCCTACCACGTAGACAGCGTTCATGGCGCCTTTGACCTTGGCAAGCATGTGGTCGGCGGGGATCAGCGTGGGATGCACGCGGACGTCGACGCCGGCGTCGGTGTTGCGTGCGATGCCCAGCAGCTTGATGGTGTAGCCGAGCTCGCGGGCCTGGGCAATGTCCTCGGCGCCGATGGTACGGATACCCTGCTGGTAGACATCGTCGGTGGTCACGCGGGTGCCAAAGCCGATGGAAGCGAGGATTGCCGTCTTGCTGGCGGCGTCGAAGCCGTCGACGTCGGCGGACGGGTCGGCCTCGGCATAGCCCTTGGCCTGCGCGTCGGCAAGCACATCGGCGTAATCGGCGCCCTCGGCGTCCATGCGCGACAGGATATAGTTGGTGGTACCGTTGAGAATGCCGGCGATGGTCAGGATCTTGTTGCCCACCAGGTCGTGCTCGAGCGTGCTCACGATGGGGATGCCACCGCCACAGCTGGCCTCGCACTTAATCTGCACGCCGCACGCGCGCGCCTTCTCGGCGAGCGTCTCGACATGACGGCCCAGCAGGGCCTTGTTGGCAGAGACGACGTGCTTGCCGTTCTCGAAGGCGGTGGTGAAGATTTCGGTCGCGGGATGCTCGCCGCCGATCAGCTCGACGACGATATCGACGGCGGGGTCGGTGACGACGTCATGCCAGTCACTCGTAAAGGCCTCGCGCTCAATACCGGCTGCCTCGGCCTGCTCCCAAGCAAGCGCGCAGGCGCGGGTCAGCTTAAGGTCGATGCCGTAGGCTGCCAGGTACTCATCGTGGTGGCTCTTGATCAGGCGGGCCACGCCGCCGCCGACGGTTCCAAGACCGATCAGGCCGACGTTCACGGTGCGCAGGGGTTCGCTCATAGATAGCTCCTTCGTGCATCTTATGGATGGATTAACCGCTTAAAGGTTGAGTGCATTCTAGCGTGAACCGAGGGCGCGTGCTCGCCAGGCAACAGGAGTCGCACAAAACGGCACCCCCGAAACGCTGCGGAAACATTGGAAACATGCTCGCTACAAACGAACTTCCGTAACAAACTGTCAACGTTTGCACCATAAGGTTTGCCCTGTACCGCAAGACGGCCGCACCGCGGCCAGCGAAAAGGGGGACACCATGTTTAGCATCAACAACGTACTTAACCGCAGGAGTTTCTTGGCTGGCGCCGCGGCGTTCGGTAGCACCGCGGCACTCGCTGGTTGCTCGTCGGGTGGCTCGGACGGCGGCTCCGCCGATGACGGCAAGACCTTCAAGATCGGTGTCATCGGCCCTCTGACCGGCGCCGCGGCAACCTATGGCGTTTCGGCCGAGAAGGGTGCCAAGCTCGCTGCCAAGGATTTTTCGACCAAGGACCTCAAACTCTCGCTTAAGTCTGAGGACGACGTCGCTGACGGCGAGAAGGCCATCAACGCCTTCAATACCTTGTGCGACTGGGGCATGCAGGCGCTCGTCGGCCCCGTCACCACCGGTGCCGCCGTCGCTGTCTCGGGCGAGATCGCCGACGATATGCTCATGGTCACGCCTTCGGCCTCGTCGCTCGACGTTACCAAGGATAAGACCACGGTTTTCCAGGTTTGCTTCACCGATCCCACCATGGGCGCCAGCGCCGCAAAGTTCTTGGCCGAGAAGTACGCGGATGCCAAGATCGCCCTGTTCTACAACTCCGGCGATACGTACAGCTCGGGTGTTGCCGATGCCTTTGCCGAGCAGGCCAAGGAGTCCAAACTTGATATCGTCGATACCGAGACCTTTAAGGACGATTCTTCCACGAGCTTTACCAACCAGCTCACCAAGGCCAAGGAGGCCGGCGCCACGCTCATCTTTGCGCCGATCTATTACACGCCGGCGTCCGTTTTGCTCAAGAACGCCAAGGACATGGGCTACGACATGACGCTCATGGGTACCGACGGCATGGACGGCCTGCTCTCTGTGGAGGGCTTCGATACCTCTCTTGCCGAGGGCGTACTGCTCATGACCCCGTTTTCGGCTGACGATGAGAAGAATGCCGACTTCGTCAAGGCCTATAAGGATGCCTACGACGAGACGCCCAACCAGTTTGCCGCCGACGCTTACGATTGCGTCCACGCCATCGCCGAGGCTATCGATAGGGCGGGGATTGACATTTCGGCCGACGGTGCCGACATTGCCGGCGACCTTGCCAAGGCCATGCGCAAGATCAAGATCGAGGGCCTGACAGGCGAGCTGACGTGGAATGACGAAGGTCAGGTCGAAAAGCCTGCTACGGCCTATGTGATTCAGGACGGTAAGTACATTGCCGCCTAAGTGCATATACATCGAGACCGGCGGGCCGTTTTATTCAGGGCAAGGACGCCTGTAACAGAACGGAAACATTACTTTCACACAATAAAGTGGCATTACTGCATAAAGTAATAGAAATACGCAGAATTATGGATAAATGAACAAATCCAAAGAAAAGTTGAAATAATCGCCACTTTCCTTAACTAAAGCGTCTAGTATTTTGCGAACGCCGAACACGGCGAAGGATGGCCTGTCGGGTAACCGAAACCCGACGAGATTTGAGAGGAGAGCCGCATGTCGAGCCTCACCGGTAAGTCATTGAACCCTGTTATGAATCGCAGGAGCGTTATCGCGAGCGCAGCAGGTCTGGGGGCGATGTCCATTCTAGCTGGCTGCTCCTCCAACGGCGGCGATAGCGGTTCCGCTTCGGGCGACGCTTCGTTTAAGATCGGCACCATCGGCCCGCTGACCGGCGCCAACGCGTCCTACGGCAAGTCCGTTACCCAGGGTGTCGAGCTTGGCTGCAAGGATTTCTCGACCAAGGAGTTGCCGCTTGCCAGCAAGGCCGAGGATGACCAGGCCGACGGCGAGAAGGCCGTCAACGCCTTCAACACCCTGCTCGACTGGGGCATGCAGGCCCTCGTCGGCCCGACCACCACGGGTGCGTCGGTTGCCGTTGCCGCCGAGTGCGGTAACGACCCCAAGACGTTCATGATCACCCCGTCCGCGTCCTCCGAGGACGTCACCGACGGCAAGGATTGCGTCTTCCAGGTTTGCTTCACCGACCCCAACCAGGGTGTCAACGCTGCCAAGTTCCTGGCGCAGAAGTATGCGGACGAGAAGTTCGTGCTGTTCTATAACTCCGGCGACGCCTATTCTTCGGGCATCGCAGATTCCTTTAAGGTCCAGGCCGCTGAGTCCAAGCTCGAGATTGTTGACGAGGAGACCTTTAAGGACGACTCCGCCACGAGCTTTACCAACCAGCTGACCAAGGCCAAGCAGGCCGGCGCCACCATGATCTTTGCGCCGATCTACTACACGCCGGCGTCCGTCCTGCTCAAGAACGCCAAGGACATGGGCTACGACGTCAAGATGATGGGCTGCGACGGCATGGACGGTATCCTGGGCGTTGAGGGCTTCGATACCTCTCTTGCCGAGGGTCTGCTGCTCATGACCCCGTTCTCCGCCGACGACGAGAAGAACGCCGACTTCGTCAACGCTTACAAGGATAAGTACGGCGATACCCCCGACCAGTTTGCCGCCGACGCCTACGACGGCGTGCACGCGGTGGCCGAGGCCGTCAAGGAGGCCGGTCTTGGTGTCGACGCCGACCCGACCGAGGTCGCCGAGAAGCTGTCCAAAGCTATGCTCAAGATTACCGTTGACGGTCTGACCGGCAAGCTCACCTGGAACGATAAGGGCCAGGTCCAGAAGGAGCCCACGGCGTACGTCATCACCGACGGCAAGTACGTACAGGCCTAATTGGCCGCCTTACATAGAGCGGTTTTGATCCCAAGCAGGGGAGGTTTTGGCCTTCCCTGCTTGCTTGGTATCTAGGGACAGTGTAACGTCCCTGTTTCATACATTAAATGGAAACCTATTCGAAAGGGGGATGTGGAACATGACGGTCTTTATCCAATACCTGGTCAACGGCCTGTCCATGGGCAGCGTCTACGCCATCATCGCGTTGGGCTACACCATGGTCTACGGTATCGCCAAGATGCTGAACTTCGCTCACGGCGATGTCATCATGGTCGGTGCCTATGTCTCGTTCTGTGCCACGTCGTATCTCGGCCTCCCGGGCTGGGCATCTGTAATTCTCTCTTGTGTGGTTTGTACCGTTCTCGGTGTTCTCATCGAGGGTCTGGCATACAAGCCGCTGCGCCAGGCGGGTCCGCTGGCCGTTCTGATTACGGCTATCGGTGTGTCCTACTTCCTGCAGAATGCCGCACAGCTTCTGTGGGGCGCCACGCCCAAGAACTTTACTTCGCTCGTTACCTTCCAGGTGCCGGAGTTCTTGGCCAAGTTCAACGTAAGCGCCGTCTCGCTCGTCACCATCGTCGCCTGCCTGGTTATCATGGCCGGCCTGATGTTCTTTACAGGTAAGACCAAGATGGGCAAAGCCATGCGCGCCGTGTCCGAGGACAAGGCCGCCGCTCAGCTCATGGGAATCAACGTCAACCGCACCATCTCGATGACGTTCGCCATCGGCTCTGCCCTTGCCGCCATCGCCGGCGTGCTGCTGTGCTCCTACTCGCCGGTGCTGCAGCCCACGACGGGCGCCATGCCTGGCATCAAGGCTTTCGACGCCGCCGTCTTCGGCGGTATCGGTTCCATCCCCGGTGCCTTTGTCGGTGGCATTCTCATCGGCATCATCGAGGCGATGGCGCAGGCCTACATTTCCACGAGCCTTGCCAACTCCATCGTCTTTGGTGTTTTGATCATCGTCCTGCTCGTCAAGCCTGCCGGCCTCTTGGGCAAGTACGTCCCCGAGAAGGTGTAGGTGAGCGGTATGAAGTTTCTTAAAGACAAGCAGACGCGTCACGACTTTGTCACGTACGCCATGTGCATCGTGGCCTTCGCCATCGTGTTCTTTATGCAGTCTAACCACATGATTCCGCGCATGATCGCCGGTCAGCTGGTTCCCATCACGGCCTATATCGTCATGGCCATCTCCCTTAACCTCGTCGTCGGTATCGCGGGCGACTTGTCGCTGGGCCACGCGGGCTTTATGAGTGTCGGCGCCTATACGGGAATCGTCACCGCCGTCGCGCTGGAGAGCGCCGTTCCCTCCGATCCGGTGCGCCTTATCATCAGTATCGTGGTCGGCGCCATCGCTGCCGCCATCCTGGGCTTCTTGATTGGCATCCCGGTCCTTCGTCTGAGCGGCGATTACCTGGCTATCGTGACGCTGGCCTTTGGCGAGATTATCAAGGAGATCGTCACCTGCCTCATTGTGGGCGTCGATTCCCGCGGCCTGCATGTGATCTTTAACATCACGGGTAACTCCACGATCGATGACCTGCACCTGCTCGAGGACGGCACCGCCATCATCAAGGGCGCCCAGGGCGCCTCGGGCGTGTCGACGTACTCGACCTTCCTCGCCGGTGCCATCCTGGTCATGGTCGCACTCGTGATCGTACTCAACCTGGTTCGCAGCCGTACCGGCCGTGCCATTATGGCCGTGCGCGATAACAAGATTGCAGCCGAGTCCGTAGGCATCTCCGTCACCGAGTACCGCATGATCGCCTTCGTGGTTTCCGCTGCCCTCGCCGGTGCTGCCGGAGCCCTCTTCGGCGGTAACTTCTCGCAGCTCTCCGCCACCAAGTTCGACTTCAACACGTCCATTCTCATCCTGGTGTTCGTGGTCCTGGGCGGTCTGGGCAATATGCGCGGCTCCGTCATCGCGGCGGCGCTGCTCACGGTGCTTCCCGAGCTGCTTCGTCAGTTCTCGGACTACCGCATGCTCATCTACGCCATCGTGCTGATCCTGGTCATGATCTTTACCAACAATCCGCAGCTCAAGGCGTTCTTCGGTCGCGTCAAGGACCGCTTTGCTTCCAAGAAGGAGGTGGCAGCCGATGCCCAGTAAATTTGAGTTCAACAAGGGCAAGATGGTCCCGTATCCTTCTGGCGCCATCGTTCCCGACCGTGACCTAGGCGAGCGCCCGGCACTCGAGTGCATCCACCTGGGCATTGAGTTCGGTGGCCTTAAGGCAGTCGACGACTTTAGCCTGACTATCGGCAAGACCGAGATTGCCGGTCTGATCGGCCCCAACGGCGCCGGTAAGACCACGGTCTTCAACCTGCTCACCAAGGTGTATCAGCCCACGCACGGCACCATCCTGCTCGACGGTGAGGACACCTCGGGCAAGTCGGTCTACCAGGTCAACCGCATGGGTATTGCCCGTACCTTCCAGAACATTCGCCTGTTTAATACCATGACGGTGGAGGATAACGTTAAGGTCGGCCTGCATAACCAGGAGCGTTACTCCGGCTTTGAGGGCGTGCTGCGCCTGCCGACGTATTGGAAGCACGAGAAGGCTGCTCACGAGCGCGCCATGGAGCTGCTGTCCATCTTTGATATGGAGCATCTGGCAAACGAGCAGGCCGGCTCGCTGCCTTACGGCGCCCAGCGTCGTCTGGAGATCGTCCGCGCGCTTGCCACCAACCCCAAACTGCTGTTGCTCGACGAGCCTGCCGCCGGCATGAACCCGTCCGAGACCGCGGAGCTCATGGAGAACATCGTTAAGATTCGCGACACCTTCGGCATTGCCATCATGCTTATCGAGCACGACATGTCGCTCGTCATGAATATTTGCGAGGGTATCTGCGTGCTCAACTTTGGTAAGGTCATCGCCAAGGGCACGGCAGAGGAAATCCAGAACAACGACGCCGTTATCGAGGCGTATCTGGGTAAGCAGGATAAGGGGGAGAACTAAATGGCAGAGCCGATGCTTTCCGTCTACAACATCAACGTCTGGTACGGCGCCATCCACGCCATCAAGGATATCTCCTTTAACGTTAACGAGGGCGAGATCGTGGCCCTGATCGGCGCCAACGGTGCCGGCAAGTCTACAACGCTCAAGACCGTCTCGGGCCTGCTGCGCTCCAAGACCGGCTCCATCAAGTTTATGGGCGAGGATATTACCCATACGCCCGCTGATAAGCTGGTTGGTAAGGGCCTGGCTCAGGTTCCCGAGGGTCGTCGCGCCTTTTTGCAGATGACGGTCGAGGAAAACCTGGAGATGGGTGCCTATACGCAGCCCAAGTCCACGGTGGCTCCGGGCCTGGAGCGCGTCTACGAGCAGTTCCCGCGCCTGAAGGAACGTCGTCGCCAGGTCGCCGGCACCCTTTCGGGCGGCGAGCAGCAGATGCTCGTTATGGGGCGCGCCCTTATGAGTAACCCCAAACTGCTTATGCTCGACGAGCCTTCCATGGGTCTGGCGCCGATTCTGATTGAGCAGATCTTCCAGATTGTCGAGGACCTGCACAAGGCCGGCACCACGGTGCTTCTGGTCGAGCAAAACGCACAGATGGCTCTTTCCATCGCCACACGCGGCTACGTGCTCGAGACCGGCAAGATCACCATGACCGGCACCGGCCAAGAGCTCCTGCACGACGACAACGTCCGCAAAGCCTACCTGGGTGGTTAATCCATTCAACAAAGGGGGCGCTGACCAACCCGGTCAGCGCCCCCTTTTAAGTTGCGGTGGAATAGGGACTAAATGGGAGTCTCAGAGGCCAAAACAGTCCCTATTCCACCGCAACTTCATGGGGATGTGTGACAATGCCCGTCGGAAAACGTCTGTTGTCTTTGGGGGTCCATCTATGCTGTACGAGTTTTGTGCCGAGAACTTTGAGCGAGTGCCAGCGGCCATCGAGGCCGGTGCGAGGCGCATTGAGCTGTGTGACAACCTCGCCGTCGGTGGCACCACGCCTTCGGCCGGCGTTATCAGCGCTACAACCAACTATGCCCACGAACACGATGCACGGGTGATGTGCATGATCCGTCCGCGTGGCGGCGACTTTCACTACAACCAGGATGAGCTGCGCATGATGGAGATGGACTTGGGCCTTGCCGTGAGTGCGGGCGTTGACGGCTTGGTCTTTGGCTGCTGCAAACCCTGCGCTGGCGGATGGGCGCTCGACGAGCTTACGCTTGGCGCCCTCGTGATGGCTGCGGGCTGCGCGACCGAGGAATGTAAGCGTGATCCCATCGACATCACCTTCCACATGTCATTTGACCAGCTCTCGCCCGAGGCTCAGCTCGATGCGATTGATACACTTGCCGACTGCGGCGTTACGCGCATCCTCACGCATGGCGGCGCTGCCGGTACGTCGATCGAGGATAATTTCGATTACCTGACTCGTTTAATCGAGTATGCGGGCGATCGTTTGACCATCCTTCCCGGCGGCGGCATCACTACGGCAAATCGCGACGCGGTCGCGGCGGCGCTAGGCGTCTCCGAGCTCCATGGCACCAAGATCGTGCCGCTGGAGGTATAACCCGTGGCGCTGGTATTTGACGTTCAGCAGGCGAGCGGTAAGCCCGACGATAATCGTCGCCCTGGCACCGCGTGCCCCTTTTGCGACACGGAGGGACTTGCCAACATCATCCAGCGCGATGGTGACTGTATCTGGCTCGAGAATAAGTTCAAGACCTTGCGGGCCACACGTCAGACCGTATTGATCGAGTCTGCCAATCACGACGCCGACCTGGTGACCTATGAACCGGATGAGCTGCATCATGTGATGCGGTTTGCCCTGGGCTGTTGGCAGCAGATGATCGATTCCCAACAGTACCGCAGTGTGCTCATGTACAAGAACAAAGGCCCGCTTTCGGGCGGCAGCCTCGTCCATCCACACATGCAGATTGTGGGCCTGGAACAGGAGGACGGCTATGCGGCGCTGACCTCAGCCAACTTTGAAGGCATCAGTGTCTGGCAACAGGGGAGAATCTCGGTCGACATCTCAACCGAACCGATCATGGGGTTCTTTGAGGTCAACGTCTCGGCTCCACAGGGAATCGCCGCCAGCGACGACGCCCGCGACCAAGCCGAAGCGGACCTGTTTGCCGATGCGATTCAGGTGGCCCTGCGCTATATCCTGCACGAGCACCATGGCGGTCGCGCGGAGTCGTACAACTTGTTCTTCTACCACATGGACGGCCGGACCATTGCCAAGGCTCTGCCACGTTGGGTGGTTTCGCCCTACTTTGTGGGCTATCGTCTGGCCCAGGTCAATGCCGAGACCACGCTCGATATCGATGCTGAGCGCCTGCGTGCGCATCTGGAAACGCTCGCGTAGCAAGGCGAGCGCCTGCGAAAAGAGTGCTGCTTAGCGTGCCATCGCGTCGCGCCCGGCCTCGACCCGCTTGCGCTGTTTGGCGCGCTCCTCGCCGGTCAGACGTTCAAAGAGATGTCCGATAAGCGAGGCGAGTACCTGCTGAAACATCGTGCCGCACATGACGGGGAACACGACCTCGCCGGGAAAATACTGTGTGGCGATGACGGCGCCCGAAGAGATATTGCGCATGCCACAGGTAAAGCACATGGTGGTCGTCTCGCTATACGGCAGATGCAGGACACGTGCGACCAGGATGCCGATGATAAAGCCACTGATGGCGAACGCCAGGATAAAGAGGGCGACTTCCAGGCGTACCATGTTCATGTGCAGCACGTACTCGCTCATGGCGGTGGAGTTGGACGCGATGACGCCCATCATCATGAACTTGCAGGCGGGCGAAAGCGCGGGGGAGAGTTTCTCATGACCCCAGCCGCGCGTGAGTTCGTTAATGACGATACCGAGCACGGCGGGTATGGCGATCATAAAGGCCATATTCTGCATCATGCTCGGCACGTCGATCGAGACGGTGGCGCCCAGCAGGAGCTTGAGCGTAAGAGGAATCGTCACAGGTGAGATGACCGAGGACGTCAGGATGATGGTGAGCGCGAGCGGGCCGTTGCCGCCGAACATGCTAATCCACATAAAGGCAGTGACTGCCACGGGTACGCTGTACTCGAGCACGATGCCACAGACAAGGTTGGGATTGGAGCCAAAGAACAGTGAGCCCATGGCATACGCTGCGATGGGGATGATCACAGCCGAGACAAATAACGCCAAAATCAGATGCAGGGGACGATGGAACACCTCAGCCACCTGATGAAAGGTGTTGCTGAGCGCACCCTGAAACGTCATGAAAGCAAACAAGGTGGGAACGATGGGCTTGAGAACGCCGATCTGCTGGGGAAAGAGCACGCCGAGCGCCACACAAATCGGAACGATGACCTGCATGTGCCCCGCGAGAAACTTGCCCAGTCCAACCCATTGTTTCATATACTCTTGTGACTCCCTTTGCTCGTGAATTCGTTTTGAATGGATATGCTAGACGCTCGCATGCGTCCGTGCGTCAGAAACGCTCGAATATTTCGAGGCGATTACCGGCATCGTTTACCGAAACCGCGGCGTGCTGCGGCGATTTGCGTCCGCGCTGCACGGTATAATAAATCCGTTCAACAGATCTGCCTGCCGAAGCGGGCATACACAGAGGACTCATCGCTATGAACCGTGAGAGGTATCGCGGCGACCTGCCCCTATCGGGGGTGGGCGCCTATGTCATCGCTTAAGACGACGCATCGCTGGGCGGTCGCTCAGCAAAACCCCGAGCTCGAAAAGGAGCTTTCGGCTGGCCTGGGCATACCCGGGCTGGTGGCGCGCATTATGGTTGCGCACGGCATTACATCCATCGAGGAAGGCCAGCTGTTTTTGACGCCTTCGCTTGATCGCGACTGGGCCGACCCACTCATTATCCCGGGCATGTCGGTCGTTGCCGACCGCGTTGAGCGCGCTATTCGCAACCACGAGCACATCGCGGTCTTTGGCGATTTTGACGTTGACGGTATTACGTCGACCTGTCTGTTGACCGAGGCACTGCGCACGTTTGGCGCCAACGTCACGCCGTTTATTCCGCATCGCTTTGACGAGGGCTACGGTCTTTCGCGAGCGGCGCTCGACCGCGTTAACGAGCTCGCTCGCCCCCAGCTGATCGTGACCGTCGATAACGGCATTGCCGCCAAGGAAGAGGTCTCCTATCTGGAGAGCCTGGGGATCGATTTGGTGGTCACGGATCATCACGAGCCGTCCGACCAGGTGCCGCAGGGCGTGCCTCTGACCGACCCCAAGCTCGAGGACGAGGGTCCTTCGCGTGAGCTTGCCGGTGCCGGCGTGGCACTCAAGCTGGTGCAGGTTCTGGGCGAGCGTCTGGGCAAGCCGCCGTATTGGCGTTCGCTGATCGAAGTTGCGGCGCTTGGTACCGTGTCCGACATGATGCCGCTGACGCCCGAGAACCGCGCGCTGGTCGCCGAGGGCATCCAGCAGATGCGCGTAACCGCTCGCCCCGGCTATATCGCGCTTGCCGCGCTCGCCAAGGCGGACCTTTCGAGCATTACGGCGGATGGCCTGTCATTCTCGCTCATTCCCCGCTTGAACGCCGCCGGCCGCATGGCCGATCCCAAGCTGGCGCTCGACCTGTTGCTTGCCCGCGACCCCATCGAAGCGAGCGCGCTTGCCGCCGAGCTCGAGGAGATCAACCGGCAGCGTCGCGAGATCGAGGCGGAGCTCACACGCGATGCCATGGCAAAGGTCGAGGAGACCTATGATGGCGGTCGCGCAATCGTCGTGGGTGGCGAGGGCTGGCACGAGGGCGTCAAGGGTATCGTGGCGAGCCGCCTGACCAACCGTTATCACGTGCCGGCGCTGCTGTTCTCGATCGAAAACGGTATCGCTCGCGGTTCGGGTCGCTCGGTGGGCAAGGTCAACCTGTTCGACGCTGTCGAGCGCTGCTCAGATCTGCTGATTCGTCGCGGCGGACATGCGGGTGCGGTGGGCGTGACCATCGAGGCGTCCAAGCTCGACGAGTTCCGCCGTCGCCTTTCGGCCGTGCTATCGGAGCTTCCCGCCGAGGACTTTGAGGACACCGACGAGGTTGCCGCCACCGTTGACCTCTCCGAGCTGAATATTGAGACCATCGAGCAAATCTCCCGTCTTGAGCCGTTTGGCCAGGGCAACAAGGTGCCGCTGTTGGCGGCCGAGGGCGTGACAATGTGCGATCGTGCCGTGGTGGGCAAAACCGGCGAGCACATGCGCTTCGTGGCGACCGATGGCGCTGCGAGTGTGCCGGCCATTATGTTCCGCGTGCCGCAGATCGATAAGCTCATCAATTGCGATAGCGCCGTCGACCTGGTATTCGAGGCCGTGGCCGAGCATTGGCAAGGTCGCGTAAAGCCCAAGCTCATGATCAAGGATGTCTTGGTCCGCGATACCACGGCGCCCAGCATTGACGACCCGGCATGTGAGCTTCGCCGTGGCGTGGAGCCTGCGGACGCCGGTCTTCGTCTGGAGTCCCGCAAGCGCCAAACGCTCGCCCAGCTTTCCTATACCGAGCTGACGCGCTCGCTTATCCATAACTTTATCGGTTCGAACCAGCCGCACCGCGCGCAGGTCGAGGCGCTCGATGCCCTGGCCGATCGCCAAAGTGTTCTGGCCGTTATGGGAACGGGGCGCGGCAAGTCTCTTATCTTCCATGTGCATGCCGCGCGCGAGGCGGTCCTTCGCGGGCGTGCGAGCATCTTTGTCTATCCGCTGCGCGCGCTCGTTGCCGACCAGGCCTATCACCTCTCGTCGACGATGGCCGCGCTCGGCATTGGCGTAGGCGTGCTGACCGGCGAGACCGTGGAGGCGGCGCGCGATGACGTGTTTGCCGGCTTGGCTTCGGGCCGCACCGGCATCGTGCTCACGACGCCCGAGTTCCTGTCCATTCACCGCGACCGCTTTGCGCGTTCGGGGCGCATCGGGTTTGTCGTTATCGATGAGGCGCACCACGCCGGCCTTGCCAAGGGCGGCGATCGCAGCGCCTATCTCGACATGCCCGATATCCTCAAGGCCCTGGGCGACCCGGTCGTTCTGGCCACGACTGCCACCGCAACGGCTCCGGTTGTGGCCGAGCTCGCCCGCGTGCTACCGATTACCCGTACGGTGGTCGACGAGACGGTGCGCGAGAACTTGCAGCTCGAGGATGACCGAGACCTTGCGAGCCGCGAGAACCGCCTGGTGTCAATTGTGGCGACGGGGGAGAAGACCGTCATCTACGTCAACTCGCGCGACCAGTCCGTGGCGCTTGCTAAGACGCTGCGCAAGCGGGTACCCGATTGCGCGACCCGCATCGCGTTCTATAACGCGGGGCTTGCGCGCTCCGATCGTCGCCGCGTGGAGGAAGCATTCCGAGACGGAAGCCTCAGCTGCATCGTTTCGACCTCTGCCTTTGGTGAGGGCGTCAACCTGCCCGATATCCGCCATGTCGTGCTCTACCACATGCCGTTTGGCAGCATTGAGTTCAACCAGATGAGCGGACGCGCCGGTCGCGACGGCCAACCTGCCGTGATTCACTTGCTCTACTCGTCGCGTGACGCTCGCATTAACGAGCGCCTACTCGACTGCTATGCGCCCGAGCGCGACGAGCTCGTCACGCTCTATCGTGCGTTGCAGACCATGTGGCGCTCCAACCGCGGCAAGACCGGGGACGATTCCTTTAGTGCGAGCGATATCGACATCGCGCAGATGTGCCTTGCTATCGATGCTCGCACGCCGGTCGACGAGCGCTCGGTGGAAAGCGGCCTGGGAATCTTCGAAGAGCTTGGTTTCTGTCGCGTTTCGGGGTTTGACGACACCCGTCGCATCGCGATGGCAGAAAACCCGGGCCGTGTGCAATTGAGCAGGTCAATTCGCTATTTGGAGGGCTTGCGCTCGCGCATGGAGTTCTCGGCTTTCCGGAGCTGGGCGCTCGATTCGTGCGCTTCTGATATGCTAGCCAAAGTTAACCGCCCGATCGTACCGCGGGCCTAGGGGAAGGGGACCTCGATGGATGCCGCAGCCCGTACCGCCCATGATTCCACCCTCCAACCGTTCTCGGAGATGGAGCACTATAAGCATGCCGATGAGCTGCCGCCCGAGATTATGGCGGACAGCTACGACAAGCTGGAGCGCCTGTGCCTCAAATATATGAATGAGGACGACTTTTCTAAGGTGGAGCAGGCCTACTGCTTTGCCGCCGAGAAGCACTGCAACCAAAAGCGGCGCTCGGGTGAGATGTACATCAACCATCCCGTCGAGGTAGCCATCATTTTGGCCGACCTCAAGATGGACTGCGATGTGGTGTGCGCCGCGCTGCTGCACGATACCGTCGAGGATACCGAGACCTCGCTTGCCGATGTGTCCGGCCTGTTTGGCGATACGGTAGCCGAGCTCGTCGATGGCGTGACCAAGCTCACCAACATCGAAGTCGACAGCATGGACGAGAAGCAGGCGCTTACGCTGCGCAAGATGTTCCTCGCCATGTCCAAGGACATCCGCGTTATCATCGTCAAACTTGCCGACCGCCTGCATAACATGCGTACGCTGGCGGCCCTGCGCGAGGACCGTCGCCTGTTTAAGGCTCGCGAGACCATGGACGTGTATGCGCCCCTGGCCGACCGTCTGGGCATGAGCTCTATTAAGTGGGAGCTCGAGGACCTGTCCTTCTTCTACCTGGAGCCCGATGCCTACCAGCGCATCGCGCGCATGGTGGCGGAGTCGCGCGAGGTCCGTGAGCGCTATCTGGCCGAGACCATCAAGACGCTCACCGACGAGCTCAACCGCATTGGCCTGGAGGGCTTCCAGATCAATGGCCGCTCCAAGCACTATTGGTCCATCTACCAAAAGATGAAGCGCAAGGGCAAGGAGTTCTCCGAGATCTACGATTTGGTGGCGCTGCGCGTTATTACCCATTCGGTGCGCGATTGCTACTCCACGCTCGGCGCGGTGCATACGCTGTGGCACCCCATGCCCGGCCGCTTTAAAGACTATATCGCCATGCCCAAGGTCAATAACTACCAGTCGCTCCATACGACGGTTATCGGCCCCACGGCCCGCCCGCTCGAGATTCAGATTCGAACCTATGAGATGCATGAGCAGGCCGAGTACGGCATTGCCGCCCACTGGCTCTATAAGAAGTCGGGCGGATCGTCTGCGTCTAAGACCAATGATGCCCAGCGTCTGGACGACCAGATTAACTGGCTCAAACATTCGCTCGATTGGGCTGCGTCTGATGAGATTACCGACGCCAAGGAATACCTGCATTCGCTGAAGGTCGACCTCTTCGATCAGGAGATCTTCGTCTTTACGCCCAAGGGCGAGGTCATGGCTCTTCGTGCCGGCTCCACGCCGCTCGACTTTGCCTATGCCGTTCACACCGAGGTGGGAAACCACTGCGTCGGCGCTAAGATCAACGGTGCGGTGGCCCCGCTCACGCACGAGATCAAGACGGGCGACCGCGTTGAAATCCTGACCAACAAGAGTTCCAAGCCGTCGCGTGATTGGCTCAAGATCGTCAAGACACCTTCCGCCAAGTCAAAGATCCGCCGTTACTTCGCCGCCGCGACCAAAGACGACGACGCTGCTGCCGGCCGCGATATACTGGCCAAGGACCTGCGCAAGCGCGGGTATGGCATCTCTACGCCGCGATCCACGCGTGCGCTCAACGCCGTGGCGGAGCAGTTTAACTACAAGCAGCTCGAGGACCTGTTTGCCGCCGTCGGCGCCGGCAAGGTTGCCCCGCGCGCTGTGGGTAACAAGGTCGAGCAAATCTTGGACCCCAAGCCCGAGGAACAGGTCACCAAGGCCGAGGCTATCGCCGAGGTCGTGAAACAGCCGGCCCGCGGTTCCAACCGCAAGCCGCAAAAGCGCGGCAAGAGCGCGAGCAACGGCATTATCGTCAAGGGCGAGAGCAACAGTGGTCTGCTGGTCCGTCTGGCGCATTGCTGCAATCCGGTGACGGGCGACGACATCGTCGGCTTCATCACGCGCGGTCGTGGCGTTTCGGTGCATCGCGCCAACTGCCCCAACGTCAAGGGTCTTATGGAACATCCCGAGCGCATGATCGAAGTGGAGTGGGACGGCGCTGCCGACACCCTCTTCCAGGTCGAGATCGTGGTCGAGTGCCTGGACCGCATGGGCCTGCTCAAGGACGTCACCATTGCCATTGGCGATGCAGGCGGCAATATCCTTTCCGCCGCCACGTCGACCAACCGCGAGGGTATTGCAACCCTGCGCTTTATGGTCGAGATCTCGGACGCGAGTGGTCTGGATCCGCTGCTGGCTTCCATCAGCAGTGTCGATTCGGTCTACGACGCTCGCCGTCTTATGCCCGGCGAAGGCGGAGCTCAGCTCAAGCGCCGTGTGTAGGTGCGAGAGCCTCTCAGCATCATAGATATTGGTTACGTTCGAGGCATCGTTTGGTGCCTCGAACGTATTTTAGAAGGAGGGTATGCGCATGGGCGATATGACTTTGGACCTGACACCCCGAGGTGCGGCTTCGATTGAGGCGCTCGTCAACGGCCCCATTCAGACCAACAGCTACGCCGTGATTTCGAATGACGAGTGCTTAATCGTCGATCCGGCGTGGGAGGGCGAGTGTCTTGTGGAGCATATCCGCACCGCGCATCCTGAGGTGCGCGTACTCGGCTCTGTCTGCACGCACGGTCATGCCGACCATGTTGGCGGGGTTGCCGGGGTTCGAGCTGTCGTTGGCGACAGCGCGCTATATGAGTTGTGCGCTAAGGACGTGACGGTACCTCGCGCAAATATCGAGGAGCAGCGCGCCATGTGGGGTATCGAGACACCCGATCCGGGTGAGCCGACGCGTTTGCTTGCCGAGGGCGATACAATCGAGGTGGGCGACGTCTGCCTGCAGGTGATCGAGACGCCGGGGCATACGCCGGGCGGCATCGTCCTGTTCGCCGCGACCGAGCGGGGGAACATCGCCTTTGTGGGCGACACGCTTTTCCCGGGCAGCCACGGTCGTACCGATCTTTCCGGCGGTGACGAGGCGGCGATTATGCGCTCGCTCTCCAAACTTGCCAAGATGCTTCCGCCCGATACCGTTTGCTTGACGGGCCATGGCGATTCGACCACGATGGCGCGCGAACTTATGCAGAACCCGTTTATGCAGATGTAGGCTCGAAGCCGTCGTCCGAACCACGAAGACCGCTCAATCGTCAAGCTATTTTCCCCAGTGGGTCGATTCTGTGGGGCAAACGGTCAAAATTTGTCCAATCGGATGGTATTCGTGAACAAACGAACGTTTATGCTCGGGTATGTCGTGGTAAAATCTCAGGCGTTATCGGAGCAACCTTACAGGAGGTTTCTTTTATGCTCGTCAACGCAGCAGACATGCTCAAGAAGGCCGAGGCCGGCAAGTACGGTCTCGGTGCCTTCAACACCAACAACCTCGAGTGGACCCTGGCTATTCTCCAGGCCGCCGAGGAGGCCAAGTCTCCGCTGATCCTTCAGTGCACCGCTGGTGCCGCTAAGTGGATGGGCGGTTTCAAGGTCTGCGCCGACATGGTCAAGGCTGCCGTCGAGGCCACGGGCGTTACCGTTCCCGTCGCCCTTCACCTCGATCACGGTTCTTACGAGGACTGCTTCAAGTGCATCGAGGCCGGCTTCACGTCCATCATGTATGACGGCTCTCACGAGGAGACCTTCCAGCTTAACCTCGACCGCACCAAGGAGCTCGTTGAGCTTGCCCACTCCAAGGGCATGTCCATCGAGGCCGAGGTCGGCGGCATCGGCGGCACCGAGGACGGCGTGACCTCCAGCGGCGAGCTCGCTGATCCTGCTGAGTGCAAGCAGATTGCTGACCTGGGCGTCGACTTCCTCGCCTGCGGTATCGGCAACATCCACGGCGTGTACCCTGCCGACTGGGCTGGCCTTTCCTTCGAGCGCCTGGGCGAGATCAAGGCTCAGACCGGCGACCTGCCCCTCGTCCTGCACGGTGGCACCGGCATCCCCGAGGATCAGATCAAGAAGGCCATCTCCCTGGGCATCTCCAAGATCAACGTCAACACCGATCTGCAGCTCGTCTTCGCCAAGGGCGTTCGCGAGTATATCGAGGCTGGCAAGGATCAGCAGGGCAAGGGCTTTGACCCCCGCAAGCTCCTCAAGCCTGGTCGCGACAACATCGTTGCCCGCACCAAGGAGCTCATGGAGGAGTTTGGCTCCGTCAACAAGGCGTAAGCGTCGCTAAACTTCCCGTCGGAAGCCCCGTCCCCCTACACTGTTTCCTTTGCGCTCACCTGGCTTCGCCAGAAGTCGCGCCAAGGAAACAGTTCCGGGGGACGGGGCTTCCTTCGTTTAACGCCGCAGGGTTACTGGGCTGAATTAAGATGGCTACTGGCTTTGCCAGAAGTCGCGCGACGGAATCAGCTCCGGGGAAACGGGGCCTCCTTTGTTAACTCGCTACAGGGTTACTGGGCTGAATTCATTTTTAGAGGTACCGTTTATCGGTGTTGAGGGTTCCTTTATTGGGGCTTTCTTTTTTATCTCGCTACAATGGGCTTCAAGAGTTCTAATGACTTGGAGTTTGGTATGGCTGTTATTGATGTGCTGCCTTCGGATGGGAAGGTCATTGACGAGGGTCCTGTTGGTTGCTCTGTTGATGTTTGCTGTGATGATTTCCGTCATCTCGATATTGGACTGCCGCCCGAGATTCTTCGTCTCAAGGATGCCGGATATTTGACGCAGGCTGTTGCGGCTTGTGATCGTCTTTTGGGGCAGAATCCCGATCCCTCGCTTGCTGCCTGCGTTCGTGCCGAGCGGTATCGCATGCTTGAGACGCCGCTTCATTTTTCGGTGTCGCGCGATCGGGCTATTGCGATGATTCGCGAGGAGTGGCCTGAGTTTACCGAGGAGCAGTTTGACGATCTGATTGACCGTAAGCGTATTGACTGGCGCTTTATCGATGGCGAGCTGTTCGTTCTCGACAACTTCCTCGATTCGCTTCGCGTATATCCCAAAGAGGTTCCCGGCATGCGTCCCGATCCTACGGACGGAATTGCACTGCGCAACGAGATGCTCAAGGAGATGGAGTCACAAAACGGATTGACTCGCGTTATTACGCTTAAGGCGTCCTTGTCTGTCCCCGGCGCTCTAGAGGGGGAGACCGTTCGCGCTTGGCTTCCCGTAGCCGCCACCTGCCGCCAACAGTCTCAGGTCGAGATTCTCGACATGACGCCGGAGGGTGCTGTTGCTCCCGCGAACGCTTCGGCGCGTACCGCCTCGTGGTCTTCTTCGAGTGAGCGCTCATTCTCGGTGACTTATCGTTATCACATCGATGCTGCTTATTGTGATGTCTACGGTGGCACACTTCCGGTTCATCCGCGTATGGACGCGCCTCTGCCCGAGGATATTTCCGAGGACCGTCCGCACATTGCATTTACGCCGTATCTGCAGCAGCTGACGGCCAGCGTTGTTGGCGGACTCGAGGATCCGCTCGATCGCGCCCGTGCTATCTATGATTACCTGACGCAGCATATCGACTATCGCTATCAGCCGCCGTACTTGCTTTTGGGATCTATTGCCGATGACTGCGCGCATTCGCTCCGCGGCGATTGCGGCGTTATGGCGCTCACGTTTATCACCATGTGCCGTATCGCGGGCGTGCCTGCCCGTTGGCAGAGCGGCCTCTACGTTGCGCCCGATTCGGTGGGGTCGCACGACTGGGCAGAGTTCTATACGCCGCAGACCGGTTGGCTCAACGCCGACGTGTCATTTGGATCTTCTGCTCGCAGGATGGGGGAGGAGTGGCGCCGCCGTCACTACTTTGGCAATCTCGACCCATGGCGTATGGTGGCCAACAATCGATTCCAGGCAGAGTTTGAGCCCTCTTTCGACGGCATGCGCGAGGACCCTTACGATAACCAGATGGGTGAGGCTTCGGTCGACGGTCGCGGATGCCGTCAGCGCGAGATGCTACGCACGGTCGAACTCATCGAAATGCTCGAAGTTCCATTTTCGGACTAATCGGTAGAAAGCTGTGATAAACTAACTCACGCATTACGTGCCCGAGTGGCGGAATTGGCAGACGCAGTGGACTCAAAATCCACCGTTGGCAACAACGTGCGAGTTCGAGTCTCGCCTCGGGCACCATACATGCAAGTGAGCGTTCAAGGGGGTTGCGGCCCCCTTTTTCGTGCCGAACTCGCGTGAGCGCGCGAAGCGTTAAGCAAACAGGCCTGCGGCCTGTTTGTAGCGGAGCGTGGCGAGGGCGCCTCGCGCCCGAAGCCCGGGGCTTCGCGAAGCGAAGGCCCTTCGAGTCTCGCCTCGGGCACCATACATGCAAGCGAGCGTTCGAGGGGGTTGCGGCCCCCTTTTTCGTGTACGTAATGTGATAACGCGCTGTACGTGTTATTATTCGCAAGGCGTTGTTCCCGCAATGCCCTAAAGAGGAACCCGAGGGTTCCCACCTTTTGGCGCCAATGAGCAGCTGACTGGTCATACAACTTAGATTCCCTTCCTCAAATCGAGGATTTCTATGTGTACGACCTGGTTGCTGAGAAGCGCCGGGTTATTTTTTTATGAATGGAGGTAGGGAAAATAGCTAAGTCTGATGACACCCGCATCAACGACGAGATTACTGCATCTTCGTGCCGTTTGATTGGCGTCGATGGCTCTCAGCTCGGCCTGTTCGCCATCCGCGATGCCCAGCGCGTCGCCGACGATCAGGGTCTCGACCTGGTCGAGATCGCTCCCAACGCGGAGCCGCCGGTCTGCAAGGTCATGGACTACGGTAAGTTCAAGTACCAGCAGGCCATGAAGGCCAAGGCTGCTCGTAAGAACCAGTCCAAGGTCGAGGTCAAGGAAATGAAGTTCCGACCCAAGATCGACGTTGGCGACTACGAGACCAAGAAGGGCCACGTTCTGCGTTTCCTCAAGAAGGGCGCACGCGTTAAGATCACCATCATGTTCCGCGGCCGTGAGATGGCTCACCCGGAGCAGGGCCTTAACGTTCTCGAGCGTCTCGCCGAGGATCTCAAGCCTTACGCTACGGTCGAGTCCAAGCCTAAGATGGAAGGCCGTAACATGCTTATGCTGCTCGCCCCGATTAAGGGCGCCTTCGATGAGGATAAAGCGGCAAGCGATACCAAGTAACTAGTGTTCTGTAACCGATTAAGGAGTATTTCATGCCTAAGATGAAGTCCCACAGCGGCACCAAGAAGCGTTTCCGCAAGACTGGTACCGGCAAGCTTATGCGCGCCAAGGCTTTCAAGAGCCACATCCTGAGCAAGAAGTCCACCAAGCGTAAGCGTGGCTTCCGTCAGGAGACCGAGATCGCCGCTGCCGACCGCAAGGTCATCAAGTCGCGTCTCGCCTAAGTTCGCGTTCCCGTTTTTCGTTTTACCGTCTAGGAGTTGATAGAACATGGCACGTATTAAGCGCGCTGTTGCCGCCAAGAAGAAGCGCCGTACCGTTATGCATCGTGCGAAGGGTTACTACGGTGCCGCTTCGCGTACTTACAAGCATGCTAAAGAGCAGGTCCAGCACTCCCTGCAGTATCAGTATCGTGATCGCCGCAACAAGAAGCGCGAGATCCGTTCTCTCTGGATCACTCGTATCAACGCTGCTGCTCGCCTGAACGACATCTCTTACTCTCAGTTCATGCACGGCCTGAAGGTTGCCGGCATCGAGCTCGACCGCAAGGTCCTGGCTCAGATGGCTTACGAGGACATCGAGTCCTTCAACGAGCTGGCTACCATCGCCAAGAAGGCTCTCGAGGCCTAATAGATTCTCTTGAATCGCTAGGGGAGTGTCGCGTTGTGCGCGGCGCTCCCTCTTTTTATCTGAAGCGCTGGTTTATATAGCAAAAGCGCGGGTAGATAGACACTTACAGGTGACCGATCTTTATATATCTCTTAACCGAAGGGTCATCATCTGATACGTGCAGTATTTCTGCACCAGCCTTTCTATTACTTATATAGGAAGCGATGTATTGTGTAGGACTTGTGAAGAGTGGAATTCCCGCCCCCGGGGCCCCTCCGGTCTGGCAATATATCTCCTTGCCGCGCGGCCCGGTCGGACCGGATG
>UQIK01000012.1 GCA_900541125.1 uncultured Collinsella sp.
ATCGTTGGGGCCAGGCCCGATTTTGCCTCTTGACAATGTCCTGCTCATATTAAAAAGGAGCGAGGCACCATGTGGCGCCCGCTCCTTTCTTACTTAAGTCCGTTAAGTCCGAGTTTCTTTTCGAGCTCCCTAACGACTTTAACGTCCGCCGGAAGCCAATCGACATCCCACAGGTTATTGGTATCGAGCCACTTCATGTCCTCGTGAGCGTGCTCTTTGAACTCCCCCGAAAGGATGGTAGCTAGGTAGCACTGCATCGACAGATGGAACGTCTCGTAATCGTGTTCGACCGTGCAAAGATAGTCAAGGTTACCGATCGTGACCTCGAGCTCTTCTTGAATCTCGCGCACGATTGCCTGCTCGCCGGTCTCGCCCGGCTCGAGCTTGCCGCCCGGAAACTCCCAGCCGTCTTTAAACTCGCCATAGCCGCGCTGGCAACTCAGGATTTTTCCATCCTTCTGAATAATCGCTGCTGCAACATTGATTGATTTCATAACTAGTCATCACCTCTCCAGTTGAGCCCAACCAGTATAGGTGATCGACCGCCCGCCATGTCCCAGTCGCCTGAAAACCGCCCACTCGACCAACCCTTGACGCCGTTTTGCACAGGCACCCCATCCCCCGCTATCGAGGTCTAATACTTTTCCCACCGCTACCCAAAAACTCATCCAACATTAATCTTGGCTCAAGAATCGCTTAATCTATAACCTGCACTATAGAGTTCGACCAAGGGCGGGGCGGCGTCACGCAGGCCGCCGAACGCAACGCTCGCGCCCGGGCAGATCGCCCGGCGTCGCGCCCATCGAACGAAAGGAACAGGTCATGGACGACCTCGAAAAAGTTGAAACCATCCGCACCAAGTGCAACGTGAGCTACACCGATGCCAAGGCCGCGCTCGACGCCGCCGACGGCAACGTCTTGGATGCCATCATTTGGCTCGAGTCGCAGGGCAAGACCCAGACCACGTCGGCGCACGCCGCCACCGAGTCCGCGCCAGTCGATGAGCCCTCAGCCGAGATGGTCGCCGCGCAGGCCGCCTACGAGAAGTCGAGCGAAAAGACCGACTTCTCCAAGAAGATGGACAGCGTGTGGGAGTACCTCAAAAAGCTCTTCCGCCTGAGCCTGGACACCAAGTTTATCGCCACGCGCCGCGACGCGATCATCCTCAACATTCCCATCCTGATCCCCATCGTCGCGCTGTTTGCCTGGGGCGCCACGATATGGCTGATGCTGATTGGCCTGTTCTTTGGCATGCGTTACCGCATCGATAGCGACGGCGACGTACCCGGCAGCATCAACAACCTTATGAATCACGCTGCCGATGCCGCGGACGACATCAAGCAAAATCTCAACGACGACAAGTAATCGCAGACGGGGGCACGCATGGCACGGATCCTGATCGTAGAGGACGAGGAGAAAATCGCCCGCTTTGTGACGCTCGAGCTGGAGCACGAGGGCTACCAGGTGGAGCACGCCGCCGACGGCCGCACCGCCGTTGACCTGGCGCTGGAGCGCGACTACGATCTGATTCTGCTCGATGTGCTGTTGCCGCAACTCAACGGCATGGAAGTACTGCGACGTGTACGCAAGCACAAGGATGTGCCGGTGATTATGGTCACCGCACGCGATGCCGTGATGGACAAGGTTGCCGGGCTCGATGCCGGCGCCGACGACTACCTGACCAAGCCGTTTGCGATTGAGGAGCTGTTCGCACGGATCCGCGTGGCGCTGAAGCGCTCGGAGGCTGTGCGGACGGCTTCGGGCGTTGGCGGCGCCGGGGCGGGTGGCGCGGGCATCGACGCCACTGCGATACCCCCGGTCAGCAACTCGACCCAAGCTTCCGCCTTGCCCTCCCCCGCCGCGCTCAACGTGGGTTCGGTCGCGCTCGACCCCGGCCGCCGCGAAGTCACGGTCGGCGGCTCGCCCATCGCGCTCACGGCCCGCGAGTTCGACGTCCTCGCCCTGCTTATGGCTCATGCCGAGACCGTGCTCACGCGCGAGCGCATCGCGCACGAAGCGCTGGGCTACGAATACGTGGGCGACACCAACAACGTCGACGTACACATCGCGCACCTGCGTGCCAAGATCGAGGACGCTGGCGGCGCCCGCATCATCCAGACCGTGCGCGGGGTGGGCTATGTCTGCCGCGCGTAACGCCGAGGCCAAGCGCGTCACCTCCATCGCCCGTGCCATCAACTGGAGCTATATGTGGCGCCGCCTGATGAGCTATGTCTGGCTCGATCTGCTGCTGATGGTGATTGCGGCGGCGATCCTCGTCTATGGATACAACCAGACGCTGCCCAACGGCGCGTTTACCGCAGGATGGATCCCCAGCGCCACCGTTCGTGGCATGTCGCTGACGCCCGCGCGCGGCTGGGACCTGACAACGCTCACCTATACCGTCGAGCTTGCGCGTACCACCAAGACTTTCCCCCTCGCGCAGGACCTCGTCACGCTATGGCCTCTCTACCTTGTCGTTGTGGGTTGGCAGGTCATCAGCGTGCTCAACATGCTCGGCGGCGCCCGCCGCGTGCGCCGTACCATGGCACCGCTCAACGACCTGGCCTTGCGCGTGGACGAGCTCGGCCGTATGCAGCTCTCCGGCGGCAAGATGGAAACGCTGGAGCAGGCCATCGAGCGCGCAAGCGTCGACTCGCCGAGCGTCACCACCGGCGACGCCGACCTGGCAAGCATCGAGGTCGCGCTCAACCGCCTGCTGCGCCAGATGCAAGAAGCAAAGCTGCAGCAGATGCGCTTTGTCAACGATGCGAGCCACGAGCTGCGCACGCCCATCGCGGTGATTCAGGGCTACGTAAACATGCTCGACCGCTGGGGCAAAGACGACCCGGACGTGCTGGCGGAGTCTATCGCGTCCCTCAAGGCCGAAAGCGAGCACATGCAAGAGCTCGTAGAACAGCTGCTGTTTTTGGCGCGCGGCGATGCCGGGCGCACGGTCCTGCGGCGCACGCATACCAACTTGGCTGCACTGGTCAGCGAGGTATGCGAGGAGTCACAGATGATCGATGCCGAGCACACGTATCGGCTGGCTTTTGACACCTTGCTTGCCAGCGACCCGCGCTGCGACGCGCCCGTCGACGTGGCGCTCGTGAAGCAGGCTCTGCGCGTGATCGTGCAAAACGCCGCCAAGTACTCGGATGCGGGAACGACTGTCACATTTGGCATAACGCCGGATGCGGGCGCGGACACGATCGACATAAGCGTTGAGGACGAGGGCATCGGCATGAACCAGGAATCCGCAGCTCACGCGTTCGAGCGGTTCTACCGTGCCGACAACGCACGCGATGCCGGCGCGCAGGGCTCGGGTCTGGGACTTGCCATTGCCAAGTGGATCGTCGATAGCCATGGCGGTGTCATTGGCGTGACCTCAGTCGAGGGCGTCGGCAGCCGCTTTACGATTCGCCTGCCGCGGTAGGAAGTCCCTCGGCATAAATAAAGGGATAGGGCCACGCGGCCCTATCCCTTTTTGCTAGCTATGGCAGCTTGTGCGCTACTCGCGGCACAGGTGCACGGCGAAACCGGCGAACTCGCGCTTAAAGTACACGAGCTTGGTGCCGCCATCGGGCAACAGCACGCGCGACTCCTCGTTGACCTCGAGCCCGCGCTCGGCAAACCACTTCTCAGCTGCATCGATGTCGTTAACGGCAAAGCCGATGTGGCCCTTGGTGCCACGACCGTTCTGCTTCATGATCTCGACCAGCGAATCGTTAAAGTACGAAACGGGGGTCTCGATAACGGGCAGGCCCATCATCGTCGAGAACAGCTCCGCGATCTCCAGGGCGTCTGCCGGGTCGGTGGCATTAATGCCCACATGGGCAACGCGCATGCCAAAGAGTTCGACCGGATTGGCGTTCTGCTCATTCATACAAGCAGCGCCTACTGAGCCATAACGTCGAGAACGGCCTTCTCGGCGGCAACGCGGTTCATGCCGGTCATGAAGGGCACGCCACTCACGTACGGGCAGGTGAGGCCCTCGGGGGCAACGGTGGTGGCGATCAGCAGGTCAGCGCCCTCGTCGCAGTAATCCTTGGCCTCGGAGATGGCGCACTGCACGATCTCGTACTTGTCGGCATAACCGTTGGCGTCGAGCAGGGTAGCGACCTTCTGGGCAACGAGCGTGGAAGTAGCAGCGCCAGCACCGCAAGCCAAAACGATCTTCTTCATAGGTAATGTCTCCCTTCATGGTTTACTTTAGGTAAGTGTACCGCAGCGAGCGATGGCACTCGGCCTCGATGAGCTTTTATGCCAGTTTGCTTGCACGCCGCGTATAATACATCTAGTACGTGTTGTCATACCGCTCGCTTTATGAGCGACTAAGGACCCTAATATGCCCGATTCCCGCACCCTCTGGACCGCCGTCGTTATCATCTGCATCGCCGTGTCGGTGTTCTTTAGCGTCAAAAAACGCACCACGTTTAAACGCCTGCAGCAATTGATGGCCGCCAAGCAATGGGATGAGTTCGATCGTTTGCTCGACGGCAAACTCACCAGCATGCTGTACCCGCGCTACAACCGCGACTACCTGCGTCTGAACTCCTATCTGCTGCGCGAGGACCACGAGCACGCCAGCGAGATGTTCGACCTGCTGCTGGGGCTCAATCTGCCCAAAATGCAGCGCGTCGACCTGGTGATCAAAGCTTTTAACTACTACGTTGGCCAGGAGGACCGCAAAAAGTCCAAAGAGCTGTTGCACGAGATCAAGGGCTTTGAGGGCGGTCAGGCCGAGGCGGTTGCACACGAGTGTCAGCTGATGTACGACACGATGATCCTCAAGCGCCACAACGACATTCCCGAGCTGGAGCGCATGCTCGAGGATGTCGGCGACGACCCGGTCAAGCGCTGCCGCTTGGAGTACCTGCTGGCCCTGCAGTACCAGAACAAGGGCGACGAGGCCAAGTTTGCCGAGTACTTGGAAAAGTCGGGCCGGCACTCGATGGCTGTCAACGCGTAACGGGCGGCTTGTGCTAGACTTCTAGTCTCACGGGGGCGTGGCGGAATTGGCATACGCAGGAGACTTAAAATCTCTCGCCGCAAGGATTGTGGGTTCGAGTCCCACCGCCCCTACCATATGGAGCTTTCGAGCCCGTGTCCCCAAGGGATGCGGGCTCACTTCTTTTAGATGCCGGTGGGACTCGAACCCGCGAGGGGGGCGAGCGTCAAGCGGACGCGCAGCGTCCGCAGCGAGCCGGCGAGGGCGCCAGCAGGCGTCCGAAGCCGGTGCGGATTTGCGCAGCAAATACGCAGACGTCCCACCGCCCCGCGCTTCAGAAAGTCAACTAATTTAGGACGGGCTAAAAAGACAGCTTCGGTCCCTTAGAAGTTGCGGTGGAATAGATCCTGTTTATACCGTTTACCAGCTTATTTAGGAACTATTTCACCGCAACTTATTTAGAGGGTGCTGAGCTCTGGGGTCCAGGAGATGGTGGGGGTCGCACCGTCGAGAGCCTCGTTGATGGTGGCGGCCATGCCGGCGAGTAAGCTGTTCTCGCTTACAGTGAGCGTCTTGTAGCCGCCGGCTCGCATAAGCTCGCGGATTACCACGGCACCAGCCAAGATCACGCCCGCGCGTTTGGGCTGTACACCCGGTAGAGCGGCGATGCCGTCCGCATCCAACGCAGACATGCGCTCGATAGCGGCCGAAACCTGATCCAGCGAAAGCTCGCGCAGGTGCACAAAGCTCGAATCGTACGGTTCCAGCTCATGAACGAGCGCCACGAGTGTGGTGACGGTGCCACCCACTGCGACCAAGCGTTCGGCGCGCTCAAAATTGCTCGGCAGGCCCTCAAAATAGGCAGCGAACTGCTCGCCCGCCCACGCGGCAGCGGCAGTAAGCTCGCCGTGTGCGGGCGGCAGTGCCGAGAAAAATCGCTCCGTCACACGGCGACAACCGATGTCCAGCGAACGCGTGCCCTCCAGCGCAAAGACCCCACGCTCCGGCGCATAGACGCCCGTCGCGAGCTCCGTGGATCCGCCGCCCGAATCGGCAACAATGATGCGCTCGCCGGCAAAGTCGTGCGCCACGCCAAAAAACGTCAGGCGCGCCTCGACCTCGCCCGGAATCACCTGCGGTTCGAGCCCCAGCTCACGCAGACCGTCCAGCAGCAGTGCGGCATTGGATGCATCGCGCGCGGCGCTCGTGCATGTGGTGCAAATGCACGCGGCCCCAAAGGCACGCGCCTCGTCCACAAACATGCGGCATGCAGCGAGCACGCGCTCGACCGCCGCCTCGCAAAAGCGACCCGTCGCGTCCACACCCTCGCCCAGGTCGGTAATCTCGGTATGCTTGGACGATTCCACGATCGCCCCGCCCTCGACCTGCGCCAGCACCAGTCGCGACGACACCGTTCCCAGATCGATCGCCGCCACCTTATATCGTTTGCAATCTGCCATTGCGGGCTCCCCTCCGGGCGCTATTTGCCGTTGGACACGACCGTCTGGCCCTCGACACCGTTAAACCCAAACAGCATGTCGAGCGCCTGGATGTACCACGGGGCGTCCTTACCGACTTCTTCGATTTCCTTGGCAACTTCGCTGGCCTTCTTGGCGTTCGACGACTTCTTGCTCGAAGACGAATCCGAATCGTCGTCCAGGCCCTGCACTTCAATCCTCTTCTCGCCGGGCATCACCAGGCCCAGATCCTCGGACGCCGCATCCTTAATGCCCTCCTCCGAGAGCAGTTTGTCGACGCTTTTTTGCAGCTCATCATTGTATTGCTGACGAATCTCGACCTGCTTGGCCAAGATATCGCTCGAACGCTTTGCCACGTACAGATCGCGCACGGGGAAATACAGGCTCACGAGCACCAGGGCAACGACAATGCCGATGAATAGCCCTCGCTGAGGACCGTGGGTAAAGTCGTAGATCGCCTTGACCACCGCGTTGTCGTTGGCGTAGTGCATAAAGTCCGAGCCCGAAAAACGGTTCGAAGGCCTGCTCGACCTATCGTGCGTTTGAGCCGACGAGCGCTGAGCATGCGACGAACGTGCCGGGCGCACTGGTCCATCTGTCGAAGTATTCACTTGAGCATTGGGGCGCGAGGTACCTGTCGGGCGCTGCGTGGAGCGCTCGACGCCGGCGTAGGCGGACCCACCGAGCTGCACCGTGCGCGCACGGCGAGGCGACGGCTCGCGCGAACCGGCGGTATAGTACCTGTTGTCGTAAATCTGATCCATGTGCGCCTTGTGCGGTTGAGGTTTGTTTGCGCTAAGTATTCTAGTTATAGCACGAGCGCGCGCACCACCTTCGGCGGCCTTTGCTCGACATAAAAAAGGCGCTGAGCCATATGGCCCAGCGCCCAACGGCGGCCATCAGAAGTGGAGCGGAGCCGAGTCAACCCCGCCCCCGAGCACCACTTGTTTAGCGAATGTTGTAGAACGCGGCCTTGCCGGCGTAGCGCGCGCTGCCCTCGAGCTCGTCCTCGATGCGGATGAGCTGGTTGTACTTGGCGATACGGTCGCTGCGGCACGGGGCGCCCGACTTGATCTGGCCGGCATTGACGCCCACGACCAAGTCGGCGATCGTGGAGTCCTCGGTCTCGCCGGAGCGGTGGCTCACGATGCAGGCGTAACCGGCCTCCTTGGCGGTCTCGATGGCCTCGAGCGACTCGGTGAGCGTACCGATCTGGTTAACCTTGACCAGGATCGCGTTGGCGGCACCCAGCTCGATGCCCTTCTTGAGGCGCTCGGTGTTGGTGACGAACAGGTCGTCGCCCACCAGCTGCACCTTGTTGCCAATTCGACGGGTAAGCTCGACCCAGCCGTCCCAGTCCTCCTCGGCCATACCATCCTCGATGGAGATGATGGGATAGGTGTCGACGAGCTTCTCCCAGTAATCGACCATCTGGGCACTCGTGTACTCCACGCCCTCACCCTTGAGCTCGTACATGCCGGTCTCGGCGTTGTAGAACTCGGTCGAGGCCGGGTCCATGGCGTACATGAAGTCGACGCCGGGCTTAAAGCCAGCCTTCTCGACGGCCTTGGTAATGTACTCGAACGGCTCGGCATTGGTCTTGAGGTTGGGCGCAAAGCCGCCCTCGTCGCCCACGCCGCCGCCCAGGCCGGCCTCGTGCGGCACGCCCTTGAGGGTGTGGTAGACCTCGGCGCACCAACGCAGGCCCTCGGCAAAGCTCGGGGCGCCCACCGGCATGATCATGAACTCCTGGAAGTCGACGTTATTGTCGGCATGCACGCCGCCGTTGAGGATGTTCATCATGGGCGTGGGCAGCAGATGGGCGTTGACGCCGCCCAGGTACTGGTACAGCGAAAGACCCGCCGACTCGGCAGCGGCGCGGGCGACGGCCAGCGACACGCCCAGAATGGCGTTAGCGCCGAGCTTGGTCTTGTTGGGGGTACCGTCCGCGGCGATCAGCGCGGCATCGACGGCGCGCTGGTCGAAGGCATCGAGGCCCACGACGGCATCGGCGCACTCGTTGTTGACGTGCTCGACGGCCTGCGAGACGCCCTTGCCCAGGTAGCGACCCTTGTCGCCATCGCGCAGCTCGCAGGCCTCAAAGGCGCCGGTCGAAGCACCCGAAGGCACCATTGCGCGGCCAAAGCTGCCGTCCTCGAGCACGACCTCGACCTCGACGGTGGGATTGCCGCGGCTGTCGAGCACCTCGCGACCGTAGACGTCCAAAATATCGCTCATGTTGTCTCCCTCTCACTTGGAAACGTAGTGGATGCAAGCGACCGGCTGACCGTGCACCATCGGTGCGTCTCCGTAAGTTAGCCATGTCGCACTTTTTGCATTATGCCCTAAGTTAGCCAAGGGATACACTTGATTTTCGAAAAATTTAGCGGGAACGGTGAGGCATGTCAGCCCGTCGTTCCCGCAGTCTTACTCCTCCGCCTTTGCGGCATCCCACAGGTCGTTGAGGCCGTGGGTCGAAAGCTCGGCCAGATCCACGTGGGCATCGGCCGCCATCTGCTCCATCGCAGCCCAGCGACGGCGAAACTTGGCCGTGCTCGCGCGCAGGGCGCTCTCGGCGTCGATACCCTCCTTGCGCGCGACGTTGACCAGGGCAAAGAGCAGATCGCCAAACTCCATTTCGCGCTCGGGCGAGCCAGGGGCCTCGGCCTCAAACTCGGCACGCTCCTCGGCGACCTCGTCCCACACATCCTGGACCGTCTCCCACTCAAAGCCCACGGCAGCCGCCTTGCGCGACACCTTCTGAGCCTGCATCAGCGCCGGCAGATGCGTGGGCACGCCGTCGAGCAGGCCCTCGGGCGCAGCCTCGCCTGCCGCCACGGCCTTGTCCTTGGCAGCCCTCTCGGCAAGCTTGACCTCGTCCCAAATCTTGAGTACCTCGTCGGAACTGTCGGCATCTACATCGCCAAACACGTGCGGATGACGGCGGATGAGCTTGGCGTCGATATCACGCGCCACGTCGGCCAGTGTAAACTCGCCGGCGTCAGCAGCAATCTGCGCATGCAGCACGACCTGCATGAGCACGTCGCCCAGCTCCTCGCGTAGGTGTGCCGCGTCGTCGGCCTCGATGCAGTCGAGCGCCTCATAGGCCTCCTCGATCATGTTCTTGCCAATGCTGCGGTGCGTCTGCTCACGGTCCCACGGGCAGCCATCGGGCTGACGCAGACGCCAGATGGTCTGCACCAGATGCTGCAGCTCGGCCGACGCATCGACCAGCGTGGACAGATCGCGCGAGCCCTCGGCATTTTGCTGAGCCATATGCTGCGCCATGGCTACTCCTCCTCCATGACCACGTGGCGGAACGCGCCGCCCTCGTAGATGCCGTAGCTGTGCGTACCGTCCTTGGGAATGCTCACGCTGCCGGGGTTGAAGAGCCACAGGCCCGGGTACGCGGCGCTTTCCTCGTTGACCTTGATGTGCGTATGGCCGTAGACGAGCGCGGAGCCCTCGGGCAACGCGGGCGCGTGGTCGACGCTGTTGTGCATGCCGGCGCCAAAGACATGGCCGTGCGTCAGGAACAGCTCGCGGCCGGTCTCGTCGAACAGCGTGGCATAGTCGGCCATGACGGGGAAGTCGAGCACCATCTGGTCGACCTCGGCGTCGCAGTTGCCGCGCACCGCGATGATGCGGTCGGCCAGGGCGTTGAGCAGCGGGATTACGCGCTTGGGGGCGTAATCGCGCGGCAGGTCGTTGCGCGGACCGTGGTAGAGCAGGTCGCCCAGCAGCACGATGCGGTCGGGCTGCTGGGATTCGATGGCGGCGACCAGGCGCTCGGCCCAGTATGCCGAGCCGTGGATGTCGGAAGCGATGAGGTATTTCATGGTGGTCCTTTCGGTGAGGTTGATGGGGTGGGTGTGGCGCGTCGCCGACCGTGTCACTCAAATTGCAGAGGCGCGGCTTGTGCTGCCTGCATCACGCGCTGGAGCGGCACACCGTGCTCGCGGGCAAGGCGGGCGCAGTCCTCGTACTCGGGCGCTGCACGCTCGCTGCCGTCGGGCAGGGTGGCCACCTTGACGAACACCTCGCCCCATGGCGTCGTTACGCGCTCAAAGCGGCGTGGTAGGCAAACGCGCTCCATAACCTGGCGACGAATGCCGTTGGTCGTGGTTTCCAAGAAGATGATCGTCTGCAGGCGCTCGATATCATCGTGCGAGCAGATTACCTGCAGCTGCCAGCCGGGGCGGCCTTTCTTACAATAGAGGGGCAGCCAGTGCACCTCGCGCGCACCCGCCTCGCGCAGGCGGTCGGCGGCGTAGGCGAGTACCTCAGGCGACGCGTCGTCGATGTCGCATTCCAGCTTGACGATGGTTTCGGGCGCATCGGTCTCGCGGGACAGCGGGGATTTGCTATCGCATGGCATACGGTCCGGCTCCTTTCCGCGCGGGCTCGTTTTGTTCATCCAAACGCTAGCACATCGGACGTGGCACAAGCGTGACTTTCGTCCGTCGCCGCCCTCGCCCCAATCCAAACGTGTACGTCAGCCTCCAAACATGTCATTTTTTGCAGCTTTTGGAGGCTGATGCACATGTTTTGAGAGCGCAAGCGAGGCCGCACCGCGCGCCGCGCAGCCTTTCCAATCGATTTCGACCCCCGGCGTGCCCGGCGTGTTGAGAGCTGCGCCATTACAATGGAGCGGATTCGCTTGACGCAAAGGAGCTGCCATGTCTGCTTGCCCGCTGGTCGATTGCCACACCCACACCTCGTTTTCGGACGGCCATGCCTCCTTTGAGGAAAACGTTCGCGCCGCCGCGGCGGCTGGCTGTCGGGTCATGGTCTCGACCGACCACCTCACCTTGCCCGCCAGCATGGATGCCAACTGCGAGGTGCAGGTTGTCGAGGGCGACTTGCCGGCACATCGTCTGGCTTTTGAGGATGCCCGCAAGCTTGCCTCGCAGATCGCGTCGGAGCTCGAGCTTATCTATAGCTTTGAATGCGATTGGTACGAGGGCTGCGAGCCTTTGGTTGAGTGCTGGTCCCAGGGCGCCGTCGTGCGCCTGGGCAGTGTGCATTGGATTGGAAACCCAGGCGATATCATGGCCGGTGCCGCGGGTACGGCGGGAACAGAAAACGTCGCTCGTCCCGATACACCCGATTCCCTTTGCGGTTGGATCGACGACGACACCAACCTGCACGTTTGGGAAAACCTGGGGGTACGCGGCGTGTGGGAGCGCTACGTCGACGACTGGTGCCGCGCCTGCGAGAGCCCGCTCAACTTTGATGTGATGGCTCACCCCGACCTGGTCATGCGCTTTTCGAAGGAAGGCTTTGCGCCCGACTTTGACCCCGCACCGTTTTGGCAGCAGATGGCCGAGTGCGCGCACGATACGGGCCGCCGCGTTGAGGTCTCGACCGCCGCACCGCGCAAGGGCCTCGACGACTACTATCCCGCGACCGGATTGCTGCGTTGCTTCGCCCACGCCGAGGTGCCGATCACTTTTGGCTCGGACGCACACCGCGTCTGCGACATCTGCTGGAACATCCGTGAGGCCCAGGCACACGCCTACGACCGTGGCTACCGAACCTTCGACATCCCCCACCCCACCGGCGAATGGGAATCCACACCCCTCGCCTAACTAGTCGTTTAAGAACGTCCCCAATGACTAGTGGCGGCGAGCGTTGAGTTCGCCGGCCAGTTCGTCGAGGGTGATGCCGTAGCGCTCGAGCGTCACGAGCAGGTGGTAGACCAGGTCGCCGGCCTCGTAGCGAATATGATCGTGGTCGTTATCCTTGCAGGCCATGATGACCTCGCTCGCCTCCTCGGCAAGCTTCTTGAGCAGCTCGTCCTCGACGTCGGTCAGCAGGCGAGCGGTATAGCTCTCCTGCGGCGACGCGTCGCGACGACCGTGAATCACCTCGGCCAGACCTGTCAGCGTCTCACCGATATTTCCATCCTGAACGTTTGCGGTGCGCACACCCATGGTTCAATCCTTTCTGGTGGCCGAGCGTCTAATCGAGCGCCCGCCCTACGCGAGTTTCTTAAAGAAGCAGGTACGGTTGCCGGTGTGGCAGGCCGGACCCGGCGAGTCGACCTTGACCAGCAGCGTATCGCTATCGCAGTCGGCCCAGAGCTCCTTGACCGCCTGCATATTGCCGCTCGTCACGCCCTTGTTCCAGAGCTCCTGGCGACTGCGGCTCCAAAACCACGTGGTACCGGTCTTGAGCGTCAGCCCCACCGACTCCTCGTTCATCCAAGCAACCATAAGCACCTCGCCGGTGTCATACTGCTGAACCACACAAGGAATCAGCCCCTTGGCGTCGTATGTAAGCTTTGAAGGATCGGTTATCTCTTCCATTTCTCTCCCCAAATTCAAACTTCGCAGGTCGGTGAGGGTTGTCCAGGTGCCGCAGGTTGCCGCAAAAGAGGAGCGACGCGTACTTTGGTACGCGAGCGACGGTTTGAGCGGCAAGATGCGGTGCCTGGGCAAGCCGCAGCGCTAAAAGTCCAGCCTCACAGGGATGCCCTGCGACGCCATATACTCCTTCACCTGGCGAATGCTGAAAGTTCCAAAGTGAAAGACGCTCGCCGCTAGCACGGCGTCGGCCTCGCCCTCGATTACGCCCTCGGCAAAATGCTCGAGCGTACCCACGCCGCCGCTCGCGATGACGGGAATCGGCACCGCACGCGCCACGGTGCGGGTGAGCGCCAGGTCAAAGCCAGACTTGGTGCCGTCGCGATCCATGCTGGTCAGCAGGATCTCGCCGGCGCCGCGACGGGCCGCCTCCTCGGCCCACGCCAACGCGTCGATACCCGTGGCGTTGCGGCCTCCTGCGGTAAAGACTTCCCACTTGTCGGCACCGGATGCGCCGGGCAAACCGACGCGCTTGGCATCGATCGCCACGACCACGGCCTGGCTGCCAAACGCCGCGGCAGCTTGGCTGATCAACGACGGGTCGCGCACGGCCGCCGAGTTGAGCGACACCTTGTCGGCACCGGCGGCAACCATGGTGCGCATGCCCGCAAGGTCGCGAAAGCCGCCGCCCACGGTATAGGGAATAGCGAGCTCCTCGGCTGCATGCGCCGCCATCTCGATAGTCGTCGCACGGTTGTCGCTCGTGGCGGTAATGTCCAGGAAGACGACCTCGTCCGCACCCTCGCGGTCATAGGCACGCGCCAGCTCCACCGGATCGCCCGCATCGCGTAAGCTCACAAAGTTGACGCCCTTGACCACACGACCGTCCTTGACGTCCAGGCAGGGAATCACGCGCTTGGTAAGCATGGGCTACTCCTCCCCTCGGGCGGCGGCCAGCGCCTGTGCCAGCGTAAAGTTGCCTTCGTAGAGCGCACGGCCGGTAATGGCGCCTTCAATCGCGACCTCGCCCACCGCGGCCAGTGCGCGGATGTCGTCGAGCGTCGAGATACCGCCCGAAGCCACGACGGGAAAGCCCGCGACCTCGGCCACATGGCGATACGCCGCCACATCGATGCCCGTCTGCATGCCATCGCGCGCGATGTCGGTATACACCAGATGCTTAAAGCCCAGCTCGGTAAGCTGCGCCACGGCATCGTCGAGCACCACGCCCGCGCCGTCGCGCCAGCCGTTCACCTTAACCTGGCCGTCGCGTGCGGCAATGTCGGCGACCAGCAGCTCGCCAAAGCCTTGGGCTGCCACCTCAGCAAAACCCGGCTCGGTCACCAGCACCGTGCCCAGCGCGATGCGGCGCGCACCGTAGCCGGCCAACTCGTCGATGCGCGCGAGCGAGCGGACGCCGCCGCCCACGTCCACGGACAGACCGTCGACGCCGCAGATGGCCTTAATCGCCGCCGAGTTGGCAGCGCATGTGTCCTCGTCCTCGCCAAAGGCAGCGGACAGGTCGACGACGTGCACCCAGCTTGCGCCCTGCTCGGCAAACGAGCGAGCAACGGCCACGGGATCGTCGGAATATACCTTGCAGCGGCTGCGGTCGCCACGCTCCAGGCGCACGACTTTGCCGCCGATCAGATCGATTGCGGGAAACAGGATCATCGGCCAGCCTCCTCGACGATGTTGACGAAGTTCTTAAGGATGCGCTGACCCAGCGCGGAGGATTTCTCGGGATGGAACTGGCAGCCCCACACGTTGCCATGGCGCACGATGCACGGGAAGCCCCGCGTATAGTGCGTGCGCGCCAGCACATCGGCGGCATCGGCGTCGTCGGCCACCGCATAACTGTGGGTGAAGTACATGTTGGCACCCTCGGCAAAACCAGCAAGCAGCGGATCGGCCGCGCCGGCGGGCGTCATGTGCACCTGGTCCCAGCCCACGTGCGGCACCTTCAGGCGGCTCGACTCCAAGCGTGTGCACGAGCCGCGCATAATACCCAGGCCATCGACCCAGGGACCGCCAGCCTGCTCGGAGGCGTTGCCGTCGGCGACCGCGCCCTCGTCCGCAGGCACGCCCTCGTTGCCGCGCTCAAAAAATAGTTGAAGGCCCAGGCAGATGCCGAGCAGCGGAGTTCCGGCGGCGACGGCATCGAGCACCGCGTCTGCCTCGCCGCTCTGGCGCATAAAGGCGATCGCGTCATAGAACGCGCCCACGCCCGGGATGACCAGGCCGTCGGCGTTGCGGATCTGCTCCGGATCGTCCGACGTGCAGGCGGCGGCACCGGCGCGCGCAAGCCCGCGCGTAACGCTCGACAAGTTGCCCTTGTGGTAGTCGACCACCACAATCTTCGGTTCGCCCACGCGACCCTCCCTTTTCCCATCATCCAAAACCACCACAAAGGGGACAGGCACCTTCGTGGTGGTTTTTACCCTTGTGGCGGTTACAGTGAACCCTTGGTGCTGGGGATGCCCTGCACGCGAGGGTCCAGCTCACAGGCTTGGCGCATCGTGCGGCCCACGGCCTTAAAGGCGGCCTCGATAATGTGATGCGAGTTGCCGCCTGCCAGCTCGCGCACGTGCAACGTGAGTTTGGCATCGCGCGCAAAGGCATAGAAGAACTCGACGGCCAGCTCGGTATCGAAGCTGCCCACGCGCTCAGTCGGCACGGGCAGCTCGCAGTAGGCCTGCCCGCGGCCCGAAATATCAACAGCAGCCATCACAAGCGTCTCGTCCATGGCGATCGCCGCGTCGGCAAAGCGCGTAATGCCCGCCTTGTCGCCCAGCGCCTGGCAAAACGCCTCGCCCAGCACAATGCCCGTGTCCTCGACGGTATGATGCGCATCGACCTCGACGTCGCCCACCGCGTGCACCGTCAAATCGAACAGGCCATGGCGGCCAAAAGCGTTGAGCATGTGGTCGAAAAACGGTACGCCGGTCGAGATATCACACACGCCGCATCCGTCCAGGTCGAGCTTTACGACAATGTCGGTCTCCCCCGTCTTGCGGGTCACCTCGGCATAGCGGTCCATCTACATCTCCTCCTTCACCAGCGCGGCAAACGCGGCCAGCACCTCGTCGTTTTCCTGCGGGGTGCCTACGGTAATGCGCAGACAGTCCGCGAGCCCCGGCGCGTAACTAAAGTCGCGCACCAAAATTGAATACTCGTCGCGCAGACGCTCGCGCACGCGCGTGGCATGCGGTGTGCGCACAAGCACAAAGTTCGTCGCGCTCGGCCACGCCTCCACGGGCAGACCCTCGGCAGCCATTGCGCGCAGGGCACACAACTCGCGCTCGCGCTCGGATGCGACCTGTGCCACCACGGGCGCGTACGCATCGCGGGCACGCACGCAGGCAAGCGCCGCCGCCTGGCTCAACACGTTGACCGAATAGATCTGGCGAATCGCCGCGAACACGTCGATGACCTCGGGCGCCGCGATCACATAGCCCAGGCGCGTGCCGGCGGCGCCGAACGCCTTGGACAGTGTATGTAGAATCGCCAGGCTGGGATGCTCGGCGATAAGCCCCTGCGCCGTGGTGGCCGCGCCAAACGAATCGTCGGCAAACTCCACGTAGGCCTCGTCGACCATCACCATGCCGGGGCAGGCATCGCACAGAGCCGCAACAAAGTCGAGCGGCGCCACGTCACCCGTGGGATTGTTGGGCGAGGTCACGATCGCCAGATTGCACTCGGGAGCCGCCGCAAGCACCGCCGCCTGGTCGAGCTCAAAGGTCGCCGGGTCGCGCCACACGTCGCGCACCTCGGTCTGGCACAGCGACGCAAAGAACGCATACTCGCTAAAGCACGGCGGGCAGTTGAGCAGGGTCCGCCCCGCGCCGCCAAACGCCAGCAAGTAGTTATAGAGCAGCTCGTCACCGCCGTTGCCCACGCAGATATTCTCGCGCGTCACGCCATGCCAAGCAGCAAGCTCATCGCGCAGGTCGTTGGACATGGGGTCGGGATAACGGTTGAGCGGCGTGGCAGCCAGGGCTGCATCAATCGCCTCGCGCACGCCGGCCGGCACGGGATAGGTGTTCTCGTTGGCCGAAAGGTTGATGCGCGTGGGCGTAAAGTTGGGATCATAGGGCTCAATGCCGGCCAGGTAGGGCTGGACGAGCTCCTTCATGCGCGGCGTGAGTTCGGCCATGTTAGGCCTCCTCGCCGGTCGCGCCAACGCCATCCGCGCCCGCAGCCGCCAGGTCAACGCCCTCGGCAACCGTCGCCACGGCGTCACCCGGCCAAGCGACCTTGGTCAGGTCGGCCGCAGCCAGTGACTCGGCACTCACGGCATCCTCGCCCTGCTCCAGCACGCGACGACGCAGGGCAGCAGAAAGCGCGTGCGCCCACAGGCCCTCGGCCTCGGCTAGACGCTGTGTGGCGGGAGCGTCAGAGAGCAGGCCCTCGGGCGTATAGCAAATGACGCTCGAGCGCTTAACGAACTCTTCGACCGAAAGCGGGTTGGAGAACATGGCCGTGCCGCCGGTTGGCAGCGTGTGGTTGGGACCGGCAACATAATCGCCGAGCGGCTCGGAGCTCCAAGCGCCCACAAAGATGGCGCCGGCGTTGCGAATGCCGCCGAGCAGGCCCATCGCGTCCTTGCAGTGCAGCTCCAAGTGCTCGGGCGCCACGGTATTCACCGCCTCGACGGCGGCAGCCATGTCGGCGGCCACCACGATGGTGCCCTCATTGTCGAGCGAAGCACGCGTGATCTCGGCACGCGGCGACTGCGCCACCAGGATATCGATGCCTGCCTCGACCTCGCGCGCAAACTGCTCGTCGCAGGTCACCAGATAGCAGGCTGCCAGCGGATCGTGCTCGGCCTGGGCCATCAGGTCGGCCGCGACCACCATGGGCTTGGCCGTGGCATCGGCCAGCACGCAGACTTCGGAGGGGCCAGCGACCATGTCGATACCCACGTCGCCCGAGACAATCTGCTTGGCCGCAGCGACAAAGGCGTTGCCCGGGCCGGTGATCTTGTCGACGCGCGGAATAGTCTCGGTGCCGTACGCCAGCGCGGCCACGGCCTGAGCGCCACCCACCATATAGATCTCGTCCACGCCGCCGAGCTTTGCCGCGGCGAGCGTATACGGGCTGATCAGGCCATCTTTCTGCGGCGGGGTCACCATGACCACGCGCTTGACGCCGGCAACCTTGGCGGGAATGGCATTCATGAGCACCGTGGAGGGATACTGCGCGCGACCGCCCGGCACGTAGATGCCGGCCGCCGCGAGCGGGGTCACCTTAACGCCGAGCATCGTGCCGTCCGCACGCGTGGTAAACCAGCTCTGCTCGACCTCGCGCTGGTGGAACTCACGAATCTGGCGTGCAGCCTTTTCGAGCGCCGCGGCAAAAGCGGGATCGAGGCCTTCGAGCGCGGCATCGATCTGCTCTTGCGGCAGACGGAAGCTCTGCAGCTCAACACCGTCAAAACGCTGACAGTAATCGCGCACCGCGGCATCGCCGTTGGCGCGCACGTCGGCCACGATATCGCGGGCGGCGTCGACGATGTTTTGCGGCAGCACACCCTTGCGGTTGAGCTGGTTGGTAACGAGGCGCTCACCGGGAGCAAGCTTGATGGTCTTCATATCGGTATCCCCTATCGGTCGAGGTTGTGTTCGAAAAACGAGAGGCCGGGCGGCGGCGCCAATCGGCCCGCAGCCCAGACGTTGGGACGCCCGTGCGTGCTCGCGCTATTGTGCCGAGCCCGCAACGGGCTCAAAATGCTTGTCCTTCACGGCCGCCGCCAGGCGATCGGCCAAGTTGCGCACGCGCGGGTCCAGGCGCGCGGCACCCGGGTTGACGAAGAATCGCGCCGTGCAGTCCATAATGCGACCGGTAATAACCAGGTCGTTATCGCGCAGCGTGGCGCCCGTGGCGGTGATGTCCACGATACGGTCGGTCATACCGACAATGGGGCCCAACTCGATGTTACCGTGCAGCGAAACGATGTCGGCGTTCACGCCGCGCTCGGCATACCAGGCGCTCGCGATGCGCGGATACTTGGTGGCCACGCGAAGCGACCCACGGCGGGCATAGTTGCGCTCGGCCTGGCCGGCGCGCCACGCGGGCTCCGCCTCGATAAACGTGCACAGGCCGTAGCCCAGGTCGACCAGCTGCAGCAGGTTGAGGTCTGCCTCGATAAGCGAGTCCCAACCGCAGATGCCGCAGTCGGCACCGCCACAGCCCACAAAAGCGGGCGCGTCGCTGGGACGCACGATGACAAACTCGATATCGCCAACCGCACCCTCGCCGGCACGCATGTCGCGGCCGCGCACGATGAGGTGACGGCCGGGGTCACGCAGCTCAGAGACGTCCAGACCTGCGGCCTCGAGCACGTCGAGCGTGTCGACCTTGAGCGAGCCCTTGGGCACGGCAATGCGCAGCGGACCCTCGACGCCACGGCCCACGGCATGGTCACCATCGGAAGCAGCGTCCTCGGCCGAGGTGTGCGCGGCCTCCAGACGCTCGAGCGAAAAGGCGAAGCCCGCCGCCGGCACCTCGATGCCGCCGCCAAATGCACCGGTAAAGATGGAGTCGTAGCGTCCGCCCGAGCCAACCGGATCGGGCAGGCCGCCGGCATAGGCCTTAAAGACCAGGCCCGTGTAGTAATCAAACGAGTTCATGATGGAGAAGTCGAAGGACAGCACCTGGGCATCCTCGGGAGCCAGGCCCTCGACCAGGGCACGCAGCTCGCGCGTAAGCGGCGCGACAATGCCCGCCGCCGCCAGCAGCGCGTCGACGCGGTCGAGCACCTCGGCACCACCGTGCAGGCGCGGCAGCTCGCTAATGGCGACCTTAACGGCCTCGGACTCGGCGCTTTTCGCCACGCGGGCATCGAGGCCCACGAAGTCGTTGGCGTGCACGCAGCGCAGGGCCTCGGCGGCCAGCTCGCGATCCTCGCACGCCGCGAGCAGTTCCTTAAACGGACGCACGCTACCTGCGATAATGCGTGCATCGGGCAGCGCCAGCTTGCGCACCGCCTCGGCCACGAGCGAGACAATCTCGACATCGCCCGCGGTATCGCCCGCACCGATAAGCTCAAAGCCCAGCTGTGTAAACTGGCGCGAGCCGCCGGCATTGCGCTGGCACTCGCGAACCACCGGCGCCTCGTAGCGAAGGCGCAGGGGCAGGTCGGCCGCGCGCATGCGAGTCGAAACCAGGCGAACGATCGGCAGCGTGTTGTCGGGACGGACCACCAGCAGGCGACCGTCGTCATCAAAGAGCTTAAACGGCGTATCCGCGATGCGGCCGCCTTCCTCGAGCGAACCCTTGTCCTCGAGTAGCGGCGTCTCGACCGGCAGGTAATGATGCTCCCTAAAGCAGCCCTTCACCGTCAGTGCGATCTCCTCGCGCGCCTGAGCCTCCTCGGGCAATATGTCCCGGAATCCCCACGGTGTGGCCGTCATCTGGTGAGCCTCCTCATGCTGTGTTTCATATAGAACGAAAGACCGGCATAGCTCCGCCGGTCTTCTGGGTACTTTAGCATACTAGAGTGTTTGCGGGGAGAATCGTCCTCCTCGGCTCACACCGTATTCATTTGGAAACATAGGGCAAGCGGTTAGCAGCAGTCTCTTGTCACAACGCAAAAAGGGCGCCCGCGCAATTGCGGACGCCCTTGTGCAGGGTCGAGATATCAACCAGCCAAGATATCGGACCCGTGACCAGCTCTTAGTAGTCGAACTGGTGGTAGTAGCGGCGGTACTTGAGGTTGTGCTTGGTGACCAGCTCGTAGTTGCGCGCGAGGCGGTCGGTGGTCAGCACGGACAGGATCCAGGGGGACACGATGACGCGGAAGTCGTCGTCCAGGCCCGGGATCGCGTACTCGGCGGTGTCGATGATGACGTAGTCCTCGTCGCCGGTCACGCCGCTGGTGAGGAAGGCGCGGACGCGCTCGTCGAGGGCGCGGCACTCGTCCTCTCCCATGAACAGGAACACCGGGACGCCGGGCTCGAGCAGCTCGAGCGTGCCGTGGAAGAAGTCGTGCGAGGTGATGTGGCGGATGCGCTTCCACTGCATCTCCTCGAGCAGGCACATGGAGTACAGGATGGTCTCGCCCCACAGCGCGCCCGAGCCGATGAACATGGTGTAGTCGGCCAGCGCGTACTTCCTGGCGAGCTCCTCGGCGCGCGGCTCGAAGCGCTTGCGGATGTCGAGCATGTCCTTCCAGACGTCCTTCGTCTGCTCGATGAACAGGTCGAACTTGGGGAAGCAGCCGCGGCGGTTGAGCAGGCGCAGGCCGAAGCAGTCGGCGAGGTAGTAGCCCTTCTCGCAGCCGCCGGCGCCGTGGTCGGAGGCCATCATGACGCAGTTCTCGGCGCCCACGGCCTGCCCGATCTTGCCCTCGGGGTTGGTCATGGCGAAGACGCGCACGCCCATCTCCCTCATCTTGCCGACGGCCTCGAGCACCTCGGGGGTGGTGCCGGACTCGGAGGCGGTCAGCACGACGGACCTGTCGGTCATGCGCTTGTGGCCCATGACGTTCCACTCGGCGGCGTGGATCAGGTAGACCTCGAGGTCGCGGTCGCCGAACTTGTTCATGAGGTACTCGAGCTGCATGAACTCGTCCCAGGTGCCGCCGACGCCCATCAGGAAGACGGCGTCGTAGCCCTCCTCGTGCACGCGGTCGGCCAGGGCGGTCATCTTCTTGCCGGCCTCGTAGACGTTCCTGCCGTCCTCGAGGTAGCCCTCCTGGTCGAAGTGCATGATCTCGATCTTCTCGGTCTCCTTCATGTGTGTCCTCCCATCACATGTGCGCAATTCTATACATCGCGCTTCTTGCTGATACCAATTATAGCCATACGATTGCTTGTTATTTAATACCAATCCAAACTCACGGAGATTTGCGGCGAACGGTCGGTTTCCTCGCCCGAGTGGTATTACAACGCCAATAGTTGTCTATTTCGAGCGCTACTGCCAACGGGTTCCCCACAACTCGCCAGCTATAAAAGCGTTGCGCCAGACCCGCCCAAGCGTTTCCGGCGCAACCGCGCAGTTTAGTTATTCGGCTTCCATCTCCGCTGTCACACGGCGATACATCTCGATAACCTGAGTCGTCGCCTTGGACGGATCCTGATAGTAGCGGCCATCACACGTCTCGGCCGAGACATAGCCCGTATAGCCGTGGCGCATGAGTGCCTCGAGGTCGGCACGCATATCACGCTCGCCGTCGCCCCAGGCAAGATGCGTCGTGCCGCCGCCCACATCTACAAAGTGGGTGTGAACGATCTTGTCGCCCAAAACCTCAAAGTAGCCGTCGATCGTGTCGCCGGCAACTTCCATGGCGCCAAAGTCGATACAGGCCTTCAGGTTGGGACGATCGACCGCCTCGAGGATGCGCGCGACATCCTGTGCCGTATTGACCAACACGGACTCCGACGGCTGCAGGGCCTCGAGCGCGACGCGAATACCGCGCGTATCGGCGTAGTCGCACACCGAGCGCAGCATGGCAACGCTGCGGGCCCAGGCGTCCTCAGCCGGCTCGTCCAGATAGGCCCAACCACTCGTCACCAGAATCTGCGGCACGCCCAACTCAACGGCAACGTCGATCACATTCTTAAAGTACGAGAGGATGCGTTTTTGGCCCGCCTCACCGCGCACCGCGACGTTCCATGGCTTGGGGTTGTTCTGCTCGGGGCACACGCACACGATCTTGATACCGTATTGGGCGGCAAGATCGCGAATCTTATCCACCGAATCGTGCTCATGGCAATCCACATACAGGTGCATCGAGCCGGTCCACAGCTCGATATTGCGATAGCCGGCCTCACCTGCAGCCTTAAAAAACGTCTCGATGCTGTAGTAACGATGGTTGATGTTCATGAGCGAAAGCTCGGGTACGACCATAGCCCTCCCCTTTCGTACGGAGTTTTAAAAAACAGGGGGCCGCCGCAGATGCGACAAGCCCCCCAAAGATCGACGCAACCGTGAGACGCGATGGAAGCGCGATTCGAACATATTAGGCAAGCACGCCAAAGTAAGCGCCGATGATGCCCACGACCATGGTGCAGAGGATCAGGACCATCGGGTTGATCTTCTTGGAGAGCAGCCAGTAGTAGAGCCAGAAGGCGGCCATACCGAGCATACCGGGCATGATGCCGTCCAGGATGTCCTGGAGAGTCTGGGCGGAGTCGCCCTGACCAATGGCGATGGGCAACGAAGCCCAGAACATGTCCTTGCTCATGGCGCCGACGACCATAACGCCGACAATGCCGACGCAGGCCATGATCTTTTGCATCAGGCCGGTCTTCTGAGCCTCGTCGAGGAAACCAATGCCTAGCTCATAACCCTTGATAGCGCCAAAGATACGAATCAGGAACGCCGGGATGTTGTAGACGAGCAGGAAGGCGATGGGGCCAAAGACGTTGCCGGCCTGGCACAGGCTGATGCCCACGGCAGCGGCGACGACGCGCAGGGTGGACAGGAAGAAGGAGTCACCCAGGCCGGAAAGCGGACCCATGAGGGCGGCCTTGATGTCGTTGACGCTCTCGGGCTCAACCTCGCCACGAGCGACCTTTTCTTCCATGGCCATCGCGATGCCACCCACGAAGGGAGCGAGCTGCGGGGTGATGTTGAAGAATGCGCTGTGACGGTGCAAGGCCTCGGCGTAATCATCGGGACGGCCGGCATAGATCTTCTTGAGCATGTTGGCGACCATCAGGCAGAAGGCAATGTTCATCTGCTTGTAGTAGGTCCAGGAGAATTCCATGCCCAGGGCGCCGGTGTTCACGGCGCTCTTAATGAGGTCGGAGCGAGTAATCTGGTTCTCGGAATTAGAAGTCATCGTCCTCATCCCCTTCCACAGAAAGCTGGGACTGGGCGCCACCAAGGCCCAGCAGGTCGTACTTATCGATGCCGATGATGATTGCGATCAGGGCGACGCCGAGGACGGGCACGTTGGCATAGGAGCACAGCAGGAAGCCCAGGAAGTAGAACGGCACGAGCTGCTTGGTAAGCACCAGACGGCCGAGCATGGCGAAGCCCATGGCAGGCAGGATGTTGGCTGCGACGCCAAAGCCATCGAGGACGAACGTCGGGATGAAGTCGAGCAGGCCCTGAACAGCGTCGGCACCCAGATAGAAGGAGACCGAGCACAGGATAAAGGCCAGGACGACAATCACGAGACCGATAATCCAGTGCATAGCGTAGATACCCTTGAGGTTACCCTTGCTGGCAAAGACGTCGGCACGGTCGACCAGAAGGGGCATACCGGCGTTGACGACGTTCTTAATGGCCAGGCACAGAGTGGCGATGGGCATCGCGAGCGCGATAGCGGCCTCGGTGCTCTGACCCAGCTGAATAGCGAAGGCGCAGGCGAGCACACCGCCAATCGTCTCATCGGGCGGCACGTAAGCGCCGATGGAGATAGAACCCATGAAGAGCAGCTCGAGGCTCGCACCGATGGCGAGGCCGGACTGCAGGTCCCCGAGGACTATGCCGACGAGCGGGCACAGAACGATCGGGCGGAACGCATAGAGCGTACCGAGCTGATAATCGAGCTTACCGAAGGCAGCGATAAGTCCGATGAGGATCGCTTGAACAAGCATTGTTCCTCCCTTTGATCCCTCTTGGATCCGCGCGGCGATTCCCGACTTGTCAGCGCGCCCTTTTCCATGCCGACAATCGCCCAGACAGATCCAGCTTGTACCGGTGTGCTGTTAACACCTAAACCGGTGCAAATGATTTGATACCAATTATATAGTCATGCGAAAACTATTTAATACCAATCGCTCAACGGGCGTGTACTCCCGGTGAACGGTAGATGGGGGTAACGGGTAAAGCGTTTATCCGGTACGCCCACGAATAGGGGCGGCGCCGTGCGCGCCGCCCGTGGTTCCCAATTAGAGGGCGCTTAGGGCATCGACCTTGGGGTCGTCGGCCAGAGCGCGAATCTCGACCTCGACACCGCGGCCGACGAGCTCGCGAATGTCCTCTTCCTCGGCAGCAGTCACAAAGATCTGGCGGGAGATCTTACGGGCATCGGGACGCTGCTCGTCCTTGGACTTGGTGTTGCCCAGGTTGATGGAGGTGATCTGCGGGCAGCCGTCGACAAGCTGCTTGGCCTCGGCGATGCTGGCGACGCAGATGATCATCTTGTACTTATCGGTAACACCGGAGTTGATGGCCTCGATGGCGTGTTCCATGTCCTTAATGACGAGCTTGACGTTGGCCGGCTTTCCCATCTTGAGCGTAGTCTTCCAGACGGGATCGTTGGCAACCTTGTCGCCAACGCAGAAGATGCAGTCGGAGCCCAAGCCCTGGACCCAAGAGACGGCCACCTGGCCATGAAGCAGACGATGGTCGACGCGAAGCAGTTGAATCATGATTGACCCCCAAAGGTCTCATGCCGGAAACCCGGCCCCATTAATAGCAGGCGGTGACTAGAACTCTTCCTCGTCATCCGCATCGGTCAGCAGGTCGTTGACAAACTTGACGCGCGTGTCGTCAGCCGCGAGGATCTCGTGGATAACCTGATCGGCGGGAGCCTCCTGGTCCGAAAAGAGCAGCTGGATCAGCAGCGGCAGATTCATGTTGGCAACCAGGTAGGTGTTGGGGCGCGTCTGGACGATCTTGGTGAACTCGTTGTTGACGCTGCCGCCAAACAGGTCGGTGCACACGATTACGTCGTCGGCGGGGTCGAAGGTCGCCAGGAGCTTGGCGGCCTCCTCGGCGACGTCGGTGCGGCCGTCGACAAACATCGACAGGTCGTGGACGTTATCGCGCGCGCCCGAGAGCAGCTCGGTGCTCTCTTTGATGCCGGTCGCAAAATGCGCGTGGCTGGCAAAGATGTATTGCCTCATTGCGGTTTCCCCCAAATGAAATTAGTAGTCGAACTGGTGGTAGTAGCGGCGGTACTTGAGGTTGTGCTTGGTGACCAGCTCGTAGTTGCGCGCGAGGCGGTCGGTGGTCAGCACGGACAGGATCCAGGGGGACACGATGACGCGGAAGTCGTCGTCCAGGCCCGGGATCGCGTACTCGGCGGTGTCGATGATGACGTAGTCCTCGTCGCCGGTCACGCCGCTGGTGAGGAAGGCGCGGACGCGCTCGTCGAGGGCGCGGCACTCGTCCTCTCCCATGAACAGGAACACCGGGACGCCGGGCTCGAGCAGCTCGAGCGTGCCGTGGAAGAAGTCGTGCGAGGTGATGTGGCGGATGCGCTTCCACTGCATCTCCTCGAGCAGGCACATGGAGTACAGGATGGTCTCGCCCCACAGCGCGCCCGAGCCGATGAACATGGTGTAGTCGGCCAGCGCGTACTTCCTGGCGAGCTCCTCGGCGCGCGGCTCGAAGCGCTTGCGGATGTCGAGCATGTCCTTCCAGACGTCCTTCGTCTGCTCGATGAACAGGTCGAACTTGGGGAAGCAGCCGCGGCGGTTGAGCAGGCGCAGGCCGAAGCAGTCGGCGAGGTAGTAGCCCTTCTCGCAGCCGCCGGCGCCGTGGTCGGAGGCCATCATGACGCAGTTCTCGGCGCCCACGGCCTGCCCGATCTTGCCCTCGGGGTTGGTCATGGCGAAGACGCGCACGCCCATCTCCCTCATCTTGCCGACGGCCTCGAGCACCTCGGGGGTGGTGCCGGACTCGGAGGCGGTCAGCACGACGGACCTGTCGGTCATGCGCTTGTGGCCCATGACGTTCCACTCGGCGGCGTGGATCAGGTAGACCTCGAGGTCGCGGTCGCCGAACTTGTTCATGAGGTACTCGAGCTGCATGAACTCGTCCCAGGTGCCGCCGACGCCCATCAGGAAGACGGCGTCGTAGCCCTCCTCGTGCACGCGGTCGGCCAGGGCGGTCATCTTCTTGCCGGCCTCGTAGACGTTCCTGCCGTCCTCGAGGTAGCCCTCCTGGTCGAAGTGCATGATCTCGATCTTCTCGGTCTCCTTCATTCCCGCTCCTTTCACGAGCAGTTTGAATTGTCGCACGGAATGGACAGGCTTGCCGCCCCGTCTCGCCGCTTAACCTTGTGGACATCTTGGCCCCAAGCTCAACAATTCAAAGGTTCTTAATACCAGTGAACGATTACAGGTTAGCCGTTTTTAATACCGATTTTTTGATTTCATCCTCCCCTCTCGGTAGACGGTCAGTTTTTGCCGTTCATCGGTCATGCGACACATGTCCGTAAAAAAATGAGCACCCCGCCGTGCGCAGGGACGCTCTAGACGCTAATAGTTGTAGGTATATCCGCCGGCGTCGCCGCGGGTAAAAGACTTGGCATGCTCGATTGCCTGCCCACTCGAGTCATAGGTCAGGCCTTCCAGCACGAGCGCCAGATCGCCCGGCTCAAGATTGAGCAAACTCGCATCGCGTGCGCCCAGCGCCTCGATATCGAGTTTCTCTACCGACTGATCTGGCTTGCGTCCCAACATATCGTAGGTCTCGAACAGGCTGAAGACCGAAATGTCCACGCCTTCGATGCCCGGAAACAGCAGGCACGGAATCAGTGTCATCTCGATCGATACGGGCTCACCATCGATGCAGTTGAGGCGGCGCACCGAGTAAAGCAGATCGTCCTCAGCGATGCCAAACAAGTCGGCATAATACGGGCCGGCGTAGCGTTTGGAGCGCGCCAGGATGCGCACCGACGGCGTCGCGCCCGATGCCAGAACCGACTGGCGGAAGCCGCCCTTGCGTTCGTGCTCGTCAAACCACTTATGTCCCACAAAGGCGCCTTTGCCCTGCACGCGACGAATCTGGCCACTTTTGACCAGCTCGTCCATGGCGCTTCGGATTGTCAGGCGTGTCGTGCCAAACTCCTCGGCCAGCTCGTTTTCGGACGGAATCATCGAGCCCGTCGGGTAGTCGCCGCGCTCGATTCGCTCCGCAATGCAGCGGCGAATTTGTTTGTAAACCGGCAAGTCTTCTACTGCATCAGCCATTCGACACCCACCTTCGTCGCAACGCCGTCTGCCTCGCCGTTATCGGCAAAACGATACTTGGTCGGCAGAATCACGGACTTGCAATACTCGACAAAGCCATCGGTCTCGTCGCGCTCGTGCGAAGCCTTGTAAAACACCGGCGTGCCCTCCTGAGCATTCAGCAACTTGGCCTCGTCGGCGTTCAGACGGCTGATGGAAATATGCTCCTTGCCGTGCGTCACATGGACATTCCCCTCCTTGAGCAAAACGTCGTAGAGGCTTTCCTGCTCAAAATCGTGATCGGGAAGCGAGGGGCACAAAGACAGATTGACGTAAGCCGTCTCGATCGATGCCGGGGAACCGTTGACCACACGCACGCGCCGAATGCAGAAGAGCGGCATGCCCAGGTCGATCTGGGCTTTTTGGGCAAGATCGATATCGGCATACACGACCTTGGACCAAACCAGGCGCGCGGTCGACTTTGAGCCAACCCTCTCCACCGCCTGCGTATAGTTCCATGTTTCCTGAAAGATGTTCAGCGGTTTGGGAGGGCACACATAGGTGCCCGAACCGCGGCGGCTTTCCAAAGTTCCGCACGAAATAAGGCGCGTGATCGCAGCACGCAACGCCGTGCGCGACACGCCCAGCTCTTCACAGAGCACACGCTCGGCGGGCAGCCGGTCGCCACTCTGCAGGTCATAATGTTTGATATACCAAAGAATACCCTCAAAGGCGCGATCTTTGGGCGGAATCGCATATGGTTCACTCGACATGGGCAAGACTCCTCAACCGCTTGATGCTGCAGGAATCATTGCTCCGGACGCCTCATGGCGTCGAAGGCTTCTTTGATCTGCTCCGCAACGTTCCGATACGACCGATATAGGCCGGAGTCTCGCTTGACTTCGCCCGCGGTCACCGGAATCTCAAGCTTCGAAATCTCATCCTTGCCGGTTTGCACGGCAACGATGACACCCATACCAAGGCACATATTACGCTTGGCAGCGTTGTTTTTGGTAGCCTGAGCTGGATTAATCAAAATCTGCTGAGCCAGTTCGCGTTTGCTGAGCTCCGGCACATCCTCGGGATTTCCGGTCTCGGCAATCTCGCACTGCAGCACATCCGCATAGTCAAAAATCTTCGGCTCGCCGCCGCGCTGATGCACGGCCCACTTGCGGCGCGTGGCGTCCTGGTAGATAGCCGGCAAAAATGTAAACCGCGGCGGGTCCAAAATCGTATCCGTGATGGTAAACACATCGGGATCAAAGGCATCCTGCGGGTTTTTCTTCTTGAACAGCCCCATATCAGCCTCCCGTACTAGCATTAAACAACTCATGCTGAATATAGCACCAATTTCAAGCCACTGCTTTATCGCATCGGTACGCGGCGTCTATGGCTCGCCCAGCGGAAGAGTTTACGGACGAGAACCGGGGTGCCTGCCTTGTTTTGAGAAGTGGGCTCCGCGAACTTCTCAAAACAAGGCAGGCACCCCGGCCCCGCCGGTAAATAGCGGACACTCCGCATGCAATCTATGCAAACAAACAAGTACGCTTAGCTACATTCGGTAAGATCGAGCACGCTGCCCTTCACGATAAGCGCCGGCTCCAGAACGACTTCTTCGGCACGTCTACCGCCCCTACCGGCAAGACGCTTGGACATGCAGCCAAAAGCATGCTCCGCGAGGATACCTGGATCCTGCTCAATCGCGGTCAGCGCCGGCTCAAAGAGAACGTCGGCGGCCGAGTTGTCGTAACTCACCACCGAGATGTCGCCCGGGATGCTCTTCCCCATCTCGTGCAAGCGCTTGAGCAGACCGAGGGCGATGTTATCCGAGCTTGCGAACACAGCGGTAGCATCAGTTGCGAGCACCGACTCCGAGGCCTCGTAGGCACTCGGGATGTAGTACTCGCTCTCAAACTCTAAACGTGCGTCGATAGGCAAGCCAACCTCGCGCAGTGCGCGCTCATAGCCGGCAAGTCGTTTGCGACCCGTATTGGAGCGGCGTGCGTTAACCAGACAGGCAATACGGCGGTGGCCTTGCTCGATCAGATAGCGGGTGGCCATGTAGCCGCCCATCTCGTGGTCGAACATCACCTTGTCGCACTCGAGCCCCTCAATGGCACGGTCGACCATCACGGCCGGGATGGGCAGGTGGCTGACTTCTTCGCGCAGGGCACGGTCGTCGGAGAACTCGTCGCCCACGACCAGGAAGACGCCATCAACGCCGCGCGTCACCAGCTGGCGCAGCAGCTCCAGATCGTCATCGGCGCTTCCACCCGAGCTGGTAATGAAGAGCGCATAGCCATCCTCGCGGCAGCGCTTTTCCAGGCTACCGGCGAGCGAGGCAAAAAAGCGGCTCTCGATGTTAGGGACGATAAGGCCCAGCGTGCGCGACTCGCGCATGACCAAACTACGCGCAATCTGGTTAGGAACATAGTGGTTGCGCGCCGCGACCTCCTTGATGAGTTTGCGGTTTTCTTCCGAGATGCGACAGGGCCGATTATTGAGCACAAGCGAGACCGACGAGGGGGAAAGCCCCACCTCCTGGGCGATCTGCTTGAGGGTGACTTTGTTGGCCATCTCGCTCCTTCCGGGTTTACGCGCAATCTCTTGAAAGTATAGCGACTACCCCTCTACCTCGGTGATAAACACTTTACCAATCCGGTAGACGGCTGTTTTATCGCCGCCAGCGCACCAAATCCGTCCGGGTGGGGTATATTGCAATCGATTGATGACAACAACCACCAAAAGGCGGATATTCGTATGCACGAGAACGACTTTTTTAACGAGGACCTGCTGTGCGCGCTTGCTGGCGTTGCCGGCGAGGACAACGTGCTGATGAGCGAGCCCATGCGCGAGCACACCACGTTTAAGATCGGCGGCCCGGCCGACGTCTTTGTCACGCCCGATACCGAGCAGGGCCTCGTCGCCACGCTCGACACCTGTTATCGCTGCGACCTGCCGCTCACCATCGTGGGCAACGGCTCCGACCTGCTCGTCGGCGACAAGGGTATCCGCGGCGTTGTCGTGGCGCTGGGCGAAGGTCTCTCCAACATCACCGTCGACGGCACGCACGTCACGGCGGCAGCCGGCGCGCTGCTTTCCGATGTCGCCGCGGCGGCAGCCGAGGCCGGCCTCACCGGCATGGAGCCCATCTCGGGCATCCCCGGATCGGTCGGCGGCGCCTGCTACATGAACGCCGGTGCCTACGGTGCCTGCATGGCCGATGTGCTGGAGTCCGTGCGCGTCTACAAACCCGCTCGCCAGCTCGACGACGGCACCCGCGGCAGCGGCAATATCATTGAGTTCGATGTCGATGAGCTCAACCTGGGCTATCGCAAGAGCCGCATTGCCGACGACGGCTTCATCGTGCTTTCGGCCACCTTCAATCTCGCTCCGGGCAACGCCGCGATGATCAAGGCCGACATGGACGACTACCGCCAGCGCCGCGAGGACAAGCAGCCGCTCGACATGCCGAGTGCCGGCTCCACTTTCAAGCGCCCCGAGGGCTACTTTGCCGGCAAGCTCATCATGGACGCCGGCCTGCGAGGACACGCCGTTGGCGGCGCGCAGGTGAGCGAGAAGCACTGCGGCTTCATCGTCAACGCCGACCACGCCACCGCCGCCGACGTCGACGAACTCATCCGCCACATCCAGACAACCGTCAAAGACCAATTCAACGTAGACCTAGAACCCGAAGTCCACCGAGTAGGCGAATTCCTCTAAAAGAGAAGGCCCCGAAAGGGGCCTTCGCCATATTTATTCAGATAACCCAGTCCGGTGTGTGGCGTATTGGATCCGAGAGGTCCGTGGCTGCCCGGAAGGCATTAGGTTGATCGCGAGTTCCGCACGAGCCGGAGAGCACTTAATGTGCTCTCCGTGCGAGCAGGACTGTCCGAGCAGGCAACCTAATGCCTTCCGGGCAGCCACGGACCAACTTACTTCAAGCCGCAGCTACGACAGCGCAATACCGCCGAGCCAGCCCCAACGCACGCCAGAGCCAGTGCCATAGAAGCTAATAAACGAGTCAAGCGACTTAGACGTAATGGCACCCTCGTTGCTCATAACGATGCCGCCGCCAACGTAGATACCCACATGACCGTAGATAAGGCCCGGAGCACCCGTGCCGCTGTGCGAGGAATCGGCCACGATCATGCCCACCTGCAGCGCCGAGCGGTCGGAGCTATAGCACCAGGCGTTAAACATGTCGCACGCATTGCCTCCAAAGTAGCCAACGCCGGCGTTACGGAAGACATTGGTGACCCACGCCGCGCACCAGTTCTGACCCGGCGAAGGCGTGGAGTAGCACGCGTTGACGACAGCCTGCTGCTTGCCCGAGCCGGCATTCTGCTGCGGAGTTCCGGGCGCGTACGATCCACCACCCGAGCTCGAACCACCCGAGTAGGAATTGTTCTTGTTCGCGGCAGCCGCGGCAGCGGCAGCCTTCCTAGCGGCCTCCTCAGCCTGGGCAGCAGCGAGGATCTCGGAATCGCGCTGAGCCATGAGCTCCTTGACGTCGTCGGAAAGACCGTTCAGCACGGTCTGGACTTCTTGCTGCTTGGCCTGCATGTCCTGCATCTGGGCAGTCTGCTGGTCCTTGAGCTTCTCTAAGTCGGCCTTCTGCGACTCGAGCTCGGTCTTTTGCGCATCGAGCTCTTCCTGGATGGTCTGAATGTCCTCGATGGCGTCGCGGTCGCTCTTGTTGATCTTCTCAACGTAATGCGCGTTGGCGACGAGTTCCTCAAACGAGCCAGAGGCCAGCAGCAGCGACAGGATGTTCGTGCCGCCGGACTTGTAGCTGGCGGCCACGCGATCGGAAAGGTCGTTGCGCTTCTTCTTGAGCTCGGCCTTCTTTTCATCGATCTGGGCCTGCGTGTCGTCAATCTTGCCCTGGACATTCTCGATGTCGTTGAGGGTCTGGGCATTCTTGTTGGCCAGCGCCGCATACTCATTTGCGATGCTGTCGAGCTGGGCCTGAACCTCGTCGAGCTGGGCCTGGGCGGCATTCAGTTTATCGGTGGTTTCTTTGGAAGCCTCCGCCGCATGGGCGCGAGCGGGCAGGCCAAAAAGAACTGCCGCAGAAGCGGCGCCGAACAGGGCCTTGAGGGCAGTGCGGCGCGAGAGCTCCTGGGAAAGGATGGAATCGCTGTTTGGTGACATATGTACTCCGTTACATGTTTATTTATATGTCGCTCAACTCATACATATTAGCGTACATATGGCGCGTCCCAACGATTTCCACGAACGGCAGGAAACTACAAGGTCAGCGGCTCGTAAGCAAATGTCAAAGATCAGGTTATGCGTACGCAAGCTCTTCTATGAGTACGTTGGCACAATCCTCCGCTTTTCCTACAGCGCACGATTTGGGCGTCCCTGCCTGCGCTATACTCCCCTGAAGAAGTGTTCCTGATTCGATAGGAGACTACATGTCCAAAGCACTCGACCCCAAAGACACCTGTGTCCTCGTTACCGGTGGCGCCGGCTTTATCGGCTCGCACACCGTCGTTCAGCTGCTCGAGGGTGGCTACCAGGTCGTCATCGTCGATGATCTCTCCAACTCCAGCGCCGTCGCCGTCGACCGCGTCAAGACCATCGTGGGCGACGAGGCCGCCAAGAACCTCACCTTCTACGAGGCCAACGTGCTCGACCGCGATGCGATGAACAAGATCTTCGATACCCATCAGATCGACCGTGTCATCCACTTTGCCGGCTTTAAGGCCGTCGGCGAGTCGGTGAGCAAGCCCGTCGAGTACTATCACAACAACATCGAGAACACCCTGGTGCTCATCGACGTCATGCGCAACCATGGCTGCAAGTCCATCATCTTCTCGAGCTCCTCGACCGTCTACGGCGACCCGGACAACCCGCCCGTCACCGAGGAGGATCCTAAGAAGCCCGCGACCAACCCCTATGGTTGGACCAAGTGGATGATCGAGCAGATCCTTATGGACGTCCACACCGCCGACCCCGAGTGGGACGTCGTGCTGCTCCGTTACTTCAACCCCATTGGCGCTCATCCGTCGGGCTTGATCGGCGAGGACCCCAAGGGCATCCCCAACAACCTGGTGCCTTATGTCGCCCAGGTCGCCGTGGGCAAGCTCGAGGCCGTTCAGGTCTTTGGCAACGACTACCCCACCCCCGACGGCACCGGCGTGCGCGACTACATCCACGTGTGCGATCTGGCCTCTGGTCACGTTGCCGCCCTTAACTGGATGAACGGCAAAACCGGCGTCGAGATCTTTAACCTGGGCACCGGCACCGGCACCTCGGTACTCGAGGTCGTTGCCGCCTTCTCCAAGGCTTGTGGCAAGGAGCTGCCCTATGTGATCCGCGAGCGCCGCGCCGGCGACATCGCTGCCAACTGGTGCGATGCCTCCAAGGCCGAGCGCATGATGGGCTGGAAGGCCCAGTACGACATCGCGGACATGTGCCGCGATAGCTGGAACTGGCAGAGCCACAACCCCAACGGCTTCGCCGACGCCGAGTAGCAAAAACCTACATACCGCTCTTGCCCCGATCTCACGTTGTGAGGTCGGGGCTTTTTTTCATGGCATGTAACCATTCGCCGAAAATCGACCAACTTTTTTATCTTGCCTGTACATGTTTAAACAACATGTTTTACAATAGGCGTATCGAATCAGAACATCGGAGGCGGACTGCACACCCATCGGCAGGCCGACCCCACAACAAGAAGGTTGGTGAGCGCATTCATGGAGCGTGCAAGCGGCGTCCTCATGCCCGTCTCATCTCTGCCCGGACCATACGGAATCGGCGGCTTTGGCTGGAATGCCTACGACTTCGTCGATTTTCTCGCCTCGTGCAAACAACATTACTGGCAGATTCTGCCCCTTACGACGACCAGCTATGGCGATTCGCCCTATCAGTCGTTCTCGGCCCGCGCAGGCAACCCCAACTTTATCGACTTTGCCGAGCTTATCGAGACAGGGTATCTGGAGCAGCGCGATATCGATGGCGTGTACCTGGGATCCGACCCCAGTAACGTCGACTACGGTGCTATCTTTGGCGGCCGCCGTCAGATTCTCGACCGCGCCGCCGAGCGCTTTGCCGCCGACAAGCCGGCCGATTTCGATGACTTTATCCAGGCCAACGAGGACTGGCTCATCCCCTACTGCGAGTTCATGACCGTCAAAGAGGAGTGCGGACTCAAGGCGTTTTGGGAGTGGCCCGCAGAACTGCGCACCCGCGGCGAAGCATCTGCCAAGGTCTGCGCCGCCCATCCCGCGCGCATGCTCTACCACCAGATGACGCAGTATTTCTTCGACCGCCAATGGAGCCGCCTCAAGGCCTATGCCAACGAGCGCGACATTCTCATCATCGGCGACCTGCCCATCTATGTCTCGCGTGACTCCGTCGAGATGTGGGCGACGCCTGAGCTCTTTAAGATCGACGCCGCCGGCAATCCCGTGAGCGTCGCCGGCACGCCGCCCGACCAGTTCTCGGCCACCGGCCAGTACTGGGGCAACCCCATCTACGACTGGGACGCCATGGAGTCCGACGGCTTCTCCTGGTGGGAGGGCCGCATTCGCGCCGCCCTCGACATGTACGACGTCATCCGCCTGGATCACTTCCGCGGCTTCGAGGCCTATTGGGAGGTGCCGTTCTCCTCGCCCGATTCGTCCTACGGTTCGTGGACGCAGGGTCCCGGCCTCAAGTTCTTCAAGACGCTCGAGGAAAAGCTCGGCACGCTGCCCATCATCGCCGAGGACCTGGGCTTCCTCACCCCCGGCGTCATCGACATGCGCGACAACTCGGGCTTCCCCGGCATGAAGATCCTGCAGTTTGCCTTTGAGGGTACCAACTCGTACTACCTGCCGCATAACTACATCGCCAACACCGTCGCCTATGTGGGCACCCACGACAACGAGACGGCGCGCGGTTGGTTTGAGGGAACGGCCACCCCGCGTCAACGCGAGCAGACAGCCCTGTACACCCATCAGCAGGCCGGCGAACCCATGGCAGATGCACTCAATCGCACCATCGCCGCCAGCGTGAGTGACACGTGCATCTACACCATGCAAGACCTGCTCAACTTGGGCAACGAGGCGCGCATCAACACCCCTGCCACGCTGGGCGGCAACTGGACCTGGCGCATGCTCGACGGCGCCATCACCCGCGAGCTCGAGCACAAACTCACTGACTGGACCGAGACCTACTTCCGCATCCCGTCGGAAGCCGAAATCGAGCTTCCTCAATAGGAGCCACCGCGCCCGACCCCTCCCCACCGTGCGGACGCGCTTGCTTTTCCCGCGCGAGGCCACCCCAATCCCCTCGCGCGGGCTTCTTATGAATTGCAGACATGAAACAACCCATCACAGGAGAAAACATGCCCCAAATTAACCTCATGGAACTCGCCGAGCAGTCTTTTGGCACCTCGCTCGAGCAGCTCGACGACCGTCGCATTTACAAGCTGCTGGTCAAACTCGTGCAGGAGCGCTCCGCCGCCTGCCCGCTCAACAACGGCAAGAAAAAGCTCTATTACATTTCCGCCGAATTTTTGATCGGCAAGCTGCTCATCAACAACATGATCGACCTTGGCATCTACGACGAGGTTAAGGACCAGCTCACCGCCGCAGGCCACGACCTCAACAAGATCGAGGAGTTCGAGGTCGAGCCGTCGCTCGGCAACGGCGGCCTGGGCCGCCTGGCCGCGTGCTTCCTGGATTCCATCGCCACGCTGGGCTTGACCGGCGATGGCGTGGGCCTCAACTATCACTACGGTCTGTTCCGTCAGCGCTTTGTCGACAACCAGCAGAAGGCCGTCCCCGACGAGTGGCTCGGTGAGCAGGACATCCTAGTCGACGATGACCGCTCCTACACCGTCGAGTTCGGCGATTTTGCCGTTACTTCCAAGCTCGTCAACATCGATGTGCCCGGTTACGGCCAGCCCACCAAGAACCGCCTGCGCCTGTTCGACCTGGCGAGCGTCGACGACGGCCTGGTCCCCGGCAGCTCCATCGACTTCGACAAGACCGAGATCGCCAAGAACCTCACCCTGTTCCTCTACCCCGACGATTCCGACGAGCAGGGCCGCCTGCTTCGCATCTACCAGGAATACTTCATGGTGAGCAACGCCGCCCAGCTCCTGATCGACGAGGCCATCGAGCGCGGCAGCAACCTGCACGATCTGGCCGATTACGCCGTGGTCCAGATTAACGACACGCACCCCACCATGGTCATCCCCGAGCTCATTCGCTTGCTCACCACCGAGCACGGCATCGAGTTTGACGAGGCCGTGACCATCGTACGCTCCATGGTCGCCTACACTAATCACACGATTCTTGCCGAGGCGCTCGAGAAGTGGCCGCTCACCAGCCTGAAGAAGGTCTCCCCTGCCATCGCCGACATTATCGTCAAGCTCGATGAGATCGCAAAGGCCGAGCACGACGACCCGCGCGTTGCCATCATCGACGAATACGACACCGTCCACATGGCCCACATGGACATCCACTTTGGCTTCTCCATCAACGGCGTCGCCGCACTCCACACCAAAATCCTGGAGGACACCGAGCTTCATCCGTTCTACGAGATCTACCCCGAGAAGTTCTCCAATAAGACCAACGGCATCACCTTCCGCCGCTGGATCCAGGGAGCCAACCCCGCGCTTGCCAGCCTGCTCGACGATGTGATCGGTACCGATTGGCGCAGCACCGGCGACCTGAGCAAGCTCGCCGACTTCGCCGACGATAAGAGCATTCTTGAGCGCTTGGCCGCCACCAAGGCCGAAGCCAAAACCATCATGCGCGAGTTTATGGCGCTCGAACAGGGCGTGACGATCCCCTCCAACGCGATCATCGATGTTCAGGTCAAGCGTATCCACGAGTACAAGCGCCAGCAGATGCTCGCGCTCTACATCATCTGGAAGTACCTCGATATCAAGAACGGCAACAGACCTAAGCACCCCGTCACCATCATCTTTGGCGGCAAAGCGGCGCCTGCCTACACTATCGCGCAGGACATCATCCATCTGATTCTGACGCTGTCGCAGTGGATTGCAAACGACCCCGACGTGGCTCCCTACCTGCAGGTTGTCATGATCGAGAACTACAACGTCACCGCCGCCGAGCGCGTGATCCCCGCCGCTGACATCTCCGAGCAGATCAGCCTGGCCTCCAAGGAGGCGAGCGGCACCTCCAACATGAAGTTCATGCTCAACGGCGCCCTAACCCTGTGCACGCTTGACGGCGCCAACGTGGAGATTGCCGAGCTCGTGGGCGACGAGAACATCTACACCTTTGGTGCCTCGTCCAAACAGGTCGAGCAGCTCTATGCCGACGGCACCTATGACGCCGGTGTGCTCTACCGCAAGCCCGGTATTAAACTGCTGGTGGACTTCATCACCAACCCGGCCTTTATGGCGACCGGCAACGCCGAGCGCCTGCAGCGCCTGCACGATGACATTAAGGGCAAGGACTGGTTTATGGCCCTGCTCGACATTGAGGAGTACATCCAGACCAAGGAGCGCGTGCTGGCCGACTACGAGGACCAGGACGCCTGGATGCGCAAGACGCTGATCAATATCGCCAACGCCGGCACCTTCTCGTCCGACCGCACCATCTCCCAGTACAACGACGAGATCTGGCACCTGAACTAATTCGCTTCCCTTACCCATCCTCTTGAGAAACGGAGTCGTGGCAACACGGCTCCGTTTTTTGTGCCCGCACGTTACCCTGTGACCCGACTCGACCAAACAATCTCGATCTGTAACAGCTACTCGGTAAAAACGGTCCCAGCTGTTACAGATCGAGACATACCGGCCCCTCCCCTTGGGTTTATCTCAATCTGTAACATCTAGCAGCTGAAATTCACCTTTGGTGTTACAGATTTAGATGAAATGGTTAGCTCAGCGGAACCGTCTCGATCTGTAACATCTAACGTCCGAAATCAGCCTCACCCGTTACAGATCGAGACAAACGACCGGTCAGACAGCCCCAACACAAAGAAAGGCTCCCCTCTCGCCCAGTGGACGGGAGGGGAGCCTTATATGTGACCGCGGCAAAAGGATGGCAATACCGCAGTCGCCCAAAGGGAGGGCCTGGATGCACCGGGCCTAGATAAGGTTCTTGCCAGAGACCTTATCGAAGAGGTGGGTCGCGTTCTTCTCGAACTTGAACCAGATGGTGTCGCCAGCCTTGAGCGCGCCCTTGGCCTCGAGGTCGACGACGGGGATAATCAGGACAAACTGGCCGTCGGGAGCGGTCACGTGAACATGCTCGGTCGAGCCCATGAGCTCGGTCACCTCGACGGTACCCTGGAGCGCGCCCTCCTCGCCCTTGTCGGCAAGCAGGATCTGCTCGGGACGCACGCCGGCCGTAATCTCCTTCACGTCGCCGCCGTCCCAGTTGAGGGCAAGTTGAGCGCAAGTCTCGGGGGCGAGTGCCACGTTCATATCCTCGGTCTTGACGGTAAAGCCGTTGCCCGAGCGCACCAGCTGGGCATCGAAGAAGTTCATCTGCGGCACGCCGATGAAGCCGGCGACGAAGATGTTCGCGGGATGGTTGAAGACCTCCTGCGGCGTGGCGATCTGCTGGACGACGCCGTCCTTCATGACCACGATACGGTCACCGAGGGTCATAGCCTCGGTCTGGTCGTGAGTAACATAAATGAACGTGCCCTTGATCTCGTGGCGCAGCTTAATGAGCTCGGCACGCATCTGGTTACGAAGCTTGGCGTCCAGGTTGGACAGCGGCTCGTCCATCAGGAAGACCTTGGGGTCACGCACGATGGCGCGGCCGATAGCGACACGCTGGCGCTGGCCGCCGGAGAGCGCCTTGGGCTTACGGTCGAGGTACTCGGTAATGCCCAGAATCTCGGCAGCAGAGCGAACCTTGCGGTCGATCTCGTCCTTGGGAACCTTCTTGAGCTCGAGCGTAAATGCCATGTTCTCGTACACCGTCATGTTGGGGTACAGAGCGTAGCTCTGGAACACCATGGCGATGTCGCGGTCCTTGGGCGCCACGTCGTTGACACGCTTGCCGTCGATGAGCACATCGCCCGAGGTAATGTCCTCCAGGCCGGCGACCATGCGCATCGTCGTGGACTTACCGCAGCCAGAGGGGCCAACGAGGACGACGAACTCCTGGTCGTGAACGGTGAGGTTGAAGTCCTCTACAGCGAGCACACCGTCCTCGGTAACCTTGAGGTTGTGCTTCTTCTCCTCGGTCTTCTTCTTTTTGCCAAAGAAGCCCTTCTTTTTTGACTCGTTGTTGGGATACACCTTCTGAACATGTTTGAGAACGATCTCGGCCATGTCTCTACCTTTCGATATGCGGCGCCGCGCTGAGGGGCGCCGCAGAAACTTGCAAAACAGTTACGGCATCAGCCCTTGACGGCACCTGCCACCACGCCGTCGATGATGTACTTCTGACAGAGGATGTACATGATAACGATGGGGATAACGACCATCATGATGCAGGCCATCATGGGGCCGAGCTCGACGTGGCCGTAGCCGCCGCGGAAGTACTGGATCAAGATAGGAATGGTCTTGTACTTGGTGGAGTCGAGTGTAAGGTAGGGCAGCAGATAGTCGTTCCAGACCCACATGGTCTCGAGGATGCCGACCGAAAGATAGGTGGGCTTCATGATGGGAAGGACGATCTTAAAGAACACCTGGACCGGGTTGCAGCCGTCGATCATGGCCGCCTCTTCGATCTCGAGCGGAATGTTCTTTACAAAGCCGGCGAACATAAAGACCGCCAGGCCCGCGCCAAAGCCGAGGTAGATAAAGCAGATGTTGAACGGCGTGTTGAAGCCGATGCGGTCCGCCAAATTGGACAGCGTGAACATGAGCATCTGGAAGGGCACGACCATCGAGAAGACGAACAGGTAATAGAAGAAGTTCGAGATCTTGCTGTTGACGCGCACTACGTACCAAGCACACATGGAGCAGCACACCAGAATCAGCACGACCGACGTGACCGTGATGATGAGCGAGTACATAAATGCCGAGGCAAAGCCCTGCTCGTTAAGGGCATGCATGTAGTTTGCGAGGCCGTTGAACGTCTCGGGCGTGAGCAGATCGAATGCCGTGGTGGTGCTGATTGCAGTTGCCTTTTTAAAGGAATTGAGCGCAATCATGAACACGGGGTAGATCCACGCGAGCGACAGAATCGTAAAGAAAATCGAGAGCGCGCGGTTGATAACCTTATCGCGTTTCATTACTGCTGCACCTCCTTGGACCTCGTGGCCTTAAGCTGAATCATGGAGATGGCTACGACCAGGATGCAGAAGATAACCGCCTTGGCCTGACCGATGCCCTGCCATGCGATACCGGCACGCGAATAGAACGTGTTGTAGATGTTCAGGGCGAGCATCTCGGTGGAGTGCGCGGGGGCGCCGCCGGTAAGGGCGAGGTTCTGGTCGAACAGCTTAAAGCCGTTGGTGATGGACAGGAACAGGCAGATGGTGATGGTCGGCATCAGGTTAGGGATCTTAACCTTCCAAAACGTCTGCCATGCCGTGGCACCGTCGACCTTGGCGGCCTCGATGTAGTCGGGCGGAATGGACTGCAGACCAGCGATGTAGATGATCATCATGTAGCCGACCTGCTGCCACAGGGTCAGGATGATAAGGCCCCAGAAGCCAGCAGCAGAGTTAAGGGCGATGAGCTGGGCGCCCACGTTGGAGAGCAGGCAGTTGATCAGAATCTGCCAGATGTAGCCCAGCACGATGCCGCCGATCAGGTTAGGCATAAAGAAGATCGTACGGAAGATGTTGGTGCCCTTGAGCGCTTTGCGGGTGAGCGCCTGCGCGATGGCGAGGGCGATTACGTTGATGAGCACCGTCGACAGGAAGGCAAACGCCACGGTAAAGAAGAACGACGTGGCAAACTGCGGATCGGACAGTGCGCGCACGTAGTTCTCGATACCGACAAAGTGCGTGTTGTTGATGGTAATAAACTGGCAGAACGAGAGATAGAAACCCTGGATAAAGGGGATCACGAACCCGATCATAAACGCCAGACACGTGGGCAGCATAAAGAGCGGCCACCAGCGCTTGAGTGCTTTGCCCATAGAAGGGTCCTTTCAATATGCAGGGGGCGGGCAAACCAACGTCTGCCCGCCCCCTGTCGCTAATCAGATAGCTTGGGCAGCAACTGCTTACTCGGAAGCAGCCTTCTCGGTCTTCCAGCCATCGACGAAGGCGTTCTTGACGCCGTCCCACTTGCTGTTGTCGGCAGCATAGGCAATCAGAGCCTGCTTGAGGTTCTTCTTCCACTCCTCAGAGGGGATGTAGACGAAGTCCCAAGCGACGGTCTTCTTGCCGTCCTTGGCCATGGCAACGGCCTGCTGCGAGAAGACGTTGGTGGTCTCCTTAGCGCTCTTGAACGGGGCAGTCAGACCCATCTTGTCAGCGATGATGCTGGTGGCGGTGTCAGAAGTGACGCACCAATACATGAAGTCCTCGGTGGCCTTCTGGGCATCCTCGGAAGCCTGGGAGCTGACGCACCAGTAGTTCTCGCCGCCGGAGCACAGGCCCTGGTTCTCCTCGCCGTCGACACCGATGTAGATGGGCATCATGCCAATCTGATCGTCGGTCATGCCGGCCTTGGTGAGGTCAGCGTAGGCCCAAGAACCGTTCTGATAGAAGACGGCCTTGCCGGTTGCGAACTCGTTGGTGGCGTCGTCGCCGGTCTTGGAGGCAAGCTGCGAAGGATCGCAGGTGGAGTCGGTGATGTACAGGTCGAAAATCTGCTTGAAGTTGTCGAGATACTCGCCCTTGATCTCGTCGTCCTCCTGGTTGTGCTCCTTCTCGAACTCGTAGTAGAGCGGGAGGTTGGCGAGGTGGGTGGTGTAGCGCCAGCTAGAGGAGTCGTCCATGCCGGCGGAAGTGAAGGCACCCTCAACACCAAGCTCGTCCTTGCGGGCCTGGATGTCGTCGGCACAAGCCTTCAGCTTGTCGAAGGAGTTGATGTCCTCGGCCTTGTAGCCAGCCTTCTCGAGCAGCTGCTTGTTGTAGATGATGCCGTAGCTCTCCTGGACCCAGTCGATACCCAGATCCTTGCCATCGGACTGCAGAGCCAGGGAGTCGTCAATGAGCTCACCGCGGAGCTTGGTATCGGACAGGTCGGCGCAGTAATCCTTCCAGTTCTTAAGACCGGTGGGGCCGTTGACCTGGAACAGGGTCGGAGCGGAGCTCTTGGACATCTCGGACTTGAGCTTCTCCTCGTAGGTGTTGGAGGCGGCGGTCACGATCTTGACCTCGACGCCCTTCTCCTTCTTATAGGCCTTGGCGATCTCCTTCCACTCCTTGTCGACCTCGGGCTTGAATTGGAGGAAGTAGACCTCGGCAGCGTCACCAGAAGCAGAGGAGCCGGAGCCGGCAGAACCGCCGCAACCCACGAGACCCAGACCAAGAACCGCAGCCGCGGAACCAGCAAAGCCCAGGAACTGCCTTCTGCTCATTTCGTTCTTCATTACAATCCACCCTTTCACACCGTGGCGGCACCCTTTGCCGCCGCCTTCGGAGATTGGCTCGGGGACTTTGCCCCTTTTGCTGATTTGTACGATACGCTATTTGGCTAGTTGTTTGAACAAGTATTACTAGAGCGGTAGAAAAACTTCGGTGAACGGTAATTTCAACTTGATACTTGACAAGTTTTGTATAAACAATTATTTGTTATCGAATGCAGAGAAAACGCCCGGTCAAGCCGATGCATCGTCGGTTTGACCGGGCGTTTTCTCTTTGAGGGCATGAGTCTCGTCAGGCTGCGAGCTGGCCGGTTATCGCTTGGAGTTGACGCGGTAGTGGAAGATCTCGGGATGCGTGCGGGCATGCGTGACCTCGAACAAGATGCCGTCCGAGGTGTACGACTGGCTCTCCATGACGGCGACACAGTTGTACTTACCAAGGTCAAGATAGCTGCAGTCCTCATCGTTGGCAAGCTCGACGCTCACTGTACGGCGACTCGCCATCACTTTGACGCCGCGTTTGTGCTCCAGATAGTCGTAAATTGACTTTGCGGCGATCTCGGGCGTCAGGCCTTTGGCGATCGACTCCAGAAAATAGCCGTGGTCCACCTGGCGAGCGCTACCGTTAAGGCTACGGACGCGCACCACGCGAATCAACTCCTCGCCCACCTTAAAGCCCAGGTGACGAGAGAGTTGCTCGGTGCAGACCAGATGTTCAAAAGACTTAACGTCCGTCGATGCAACGGCATTGTTGCGCTTTGCAAACTCGCCAAACGACTCAACCTCTTCGAGTGCGCCCAACATGTCGGTTTCGCCCTTAAGCCAAATAACGCGCACGCCCTTGCCGTGTATGGGCTGCACAAACATCCCGTCGGCCAGCATACCCAAGGCGCGACGGACGGTATTGCGAGTGCATCCGAACTCCGCGGTCAGCTCGGCTTCGGTTGGCAGCATCTCCTGAAACGCATAGGTCCCATTAATGATGCGCGAGCGTATTTCTCGGTAGATTCCTTCGTATATCGCTTTTGGCATTGTTTCACCTCTACATTATTCATTTCCGGCTAGGCACGATAGCATTTCTTAAAGTTGTTTAAACCGAATATCGGTAAAGCGACAGGATTTAACCGTTGACGGTTTCTGTCATGCCCAAATCGGTTTCGCTCAAAACTGCCGGTACGACAATCGTCTGGTCCTCTACAATGAATCCATTGTTTAAACGTTTCCCCACGCGCAACGCGCCTCGATATTCGGAAGGCAGAACATGCTGCAAAAAATCCAACGCTTTGGCGGGGCAATGTTCGCGCCCGCCATGCTGTTTTCTATATCAGGCCTCATGGTCGGCGTCTCCGCTCTCGCAACGACTGCGGACATCGTCGGCGATCTCGCCGTATACGGAACCCCTTGGTACGTTTTTTGGACCATCATCCAGCGCGGCTCGTGGACGGTCTTTAAGCGCCTTCCGCTCCTTTTTGCCGTAGCGCTGCCCATCGGCCTTGCCCAAAAGCAACCGGCACGTTGCTGCCTCGAGGCACTCGTGGCCTATTTTGCCTATTGCTTCTTTTTGAGCGAAATCATTAAGCTGAGCGGAGACAATCTTGGACTTAAGTACCCGTCGTCTTTGACCTCCGCTAGCGGCATCACCATCATCGACGGCATCAAGACGCTCGACACCGGCATTATCGGCCCGCTGGCGGTATCGGCAACCGTCGTCGCCATCCATGACCGCTTCTACGATGCCAAGGTTCCCGATTGGCTCGGCACCTTCTCGGGCTCCTCGCTGGTCTACCTCATCAGCTTTTTTGCCGTGTTTGCCCTTGCCGCTATCTCGGCCGCCATCGTGCCCTACGTATACGATGTAACTGATACGCTGCGTCACGCGCTTGCAGGCGTCGGTCCCTTTGGCGTGGGCATCTTTGTCTTTTTAGAACGAGCACTCGAGCCCTTTGGCCTGCACCACCTGCTCTACATGCCGATCTACTACGACAACCTGGTCATTAACGACGGCATCTACGCCACGTGGAGCAGCTTGCTCCCCATCCTCTCCCATAGCACGCGCCCCCTTAATGAGCTTGCGCCGTGGGCCGGTTTTACCGCCACTGGCTGGGTCAAGCTCTTTGGCCTTCCTGCCATCGCAGCCGCGTTCTACTCCACCGCAAAACCTGAGCGCCGCGCCGGCCTCAGGGTCATCCTTGTTCCCGCCATCATCGCCTCGGTGGTTTGCGGCGTTACCGAGCCACTCGAGTTTCTCTTTATGTTCACCCACCCCGGGCTCTTTTTGCTCTACGCCGTCCTATCGTCTTGCCTTGCCACAACCATGAATCTCTTTGGCATCGTCGGCATCTTCTCGGGCGGCCTCATGGAGATGGCAGCCTTCAACTTTATTCCGCTCATGCGCATGCATGCCGGTGCCTATCTTTTGGCGCTCGGTATCGGCCTTGCCTTTAGCCTCATCTTTTTTGTGAGTTTTCGAGCACTCATCTTGATCTATGACCTTAAGACGCCGGGCCGCGAGGATCATGTCGCCAATCGCGCGGCAATCGATCGTTTAACGGAAAGCGGCTTTGCCAAAGAGCAATCTCCCAATGACGAGGTCAATAGTCAATCCGATCAAGATCACGTCCTCGCTGAGCGGGTAATTCAGCTTTTAGGTGGCGTTGGCAATATTGCGGGCGCAACCAACTGCGCCACGCGCCTGCGCGTCGAGGTCGCAGACCCTTCCATCGTTGCAGATAACGCGTCGTTTGTCGCGGCGGGCGCCAAAGGCCTCATCATTACGGGCAAGACCGCCCAGGTGGTCATCGGCATCTCCGTTCCCCGCGTTAAAGAGCATTTTGACCAGATCATGGGCCTCGAGCCGGGATTTGTGCCCACCGCCTCGGCCTCCCCTGTCGCCAGCCCAACCCACAAGCACGGCGATATCTGCTTCTTCGATATCGACGGAACGCTCGCCTGGCAAGACCCCAGGCTCGCCCAAGACCTTCCCGAAGACGAGCGGGACCTCTCCCCCTATCCCAACGAGGCGGTTTCGCAGGCAATCCGCGAGTTTGTCGCCAACGGCAACATGGCCTTTATCTGCACGGGACGCACCCTGAGCTGCATCCACCCCAAACTTCTTGAGCTGCCCTGGACCGGCATCGTCTGTCTTGCGGGCGGTTACGCCGAGATCAACGGACACGCAGTTCGCGATCTGTCGATGACGCCCAGTATGCTGCAGCGTCTTGCCCCCTACCTTGAGCAATCGGGCGAGGTCATCCGCTTTGAGGGTCTCAACGGCGTCGTGCGCATGAGTGCCGATGCCCCCGATGCTCCCGGATACGCGCGCACCCTGGGCGACGCAGTCACGCAGCTGCAACATTACAGTGCCTACAAGATCTTGATGTCTACATCGCTCGCCAACCACATCGCTCAAGATAAGGCACTTGAGCCGTTGTTGTGCTTTAACGAGCTCGAACTCGAGGTAACCGAAATCTCGCCCCGCGAATGCACGAAGCGCGGGGGCATCCAGTCTGTACTCGACGCCCTCGATCCCCACCATGGAACCGTATACGGCATCGGCGACGCCAGCAATGACGTCTCGCTGATGAACGCCGTCGATGTCGGTATCGCCATGGGCAATGCGCCAGACTATCTCAAAAAGCGCGCCGACTACATCACCGACTCGGTCGACAAAGATGGCGTCGTCAAGGCGCTCGAGCACTTTAGGCTTATATAAGCAGCCGGCACGCGCACGCGTCCCGTTTCTCCAAATCGCCAAAACAGACGCGCCGGCAACTCCAATGTGGCAATATGGTATCTGCACACCGCAACGATGTAACCCAAGAAAGAATGCGAGAACCCGTGTCCAGTCCGTTTACCAGCTTTTTAGCCCAGCACTTTGACCAGATTAACGACTATCTGGCCACGTTCTTTGACGGACAGGCGACCTCTGCCGATATCGAGCGCTACCTGTATGCGCCGCTCTCGGCTTTTACGGCCAACGCCGGCAAGCGCCACCGCCCGCTTATCTGTATGCTCGCCGCAACCGCAGTGGGCGGCAGCTTTGAGAGCGCCCGCAGCGCCGCGGCAGCCATCGAGCATTTCCAGTCGGGCGCGCTGATCCACGACGACATCGCCGACAACGGACAGCTTCGTCGAGGCAAGCCCTGCATGCACCTTACCGAGGGCACGGGCCTTGCCATCAATTGTGGCGACCTGGCGCTCACCATGGTCACCAAGACGGTTCTCGACGACCCCACGCTGGAGTCCGACGTGAAGCTGCGCGTGCTCCACGAGCTTACCGAGATGATCGTCCGCACCATCGAGGGTCAAGCACTCGACCTGGGTTGGGTCCGTGACGGGCGCTTTGATATCTCGGTTGATGACTACCTGGACATGGCGACGCACAAGACCGCGTTTTACAGCGGAGCCACGCCGCTTGCCGCCGGAGCCATTATCGGCGGCGGCAGCGATAAGCAAATCGAAGCGCTGCGCGCCTTTGGCCTGCACACGGGCCTTGCCTTTCAGATTCAGGACGACCTGCTCAACCTTGTCGGCACTAAGGAAGCCGCCAACAAGGACTTCCGCACCGACATCACCGAGGGCAAGCGCACGCTTGTCGCCGTACATGCCCTCTCTGATGAACGCTACCACGACGAGGTCGAGGCGATTCTTTCCTCGGGCACCGATGATCCCGCGCAGCTCGCACGCGCCGTGGAGATCTTCCAAGAGACCGGCTCCATCGATTACGCCCACACTTACGCGCTCGACCTGACCGCTAAGGCCAAAGCGGCCATCGAGAACGTTGAGCTTGATCCGCACGCACGCGAGCTGTTCCTCTCCATGGCAGATTTCTTTGTGGAGCGCCTTAACTAACGGGGGTTATAAAACCTGTCAGCAGCGTATTTAGGCACAACTTGCTACACTGTTGAGTGCATGTTTATGCATCCCTTTGCGTTGTCTATCCGACAGACGCTCAAATAGTACGAATGGTACGCCGAAAGGGGTTCGTTCATGGAACCTATTACAACGGGCATGCAAGGAGCAGCCGTCGAGGACGTGCAGTCTCGTCTCCTGCAGCTCGGCTACACGATTGATGCCGCCGAAGTCACCGACAAGTACTTTGGAGCCACCACTGAGCAGGCCGTCAGCACCTTCAGGCTCGACAGCGGCCTTGCTGCCGGTCATGCCGTCGATATCCCCTGCTGGAGCGCCCTTGTAGACGCTTCGTATAAGCTGGGCGACCGCACCCTCTATCTGCGCATGCCCAATTTCCATGGCGCCGATGTGCAGGCCCTGCAGCGCGCTCTCAACGTTTTGGGCTTTGCCTGTGGCGAAGACGACGGCTACTTTGGTCCGCATACCGAGGCCGCCCTGCAGCAGTTCCAGGAAAATGTCGGCCTGTTTGCCGACGGCATGGCCTTCCAGGACACCTACGCCTACATCAACCGCCTGCACCATGTGTGGGAGGGCAAGCCCTCGGTCACCGAAGCCGAATCCCGTATCGGTTTTGCTCGCGCCGCCAACGTGCTCGAGCGCTTCCAGATTGCCGTTATCGGCGAGGACCCCATCGCACGCAGTGTTGCGTCGCGCATGTGGAATATCGCCACGGCAACGACCGACAACAGCGGCATGATGCTCTGCGACTCCGAGGTCCCAACCGACGTTGACCTGGTGCTCGAGATTGCAAGCGACGAGCTGCCCGCCGACGCCGCACCGCGCGCCACGATTGCCCTCGCCGAGTGCCACAACCTGGCCCAGCGCATCCGCACTGCCAATGTCGCCGCGCAGCAGAAGCCGGCACGCATTCGCATTGAGCTCACGGGCATGACGCGCTACAACGGCACCTTCACGGCCAGCGATGCGCAGACACTCGCCGTACGCCTGCTCGATGGCGTTTGCGATGCCCTCGCAGATTAGGTAAACTAAACGAGTTGCTTTTGGGCAACACCACACATTGGGACGTAGTTCAACGGTAGAACTCCGGTTTTTGGTGCCGGCTGTTGGGGGTTCGAATCCCTCCGTCCCAGCCCTTAAGAACACAGCGCTCCAGGCCCTTATGAACCTGGAGCGCTTTCTTGTGGGCAAGCGGAGGGATTCGAACCCGCAAGGGTGCGGAGCTGAGGAAACGCGAAGCGTTTTCCAGCGCAGCACGCAAGGAGCGAAGCGACGCAGCGGGGCGCGGCCGCCGAAAAGGCGGACGCGGAATCCCTCCGTCCCATACCAGCAACGGGCTCCCCGCATCTAAACTTTCCAGCCAAACCGACACTTAGGAACCGGCACTTAGGGACGTTCCTAAAGTGCCGGCCACAACTTCTCTGCAGGACGAGAAGTTGAAGTAGTTTTTCAGGCATATCCCAAAAATCCACTTCCAAAAGAGCGGCGCCCCAGGCCCATAACGACCAAGAGCGCCTTACATCAAGAAATATCAGCCCTGTTCCGAAAAGCGAGCCGCATGCAACAACCAAGTAACCACAGGCCCCGGGAGAGCGGGGACACCGGCTTAGGTTTATCGCGAGTTCCGCACGAACAGGAGGCCACTTAATGTGGCCTCCGTCGTGAGCAGGACTGTAGAGCAGGAAACCTAAGCCGGTGTCCCCGCTCTCCCGGGGCCGGCGGAATCTAGTTGTTCAGCATGCGGTCGAAGCTTCCCGAGTCGCCATCCCGATAGTCTGCGGTCATCAGGATCTCCTGCGGAATGCGCCCGCCTTCACGTAGCACGTTGCGGAACTGCACGCGCGTAACCATGGGCAGATCCTTGATCGTCGCTGCCAGGTTCTGCGGCACGCCCTGGTTGGCAGCCGCGGGCTCGCACTCGCCGCCGGCCTTCACGCGACGCTTATGCTCGGCGAGCATGGCGCGGTACATGCCGGCATGCAGGCGAATCTCAACCACATTGGCATTGCGAGCCTGTTCGACGATGCGCGCGCCCTCGCGATCGATATCGCCCACGTAGTAGACGTAGTTAAAGCGATAGCCAATCTCGGCCAGATAATCATCCAGTGCGTGCGAGACGCTCGCCTTGCAGCCGCCGCCAAAAATCACGCCGCCCACCTTGGTACCAAAGAGCTTGGCATGTTTGCGTCCGCGCAGGAGCTTGACGATCTCGTCATAGGTATCCAGGTTCTCGACCATAATGAACGGCTTGTCGGCACCCAGCGTAAAGAAGCCCGTAAAGTGCACGGGGCGATTGGGGGCGACCTTGATCGCCTGCATGCTGATGCCCTTTTCGGTCATACGTCTGATCAGGCGCTCACCGTGCTTGCCGTCAAAAGCCTTCTCGTCGTTAAAGATCTGGTAGGCACGCTGGCGGCGCGAGGCAACCGGCGTATCGGCACCTCGGTTCTGCTCGATCCAAGCCTGGATGATTGCGATTTCCTCGGCAATCTTGCGGTTGGACATCTCGTTGTGCTGAGTGCGCTGCGGAGCCTTTTTACCGTCCTTGCCCTCGACCTTTACGATCTGTGTCTGCTGCTCCTTGATCTTAGAGAGCGCCGTAGGCGTAGGGACAACTTTGAGCAGCTGCCTGCCTAAAACGCGGGCAAGGGCAAACGCCGAGACCTCGCCGTGGACTGCCGACTTGGGCTGCTGGGCAGCAGTATCTGCTGCGGTAGACTCCGGCTTCTTCTGAGACTTGCGCTTAGAATCGCCTTGGGAATTGCGCTCGCGCTTCGGCATAGGCGCCTGCTTCTGCGGACGATCGGACTTGCTCTCCTTCGCCGGCTGGCGCTTAGGCTGCCCCGAAGAAACCTCGACCTTCGCATCCTCGTCCTGCGGCGTGATCTTCTCGGCTGCAGTCTCGGCATGGGAACTGCGGCCCCCACGATGGCGACGGCGGCGAGGCTTGCTCGACGCGCCCTGCTCCGCCTGCTCATCAGTAGGCTGCTGGCCCTTGGCCTCGGCATCAACCTCAAGCTGCGGCTCAACAGGCTTCTGCTCGCGAGCCGCCGGCTCAACGGCCTTCTCGACCTGGGTGGTCGAAACCGACTCGCCCTTCTCCTGATGCTTTACGGGATACGCGCGTCCCGCAAAACCGCGGCCGGGACGACACGAACCCGGAGCCTTCTTGACCGGTTCATCGGACGCGTCAGCAGCCTCGACGGAATCCTGGACCTCGCATGCAATACCTCGCTGCTCGGCCTTAAAGTGGGCACCGCGGCGACGCTCGGGCTCCTGGATCTCAGCATGCTCTTGAGTGCGAGTCGGCTCCTTCATCCCGACAGACTTTTCCTCGACGGCCTCAGCATCCGTCTCACCCTTTTGAGCAACGGCGCGACGGAAGCGCTCCTGCTGGGCGCGGCGCTGCGCATCGCGCTTGCCACCCCCACCAAAACCGCCGCGTCCTGCCTTGGCCGTAAAGGCACGCACGACGTTCTCATCGAGCAACTCATCGGTATCGACATGCTCGCGCGGAGCAACTTCTTCCACAGCAGGCACGTCAGCAGAATCCTCGACGACAAAGTCTTCGACGGACTCGGTAGGTTGTTCCTGGACATCGCTGATCTCGGCATTGATGGTATAGAACGCCGGGCGCCCGTTAATGCCGCTACCCTCGATCTTTGTCACGATATTTGCCGCGATAAGCTCATCGCGCATCGCCTTGGTGTCACATTCCTTATCGACGGAGCGAAAAATTTGCGCCAGCGCACTCGACTTAATCTTGAGCGCCTTGCGGCAGAGCAGGTCGTAGGCAATCAGCTTGGCACGCTCGGCAGAAAGCGACGTCTGGCTGCTCAGACGCTCAGCCAGGGCATCGACATTATTTTGGTTATCGGAATATACCGTCTTGGCCACGGGGCCCCTTTCATATGCACACATATACGTCTATATGGTACAACGCGCGCCCTTATCCACGCAAAACATCTGCGAGAACACTCGAGCGTCACCCGCTTTTGCATGAAAAAAGGACCGAGCCCGCGAAGTCGCGGACCCGGTCTTTCCGAGTCATATAGATGTGACGTTCAACTCGTCAGGTCGACTAAGCCTTGGCGGCCTCGGCGTCGGCAGGAGCCTCAGCGGCAGCGGCGCGGCCGTACTCGGCCTTGCCCATCTCGGACCACTCGGGCTCCTCGTCGGGCATGGAACCGGCCTCCTTACCGAAGAACTCCTTGAGGCAGTTGACGGCAACGATGAGGCCCAGGACCATCAGCAGGACGGCGAAGACGAGCTGCAGGCCCTTGGTAGCGGCGACGGAGACAGCAGCCGTGGTAGCGGTAGCCGGGATGGTGCCGAAGAAGCCATAGGCCTGGACGGCGGTCATGCAGCCCATGGCGCTCTGGACCAGCGAGGTGAAGGTGCAGCAGAGCAGGAAGGCGACGGGCACGTAGAGCATCCAGCCCTTGCGGCCGGTGCACTTGCAGAACACGGCGAGGGTGATCATGGTCATACCGCCGAGCAGCTGGTTGGAAGCACCAAAGAGCGGCCAGATGTTGGCATAGCCACCAAAAGCGAGGGCGAGACCGGGAAGCAGGGTAACGACCGTGGCGAACCAGGGGTTGCCGAGGACCTTCATGTAGCCAGCCTTGGACTCGATGGCCAGGGCGTCGTTGGTCTGGGCAAAGAACTCGGAGAACGAGGTGCGGGCGATGCGGGCGACGGCATCGAGCGAGGTCAGGGCCAGAGCGGAGACGTTCATGGTCATGAAGACAGTAGCGAGCGTGCCGTCAACACCGAAGGCCTGCATGCCGCGGGAGATGCCAGCGGCGAAGATCTGGAACGGGGTGGAAGCGACACCAGCATTGAGGGCGCCGGTACCGGCGGTGTTCATGTCGGAGAACATGATGCCGGCGACGATGATGGCAAGGATGCCGACGAAGGACTCGACGATCATGGCGCCGTAACCGACCTTGACGGCGTCCTGCTCCTTCTCGACCTGCTTGGAAGAGGTGCCGGAAGAAACGAGGCTGTGGAAACCGGAGAGAGCACCGCAAGCGACGGAGACGAACAGGACCGGGAACATCATGCCCGAGGCATTGCTAAAGCCGGTGAAGACCGGAGCGGTGATGGTGGCCTGGCCGTTAGCGCCCAGGACGACGATACCGAGGACGGCGCAGACGATCATGACGATCATCATGATGGAAGTGAGGTAGTCGCGAGGGGTCTTGAGCATCTGGATGGGCATGGCGCCAGCGAAGACCAGGTAGACCATGACGACAGCGAACCACTGGAACTTGTCCAGGTAGACCGGGAACTGCATGCCGACGGCAAACATGAGGACCATGAGCACCACGCCGGTGACGAACTCGGCAGCGCCGGTGAGGTTGAACTTCTTCTGGGCCCAACCAAAGGCCATGGCGACGAAGGTGAACAGGATGGAAATGGTGCCAGCGCAGCCAGCGGCATAGGACTTGGTGAAGTCGACGGCACCGGTAGCAGCACCAGAAGCGTCAACGGCCGGAGTGAACATGAACGTCTTGCAGACCATGTCGGTGAAAGCGGCGATGACGATGATGCAGAACAGCCAGCAGAACAGCAGGAACAGGCGACGGCCGGTCTTGCCGATGTACTTCTCGATGAGCTGAGCGAGCGACTTGCCGTTGTTCTTCATCGAAGCGTACAGGGCACCAAAGTCGTGGACGGCACCAAAGAAGATGCCGCCGACGAGGACCCAGAGCACGACGGGCAGCCAGCCAAAGGCCATGGCGACGATCGTACCCGTGACAGGGCCAGCACCGCAGATCGAGCTGAACTGGTGCGAGAACGCGGTGAAGGCGGAGACGGGCGAGAAGCTCTTGCCGTCCTTCATGCGCTTGGCCGGCGTGAGGGCCTCTTTGTCAACGCCCCACTTGTTGGCCAGCCAGCGGCCGTAGCCCAGATAGCCGCAGGCGAGCACCGCCGCGGCCACAACCATGAGCAAAACTCCGTTCATTACATTTCCTCCTCTAAAAAGAACTTCCTAGACATAAAAAATGAGGGCCGTCGGTTGCGCTCGACGGCCCTCATCTTTATCAGCCGCCCGTTATCGTACGGGCTAGCTGTATGTGCTAACCCGCATCAGATAATTACTACGCTGATAATGTTTAGCTGATGCGTGAACATGTCTAAGAAATCCTCTTCAATCATGATGTGAACGATCCGTGCGTGTTCACATCCCCCAGTGGTTGAAAAGGAGTATGAAACTTTAGTTACCTAAAGTCAACGCAAATTTGTAATGAATTTTCGACTTTTTTGAATTTCTCGGTATAAAACGCCACTGACCTCGGACTTTACCCCACGACAGTTTTTGCATGAGAGATGCCCCTCGGGAGCGGGCGGGCGTATACAAGGTTTCCTGCTCTACAGTCCTGCTCGCACGGAGAGCACATTAAGTGCTCTCCGGCTCGTGCGGAACTCGCGATAAACCTTGTATACGCCCGCCCGCTCCCGAGGGGCTCCCATCCCAAATGCGGAGCAAAGCTCCGCACACCATCTTTTTCTTTCAGCTAAAGCACGCCGGAAATTCGACGCAGCTGGCTAACCTTGCCGGACGTTGTCGACGCCAATCCGGCTCAGAAGCCGCATCGGTACAGAAAGGTCCCCGGCGCTGCCCGGGCGCCAGCGGCCGCATATGAACTTTATCGCGAGTTCCGCACGAACAGGAGGCCACTTAATGTGGCCTCCGTCGTGAGCAGGACTGTAGAGCAGGAAAGTTCATATGCGGCCGCTGGCGCCCGGGCAGCGTCGGGGACCGCACCCGTACGACTACAGCGTCATGTTTGGATCGGCGTCGACGTCGAACGGCGAGATTTCACCTCGGTCGAATTTACGGCGAGCGACCTCCGCAATCATGGCTGCGTTATCGGTACAGGCAGACAAGGGCGGCACCGTTACGCGAATCCCCTGACGCCCAAGCTTCTTGATCATCATCTCGCGCAGATGCGGGTTGGCCGAGACGCCGCCACCGATGCAGTATTCCTTGCATCCGGTAGCGTGCAATGCGTTTTTGGCCTTCTTGTACTGCACGTCAAAGACAGCTGCCTCAAACGAAGCTGCCAGATCGGGCAGGTGAATCGTGCGCCCGGCCTTGGTCTCCTGTTCAATGTAGAGCGTCACAGCGGTTTTAAGGCCCGAAAGCGAGAAGCGATAGTCTCCTCTGCTGTTAAGCGCACGGGGGAAATCGATCGCCTTGGGGTTGCCCGTCTCGGCCAGCTTGGAAATGATGGGGCCACCGGGATAGCCCAGACCCAATGCCTTGGCTACCTTGTCGAAGGCCTCGCCCACAGCGTCGTCGAGCGTCTCACCGAGCACCTCGTAGTCGCCCCACGCCTTCACGTGCACGAGCATGGTGTGCCCGCCCGAGACAAGCGTGAAGATAAACGGCGGTTTGAGGTCGGGTTGCGCCAGCAGGTTGGCAAACAGATGACCCTCAAGATGATTGACGCACACGAGCGGCTTGCCGGCAGCGTAGGCAAAGCCCTTGGCGAAGGCGACGCCAACCACGAGCGCGCCCACCAGGCCCGGACCCTGTGTCACGCCCACGGCGGCAAGCTCGCTGGGGGCAATGGCTCCGCCCGTAAGGCCCAGCGATGCTGCGGCATCCTCGAGCGCCGCATCCACGACACTCACAATCACCTCAACGTGCTTGCGCGAGGCGATTTCGGGCACCACGCCGCCAAAACGGGCATGGAAATCAATCTGTGTCGACACCTGGTTGGCCAGCATATTGCCATCCGCATCGATAATCGCCACGGCCGTCTCGTCGCAGGAACTCTCGATAGCGAGCACTAGGCGGCGGCGCTCAATTTCGGCACGCTCCCCCTCGGAGCGCCCGGGCGCAGGCAGCGGCCATACGCGCTGCTCTGCCGCCGTCGGCTCGGGCGAAGCATTGTCGACCGGAAGCACGAGGGGCAGCGGGGCCGTCATGACGATGGCATCCTTGCCGGCACCATAGTAGCCGCGGCGACGGCCAGCCTCGGTAAAGCCCAGAGCGTTATAGAGCGCGATCGCGCCCTCATTGCCGTCCTCAACCTCGAGCGAAGCCGTGGTGCAGCCGAGCATCTGGGCATCATAGCTCACGTGCGACAGCAGCTTGCGGGCAATGCCCTCACGGCGATGTGCCGGGTCGACGGCGACATCCAGAATCTGCACATCACCGTCCACGACCATACCGCCGGCAAGGCCCAGCAGCTTGCCATCGTCGTGTGCCACCCACCAACTACGCGGCGCAGCGACGTCCTCGCCCAGTTCGGACAGGAACATGCCCGGCGTCCACGCCTCGTGTCCGGCACCTTCAAAGCAGGCAGCCTCCAGCGCGCTCGCGCCCTCGGCATCCGCCGCGCCCATGGGACGGAACTGCAGATGACGACCGGCGAGCTCATCGGCAACGCCCGTAATTTCGCTCTGTGCACTCTCAGCAAGACCAAGACGCTTGCGCTCGTTTTCCTCGGCATCCGAAAGGCGCGTGTAAATCGGCAGGACGCGGGCCGGATCGCCGTCACCCGCAGCGTGCGCGAGCAGCAAGCCCTCGCCCGAAGGCCACCACAGGTCGCACTCCACGCAGCGGGCGGTCTCGTCCTCACCCAGCAGCTTGCCATAGCGCACGAGACCGTCACCGGTCAGCTGAACCTGGTCCCAGTCCGCTGCTTGGCGCCACTCATCGAGCGCCACGGCGGCCTTGACCACGTGTTCGCGCTCAAATTGACGCTCGGGGCCCTCATCGACCAGCATATACAGCGCCGGATATACCTCACCGCGCATAGCATCGGCCAAGATACCAAGCTTGCCGCGCACGCCAGCCTTCCACGCCGTCCAAGCGCAAGCGTCGAGCGTCGACACGCCCAGCAGCGGAACATTGGCACCACGTGCGAGGCCCTTGGCAGTGGAGATGCCGATGCGCACACCCGTAAACGACCCCGGACCGCGGCCGACCACGTAGCAACCAACATCGCTGCGATCCAGACCGGTTTGAGCCAGCACGCCATCAACGGTATTCACGAGCTCAACGTTGGCGTGACGGCGACACATGTGGTCGCCGCTCACGAGCTTCGTCTCGCCCGTCTGCCCATCAATCCAGCTTGCCGCGCAGGCAAGCATGTCGGTCGAGGTATCGAGCGCCACCACCAGCGCGTTGTCGTTATGCAAGCTCATCTTGTACAGCCTTATCAATCAAATGGGAAAGCTCCATTGCGCGGTCACCGTGCGCCTCAAGCGTTATCGTTCGCACATCGCTGTCGCCCTCATCACGCTTGAGCGTCACCGAAAGATACTCATCCGTCAGCTCGTCCTGGAATTGTTCGCCCCATTCCAGCAGGCAAGCACCCTCATAGCCCAGCACATCGAAAATGCCCGTATCCTCGAGCTCGTAGGCATGCTCCAGGCGGTATAGATCAAAGTGAAACAGCGGAATACGACCTTGATCGTGAACGGCCATGAGCGCAAACGTAGGACTCGTAACCATATGCCCATCGCCCAGCCCGCGCGAGACGCCCTTGGTAAAGTGAGTTTTGCCCACTCCCAGGCCACCGGTCAGGATGAGCACATCGCCGTCCTCAAGGCACGGTGCAATTAGCTCGCCAAAGTACTCCGTATCGGCAGCGCAAGTCGTTTTGTAAGTACCTACCCCCAGGCGCTCCAGGGACATATATGCTCCTTATTATTCCGAGGCGTCCTCTGGTGCGGGATGTCGCTCCAGATAATCGCCCAGCATCTTAAAGTCTTCCTCCAGTAGCTCCTGCCACGCCGGATTGCGCAGCGCTGCTGCCGGATGAAAAGTGGGCATTACTACAAAATGCCCCATCTGGTGGAACCTGCCGCGCAGCTTAGTAATGCCAATCTCGGTCTTAAGCACAAAGTGCGTCGCGGGGTTGCCGAGCGTCACGATAATATCAGGCCAGATGCTTCGAATCTGCTCACGCAAAAACGGCGAGCAAGCCAGCACTTCCTCGGGACGCGGATTGCGGTTTCCCGGCGGGCGGCACTTAAGCACGTTGGCAATGTAGACGTCTTCGCGTTTGAGCCCCGCCAGCGACAAAATGCCGTTGAGGTCCTCGCCTGCCGCCCCCACAAAGGGCTCGCCCTGCAAATCCTCATTGCGGCCCGGCGCCTCACCGATAAACATCACGCGAGCGCGGGGGTTTCCCACGCCAAACACGATATTGTGACGCGACTGGTAGAGCTGGCAGAGGTGACAATCGCCCAGAACGGCCTCGATTTCCTCGAGTGCGACCTCACGTGGCGCCTGATGGGTATGGCCGGGGATGTGCATGACGCCCATAGCGGCTCCTACACGTAGACCTTGTCGAGACGCATGCCAAAGCCGCAGGCGACCTCGTAGTTAATCGTTCCGCACAGTCGGGCCATCTCGTCCATAGTGATCTCGGCATCGCCATCGCGGCCGACAATGATCATCTCGTCACCATACTCGGCCTCGGGAATCTCGTGTGCCGGGTTGGACTGAATGGCGACCATAAACTGGTCCATGCAGATATTGCCAACCTGATGCACGCGCTCGCCTCGATACAGCACATCCATACGATTGGAAAGCGTACGCGATAGGCCATCGGCATAACCGATCGGCAGCGTGCAGATCTGAACGCGCGTACGCGGTACGCGGTAGGTAAAACCGTAGCCCACGCCCTCACCCATCGCAGGGTGTGCCACGCGCGTCACACGCGCATGGACGCTCATAACGGGATCAAGCTGCATCACGCGGCCACTCAGCTCGCACGGCTGCATGCCATACAAGCCAACGCCGGCGCGGATCATATCAAAATGCATCGAGGGGTCGAGCATCGAGGACGGCGTGTTGGCGCAGTGCACGATACCGCACTCAAAACCCGCATCCTTAATGGCCTGAACGGCCTCGGTAAAGCGCTGGCACTGCAACTTGTAGTCCCAGCCCGAAGGTTCATCGGCCGTGGCGAAGTGCGTAAATACGCCGTCGCACTGAATACCGCGATGAAAATTTATACCGCGGACAAAGTCGACAACCTGCGTGTAGTGAACGCCGATACGATTCATGCCCGTCTCGATGGCGAGATGATACTTGCCCACTTTGCCCGCCGCGACGGCACATTCGCCATACGCAAGAGCAAAGTCAGACGTATAGACCGAGGGCATGATATCAAACTCGAGCAACGTCGGAATGGCCTCGATAGGCGGCTCGCTTAGGATGAGGATGGGTTTCGTAATCCCGCCCTGTCGGAGCTCAACGCCCTCGTTAACCGTCGCCACGGCAAACATGTCGGCACCGGCCGAATACATGATCTTGGCGCACTCAACAGCTCCATGACCATAAGCATCGGCCTTGACCACGCAGCACAGGCGCTGACGTGGATTCAGCAAGTTCTTATAGGCCCTCGTGTTGCGACGGAGCGCCCCGCGGTCGATCTCGACCCAGGACCAGCGCGTCAAATCGGCTTTATTCATGATTAGTCATCCGACCCTTCGTCCATGATTCCCAGATCTTCGAGCGCATCCTTTGCCGCCAGTTCCATGGCAGGACCGATCAAGTCGATAAGATCGGTCGCGATGACGCTCTTCTCACCATACTCCGTCGCCGCGGCAAAACCGGCGTAGCTGTGAAGTGCGACGGCGTACGAATACAGCAACTCCCAACGATCCATCTCGTCGCGCATGGTGGCAAGCGTGCCGGCCAAAATACCCGCGAGAACATCACCCGAACCGGCAGTTGCCAGAGAAGCCGGACCCGAGAGCGGCAGCAGCACACGCTCAACGCCACAGATAGCCGTCGTCGGCCCCTTGGCAATGACCACCAGATTGTCGGAGCCTGCAGCCCAGACAACCTTCTGCGCGGCCGCAATCGCGGTACCAAGGTCGTTCACCTCGTCACCGGCAACCAGACGCGAAAGCTCACGATAGTGCGGCGTCATAACCAACGGCTGCTCGCGACGATACATCTCGGGATTACTATCAATACCGTCAATGGCAATCTTAGCAAGGCAGTTGAGTGCATCGGCGTCCAAGATAAGCGGCACATCAAGCTCGAGCAAGCCCGAAACCACCTGCATAGCGCCGGCAGATGTCGTCATACCGGGACCGCACAGTACACAGCTGTACTTCTTTGCAATCTCGCACACAGTCATGCGCGCAGCGGCGCCAAAGGAGCCGCGGGAATCAGACGGAATAGCAAAGACGGGAATCGAAGGAAGTGCCATGCGAATAAGATTGGCGCAAGCGTCAGGAGCCGCGACTGCCACGTAACCAGCACCCGCGCGAGCTGCAGACTTGGCCGCCATAATGGCAGCACCAGGATATTGCGCAGATCCGGCGACAATAAGCACAGAGCCACGGGAATACTTATCGATATTCGTAGGTAGTGGAGCAAAGTAATCAACTAAGTCACCGGGCTCGACAATCTCGGCGGCGTGGTCGACATCATCGATGACCTCGTTAAGACGGTCGTAAAGATTGCCGCAGATCAAATCGCCAGCATACTCAGGGCCATCAGCGCTATACAGACCAATCTTGGGCGCAATCATCGTCACCGTATGCTCGGCACGAATGCAGTCGTCATCAACAACGCCCGTCTCGGCATTCAGGCCCGAGGGGACATCAATGGATACGACACAATCGGCGCATTCATTGACCGTAGGAATCCAGATGGAGAACGGCGCACGCAGATTCCCGTGGAACCCGGTACCAAAAATGGCATCGACAACAACATCGGCCTTATCGATCAAAACCTCGAGTTCGTCACGCGAGGGGCCGACGCAAACGTGCACATCGCGGCCGGCGGTACGACGAGCAACATGACGTGCCAGAGCAGCAGGAATCTCATCCGGCTCAACCGGAGATACGATATCCACGTCCACACCCTTATGGCTCAGAATATCGGCGGCAACCCAACCGTCGCCGCCATTATTACCAAAACCGACCAGAACGAGAACCCGATCGGGATTGAGCTTCAAGACCTCGTTGGCGGCAAACTCACCCGCTAGCTCCATAAGCTCGGCCTTCGAAGTCCCTTCGCGTTCGATGATATCCTCGAGACGAACGACTTCTTCGGTACTCAAAACCGGTTTCATCTATGCTCCTAGCGTATCTTGCGAAGCATCGCCCAGGTGCTCCGTCAATGCTGAATTCTGCAGCTGCTCAAGCTCATCTAAAACAGAGCGAGCCTCTTTAAATGTCTGCGCAACGCGTTCCTTGGTGCTCACCTTTTCTTCCTTAGGCTTAGGTCGAGCATCTTCGGTAATCGCGATGGCATTCGCAACGGCTAAGTCTCCTGTAAGCGTAATGGAAAGAGCGACCTCAACAACACCCAGCTCTTGAGCGATCTCGAGTGCACGGCCCGAAAGCAGCGCCTTCGGTTTGCCGAGTTTATCACGCGTAACCGAAACATCCTTGCGACCAACGCCTTGACTAAAACCCGTGCCGAGAGCTTTAAGTACCGCCTCGCGCGAAGCAAAGCGGCTGGCATAGTGAGCAGCGGGACGCGATGATGCATCACAATACGCACGCTCTTCTTCGGTAAACACACGCCGAGCAAACGACGGCGTCTTTTCAAGAATTGATTTCATACGGGAAATCTCGACGATATCAACGCCGATACCAGCTTCAGCCATGTTCACCTCCATATCGCACAGACTAAGTTATTGTAGCCCGTTCACAGAAGATGCGACAAACGAGGGTTATAAAACACAGCTACTATGTGAGACAAAAGCCCGTAAACGCAAAAAAGGGGGAGGCCGCGAGGCCTCCCCCTTCTCAGTCCAAGCGTACGGCTCGGTGCCGTCCACCGGTCAGCGGCGCCCTGGCCTCCCACGGG
>UQIK01000013.1 GCA_900541125.1 uncultured Collinsella sp.
CGAGGTCATGCAAGGCGCTAAATAGCCACCATCAAAACCACCACAAAGGGGAGAGGCACCTTTGTGGTGGTTTTTGCTTTTGCTATGCAGCTCGAGGAGGAGTCCGATGTTCTATATCCCGTTTTGGATTTGCATCTTTGCCGGCGCGGCGATTGATGCCCGTGAGCGACGTTTTCCCAATGAGCTTGCCGCTGCGTGCGCGGTGGCGGCATTAGCAGGCGTTTGGCTCGACAAAGGCGTTAACACGGCGCTTGACCACGCCGGTCTTGCGGTCATCGTCTACCTTGCCCTTGTGCTCACTGAGTCGTTTTGGCGTCGTGTTCGCTGCGCTCCCGGCATCGGCATGGGAGATGCTAAGGCACTCTTCGCGCTTTGCACGCTCGATCCTATGGGTGGCATCGTGTCATTTGCCGCCGCGCTCCTGGTCCTTGCCCTCTCCTGCCTCATCACGAAATCGCGCTCCCTGCCATTGCTCCCGTTTTTGGTGCCGATTTTTGCCATAATCGAGGTCGTGGGCTGCACTTTGTAACCGATTGCGCATCCTTCTTAAGGAGCATGCCATGGCAACTAATCAAGAAACGGCCGTCATTAAGGCGCGCATGGACCGTATTCCCTCGGCGTTGTCGCCCGAACTTGTCGAGCGCATTGCCGCCGATCGCGCTTCGGGCCATGTCAACCCGTATCGTTGCAACGACGATCAGGTCATTCGTCGTATTGATCGCGCCGCCGACAAAGGCACGCTTATGCGTCCGGCGTTTATGCGCGATACCGAAAAGATACTTCATCTTCCGGCGTACACCCGTTATGCGGGCAAAACGCAGGTCTTTAGCTTCCGTAGCAATGACGATCTGTCGCGCCGCGGTTTGCACGTGCAGCTTGTCTCGCGCATTGCGCGCGATATCGGTCGCGCCCTGGGGCTCAATTGCGATCTGATCGAGGCGATTGGCCTGGGTCACGACTTGGGACACACGCCTTTCGGCCATGCCGGCGAGCGCTTCCTCAACGATATCTTTCATGAGCGTACGGGGCGTTATTTTTTCCATAACGTGCAGTCGGTCCGCGTGCTCGACGCGTTGTATGGCCGCAACGTGTCGCTCCAGACGCTCGACGGCGTGCTATGCCATAACGGCGAGTACGAGCAGCGTGTTTTTGAGCTTTCGGACTTGGGCTCCTTTGACCAGTTCGACCAGACGGTTGAGGACTGTATCGCCACGGGCTATAGCGCAATTGAGCACCTGCGTCCCATGACGCTCGAGGGCTGCGTGGTGCGTATCTCGGATATCCTCGCCTACGTCGGTCGCGATCGTCAGGACGCCATTGCGGCGGGCCTGCTCGACCCCGACGCTTTTGACGATGGCCTGGGTGGGGCATACAACAGCTGGATACTTACGCATGCCTCCATCGATATCGTTGAGCACAGCTATGGCAAGCCGCGTATCGAGATGAGCGAGGACCTGTTTGAGGAAATCCGTCGAGCCAAGCGCGAGAACTACGAGAAGATCTATAGTAAAGGCGGTATCGAAGGCGACTCCGAAGCGGAGCTGCGCGAGGCGTTCGAAAAGCTCTACGACCGTTGCCTGCGGGATCTAAACAGTGGCGACGAGTCCTCTTACATCTTTAAGCACCATATTTCGCGCATTGAGCAGCAGCTTTCCTACTACGATCGCACCTATGCCTGGCAGGACGACAAGGATCAAGCTGTGGTGGATTATATCGCGAGCATGACGGACGGCTATTTCTGCGAGCTGACGAGTAAGCTGTTCCCGGGTCTAAAGTTTCCGCACCGTACCTATATTAACGAACGGTAGTTCGTATCTTTTCGGTATACTGTTGTCGAACAAAGCTTTTGATTGATGCATGGGATGGCTATGGACGACCTTTTTTCTGTCTCGACGCGCGAGCGTTCCTTTAAAAATGCGCCGCTCGCGGTGCGCATGCGTCCCAATTCGCTCGACGAGTACGTGGGTCAGCAAAAGGCCGTCGGTAAGGGCTCGTGGCTGCGTGCCGCGATCGAGCACGACGTGCTTTCGAGCGTGATTCTGTACGGGCCTGCCGGTACGGGCAAGACAACGCTGGCCCACATTATCGCCAACCATACCAAGAGCGAGTTTGTCGAGGTCAGCGCCGTCACGGGTACCGTGAAGGACCTGCGTCGCGTGATTGATGAGGCCAAGACGCGCCTGAATACGTACGACCGTCGCACCATTCTATTCATCGATGAGATTCACCGCTTCTCTAAGTCGCAGCAGGATGCCCTGCTGCATGCAGTTGAGAACCGTACCGTCATTATGATTGGCGCTACGACGGAGAATCCGTACTTCGAGGTAAACTCGGCGCTGCTCTCACGTGGTCGAGTCGTGGAGCTTGAGCATTTAAAGGACGAGGATATCGCCATGCTTATCGAGCGTGCGCTCGAGGCACCGCAGGGCTTGAACGGTAAGTTCTCGGCCGATGAGGATACGGTCAAGACCATCTGCACGCTGGCAGCGGGTGACGCTCGCTCGGCGCTCACGACGCTCGAGCTTGCGAGCGAGATTGCCGTCACGCGTCCCGATACCGAGGGAACGCCAGCGCCCGCGGCGGGGGAGCGCTATCCCATCACCGTGGATGACGTGAAGATCGCCAACCCGCGTCGCGGCTTTACGTATGACAAAAACGGCGACATGCACTACGACATCATCAGTGCGTTTATTAAGTCTATGCGCGGTAGTGACCCCGATGCCACGATCTATTGGCTCGCGCGCATGATCGATGCTGGGGAGGATCCTAAGTTTATCGCTCGCCGTATTATGATTCACGCTTCTGAGGATGTTGGCAACGCCGACCCGCAGGCGCTTTTGGTGGCGCATGCCGCGTTTAAGTCTGCCGAGGTCATTGGCTATCCCGAGTGCCGCATTAACCTTGCTCAGGCTGCACTCTATGTGTGCTTGGCGCCTAAGTCAAACGCATGTGAGGCCTCGATTGACGCGGCGTTGGCCGATATTCATAGCAGCGGTTTACGTGAGGTGCCGAGTTATTTGCGCGATCGTCATCGCCCAGGTAGCGACGAATACGGTGTATACAAGTATCCGCATGATTATCCCGAAGGCTGGGTCGATCAGCGCTATTTGCCCGAGGGGCTGGAGCGTGGCGCGTTCTGGCAGCCTGCGGGCCGCGGCTGGGAAGAGTGGCGCGTAGAGCAAGGCGAACGCGACCGTAGCGGTAACGCGCCCAAGTAGGTCCTTGGCACCTCGCACATTCCCTTTGGGTATCTTCCCCCTTCTTTGGGGTACCATGAAAGGCGTCTGTATTTCGATTCCTTCGGGAGGCTTGTATGAGTCCCATTCAAATCGCCCTGCTGGTGCTTGCCATTGCCGGCGTGTGGGCTATTGTTGAGCTCGCGCTTACCCTGCGCAAGACCCGCAACGTTGTCGACTCGCTCGATAAGACCGTGAACGACCTCAATAACACCATCGCCGAGGCGCAGCCGGTGGTGGCAAAACTCGACGGCGCTGTCGATGAGCTTACGCCGGCACTTGCCCAGATGGAGCCGCTGCTTAAGTCGAGTAAGACGGCAGTTGATGCCCTTACCTCCAATCTCGTAGAGGTCGAAGCCGTGGTTCGCGACATTTCCGAGGTTACGGGCAGCATGGCCGAGGCCAGCAATGCTGTGTCGAGCGTGACCGACTCTGCCGCCGGTGCTGTTCAGAAGCTCTTCAATAAGGTGAAGGCTCCTGCAGCTGACACCGAGCGCAAGCTCGCCGCTGCTGCTGCGGAGGCAGAGCGGCCTACCGAGCGCGTCCTAATTGGCGAGGACGAGGCCGCCGCGGGCGACGATGATGGCCAGAAGTCTGTAGCCAAGTCGGCTCAGTATTACACCTATACGCCCGCCGAGACCTCTGAGGAGTCCTGCGATGAGTAGCGAAGCAATCTGCCCCATCACGCTGACCGTTGCCGGCGACCCGCGTCTCGCTCGCCTTGTGCGCATGACGGCAGCCAACGTTGGTGCCCTGTGTTCCATGTCTGTCGATCGCATCGAGGACATCCGCATGGCTGCCGAGGAGGCTTTCATCTTTGGTTGCACCGCGGTCGACTGCGATGACATCACCATCAAATTCGATGTTGATGAGACCCACGTTGGCATGACTATTACCTTTGGCGATCAGGCTACGGTCGATGAAAACGACCAGGCTGCGGTGTATGCCGAGCTCATCCTCGCGAGCGTGTGCGACTGCTACGAAAAGACTGCGGCGCCCCTGACGCTTTCCCTCGACCTCAAGGCGGATATCTAATATGACCGAACGTTCCCGGAGCGGCAAGACCGCTTGGGACAAGGAGAAAACCCGCGAGCTGTTTCGTCGTTACAAGGAGACCGGTGATCCGGACGCCCGCGAGCAGCTCGTCATGTCCCATATGAATCTGGTTAGGTTTCTTGCCAACAAATTTAAGAATCGCGGCGAGCCGCTCGACGACCTCATGCAGGTCGGCTATCTGGGTTTGCTCAAGGCTATCGACCGCTTTGACCCCGAGCGCGGGCTCGAGTTCACGACGTTTGCAACACCCACTATCCTGGGCGAGATCAAACGCCATTTCCGCGACAAGGGCTGGAGTGTGCGCGTACCGCGTCGTCTGCAGGAGCTCTCGGCCAAGGTCAACCAAGCTACTGACAAACTCACCAACGAGCTGCAGCGTTCGCCCAAGGTTGAGGAGATCGCTGGGTATCTAGATGTGACTGTCGATGAGGTCCTCGAGGCTATGGAATCGTCTTCGGCCTATACCTCGGTGCCCATCGAGGCTCCTGGTGCGTCCGATTCCGACGATGCCCCTTCGATTCTCGACCGTTACGCCGACGACGACAACGAGCTCGACTTTACCGACGACCGCTTGGTGATCGAGGAAGCCATCCGTGATTTCTCGCCGCGCGAGCGCGAGGTGATCGAGCTGCGCTTTGTGAAGGGCATGACCCAGATCGAGATCGCCAAGAAGCTGGGTATTTCTCAGGTGCAGGTTTCGCGTCTGCTGCGCCGCACGCTTAAGAAGATACAGGACAAGATCGACCCCGACGGAGTGATGATTCGTTCATGAGTGAGCACCCCCAACAAACCGATCGCGTGCTGCGCGACACCCGCATTCTGACGCTGCGCATTTGGGCTGTTGTCGGCTGCATTGTCATCGCCGCTGTCATCTTTAACCTTATGGGCATCCTGGCACCGGTTATCGAGTTTCTCGCCGTTGGTTCCATCATTGCCTTTGTGATGTCCCCGATTACCAATTGGCTCGAGCATCATGGCGTCGGCCGTGGCATCGGTTCGCTTATCGCGCTTATTGTTGTTGTTGCCGTGCTCGTCGGTGTCGTTTGCATCTTGTCGCCGATTCTCTTTGGTCAGATCATGGAAGTCCTGAGCCGCCTGCCCGAGCAGCTTCGTGTTGCGGGTGGCGATCTCAACGAGATGATCTCGCATGCCAAGACGCTCAACAACACGCCGCTCAAGGAGTATTTGGACGATAATCTTTCGTCGCTTGTTACCGTGGCATCGAAGTATGTGTCTCAGATCGCTGCCGAGCTTGGCCGCGGTGTGTTCCCGCTCATCACCAATACGGCCTCGCAGTTGTTCGTGATCTTCCTTGGTCTGGTGCTTGCATACTGGATGGCCTGCGACTACCCTCGCATGCACCACGAGATTTGCACCATCATCGGTCAGGAGAAGGAGACCTCGTACCGCTTTATGGTCGCCATCCTTTCTCGCTCTGTCGGCGGCTATATGCGCGGTATGGTCGTGACGTCCATCTGCGGTGGTTTCCTCGCCTTTATCGGTTTTATGATCATCGGCCATCCGTATGCGGCGCTCATGGCTATCTTTACCGGCATCATGCATTTGGTTCCGGTCGTCGGTCCTTGGGTGAGCGCAGCAATCGCCACAGTGCTCGGTTTCATGTTCAGCCCCATGTTGGCGTTATGGACGCTCATCGTGACGATGGTCGCGCAAAACGTCACCGATAACGTGATTTCCCCTAAGGTTATGCAGAGCTCGGTGCAGGTGCATCCCATCATGAGTCTCACGGCGCTCGTTATTGGGTCGGCACTCATGGGCCCCATCGGTATGATTATTGCCATCCCGCTTTGTGCGGCCCTCAAGGGTATCTTCGTGTACTACTTCGAGAATGAGACCGGCCGCCAGCTTGTGGCCTATGACGGCGCCGTGTTTAAGGGCACGCCGTACCGCGATGCCGATGGCAACCCAGTCGCCGCCTATGACGCGCTTGGAGACGATACGTTCATCTATGAGTCCGAGCTCATCGGCAACGAGACTGCGCCCGAGGCCAAGGCCATGCCCAAGCCCGAGCTCGATAATCCCTGGATTAAGCTCTCTGGTCTGCAGCCCGATGCCACGGGCTTCTTCAAGAATCCCTTCGCCAAGGACGATGACTCCAACTCGGACGACGATACCAAAACCGGCATCGACGGCTCCATGGACGATTCGGATTCTAAATAAGCCCCGTTAGCGTTTCTTGAAGTTGTAAATGACAAGAAACGCGAGCAAAGCGATTGATAAGGGGCCGGCTACGTAGAAAAAGAGAACGTCAATTGCGCGTAGAGTGTAATAAGCCTTATCGCCTGACATTACTGCATACAATACGTAGCCAAATGCTGGTTGGTTTGCGTACCAGCAGGAGAAGGCCAAGAGCGCTAAAAGTGCTACTACCAGAAGTGCATTCAGGACAAATCGTTTGGTATTCATCGTTCGCTCCTTTCGGATGATTCTTATATGGTATTTTACTAAAACTATTTTTTAAAGGATTGCTTAGTCCTAAATAACATGCACTTTCGCTGGAGGGTCGCTGTTTGGCGGCCCTCTTTTTTGCACTTACGCGGCGGGATGGTAATATCGTTACGTTTGAACTGTTTCGATGTGAAACCGAGGAGATTCCCTCTATGAGTGCTGACTACCCGTCAATGACTACGGCCGAGATCCGCTCCAAGTTCCTCAACTTCTTTGAGGAGCGCGGTCTTAAGCTCTATCCTTCTTCGTCTCTTGTTCCCGACGATCCTTCGCTGCTGCTTGCCAACGCCGGCATGAACCAGTTTAAGGAGTACTACCAGGGCAAGAAGACCATGAAGGAGATCGGCGCGATCTCCTGCCAGAAGTGCGTCCGCACCAACGACATCGATTGCATCGGCGAGGACGGCCGTCACCTGTCGTTCTTCGAGATGCTCGGCGATTTCTCTTTTGGCGGCGTCTCCAAGGAGCAGGCTTGCGCCTGGGCCTTTGAGCTCATCACCAAGGAGTTTAAGCTGCCGCTCGACCGCCTGTACTTCACCGTCTTTACCGAGGACGACGAGACCCACGACGTGTGGCGTTCTCTGGGCGTTGCCGAGGACCACATCTCCCGCCTGGGCGAGGACGATAACTTCTGGGCCGCTGGCCCCACCGGTCCCTGCGGTCCGTGCTCAGAGATCTACTTTGACATGGGCGAGGAGGTCGGCTGCGGCAGCCCCGACTGCAAGCCTGGCTGCGACTGCGACCGCTTCCTTGAGTTCTGGAACCTCGTGTTTACCCAGTACGACCGTCAGGAGGACGGCTCCATGCCGGAGCTGCCGCACCGCAACCTCGATACGGGCATGGGCCTGGAGCGCATGGCTGCTATCATGCAGCACAAGACTGCTAACTACGACGGCGATCTGATGCAGCACCTCATCAAGCTGGGCGAGGAGATCAGCGGCAAGACCTATGACGCCGACGATTACTCCGGCGCCAGCCGTTCTCTTCGCATCATCGCCGACCACTCCCGCGCCGTCGACTTCATGATCTCTGACGGCATCCTGCCCGGTAACGAGGGTCGCGAGTACGTCCTTCGCCGCCTGCTCCGCCGCGCCGTGTTCCACGGTCGCCTGCTGGGCATCGAGGGCGCCTTCCTGACCAAGTTTATCGACGAGGTCAACGCTCAGATGGGCGAGGCCTATCCTGAGCTGCTCAAGAACGTCGCGCTCGTCAAGGGTATCGTCGCCTCCGAGGAGGAGCGCTTCTCCACGACGCTCGACAACGGTCGCGTCTACCTGGATGAGGCCCTGGCAGCGCTTGCCGAGGGTGCTGTGCTTCCGGGCGATGTTGCCTTTAAGCTGCACGACACCTTTGGTTTCCCCATCGACCTGACCGTCGAGATCGCCGGCACCGCTGGCCACGATGTCGATATGGACGGCTTCACTGCCTGCATGGAGGACCAGAAGGCCCGCGCCCGCGCCAATGCCAAAGGCGACGCCTGGGGCAGCTTCAACGACGTGTGGGTTGAGCTTTCCGACAAGGTCGCTGCGACCGAGTTCGACGGCTATGACAACGATGTGATCGAGGGCGCCAAGGTTGTCGCCATCGTGCGCAACGGCGAGTCCGTCGAGTCCGCTGCCGCCGGCGAGGACGTCGAGGTTGTGCTCGACCGCACCCCGTTCTATGCCGAGATGGGTGGTCAGCAGGGCGATGCCGGCAAGCTTTCCGCCGAGGGCGTTGTTCTGACCGTTGCCGACACCAAGGACCACAACGGCCTGTATGCCCACGTCGCGCACGTTGCCGATGGCACGCTGACTGTCGGTGCCGCTGTTACCGCCGCGCTCGACGCCGAGCGCCGTGGCTTCCTGCGCCGCAACCACACCGCCACGCACCTGCTCGACGCCGCCCTTAAGCAGGTCCTGGGCGAGCACGTCTCCCAGGCCGGCTCGCTGGTGACGCCTGAGCACCTGCGCTTTGACTTCACGCACTTCGAGGCTCTGTCCTCCGAGCAGCTCAAGGCTGTCGAGGACCTGGTCAACCAGCAGATCTTCGCTTCCAAGCCGGTCGTGACCCGTGTCATGGGCATTGACGAGGCTAAGGCCGCCGGCGCTGTCGCTCTGTTTGGCGAGAAGTACGGCGATGTCGTCCGCGTCGTCTCCGTGGGCGCCGAGGACCAGCCGTTCTCCCGCGAGCTCTGCGGTGGCACGCACGCTGCCAACACTGCTGAGATCGGCCTGTTCAAGATCATTTCCGAGTCCTCTACGGGCTCGAATGTCCGTCGTATCGAGGCCGTGACCTCTAAGGGTGCTCTCGACTATATGGCCGACCGCCTGGCGCTCGTCGACGCCGCCGCCGCTGCGCTCAAGTGCCGCGTAGACGAGGTTCCCGCTCGCGTGGAGAACCTGCAGGCCGAGCTGCGCGAGACGTCCAATAAGCTCAAGAAGGCTCTGACCGGTGGCTCCTCCGACGCCATCTCCAGCGCCATCGAGGGCGCCGTCGAGCTCGACGGCTATAAGCTCGTTGTCGCTGAGCTCCAGGGCCTTGAGGCTGCCGACCTGCGCAACGTATGGGATACCGTGCATCAGAAGGTCGCCGGCCCTGTCGCTTGTGTCGTCGCCAGCGTGACTGAGAAGGGCACTCCGGCCCTGCTCGCTGCCGGCTCCGATGACGCCGTCAAGGCCGGTTTCCACGCCGGTAACGTGATCAAGCAGATCGCGGGTCTGGTCGACGGTCGCGGTGGCGGTCGTCCCAACATGGCTCAGGCCGGTGGCAAGAATGCTGCCGGCATCGCCGATGCCCTCGCGGCCGCTAAGACCGCGCTCGGCGCCTAAGAATCTAAGAAGTCGCTGTGGTTGCGCTCGCGCTGGACATAGGGGAGACCAGGATTGGCATCGCCGTCTCGAGCCGTGATGGCAAGATGGCGATGCCTGTCAAGGTGCTTCCGGCTGCCGAGGTCACCGGTATGGCCAAGACGTTCCGCTACCTGGTTGAGGACTATGAGCCCGACATCCTGGTAAGCGGACGTCCCCTGACCATGGCCGGTGAGCCCGGCCCCCAGGCCGAGCGCGTCGCCGCCGTGGCCCAAAAGATTGCCGACGAGCTCGAACTTCCGCTGGAGTTTGAGGACGAGCGTCTGTCCTCTCAGGAGGCCAAGCGAATCCTGCGAGAGCAGGGACTCAACGAAAAGCAGATGAGGGGCAAGATTGACATGATTGCCGCCAGCCTGTTTTTGCAGACGTGGCTTGATCGTAAAAACGAGGAGGTTTCGCATGCCTAGCGCTCCCGATCCGCGCCAGCCGAATCGTACACGTCAGCCGGCGTCGCGTCCTGCCCAGCCTGGCCAGCGTCCGGCACAGCCGACCCAGCGCGCAGCTCAGTCTGCCGCGCGCCCGGTGCAGTCCTCCTCTCGTTCGGCCCAACCTGTTCAACGGACGGGTCAGCAGCCTTCTGCTCGTTCGGTTCAGTATCCGGCTTCTCACGCGGCTCAGCAGCCCACTGCTCGTTCGGCTCAGCCTGCAGGCGGTGCTCGCTTTAAGCAACAGGCACCCACCCAGCGAACGCAGGCCCCCCAATTGCATTCGCATCACGCTCGCGATTCGCATGGCGTTGCTCCGGCGACTCGCTCGAGCTACAACACGCATGCTCGTCGCGGTGCTCAAAAGAAGAGTTCTCCGGTTCCTATGATCATCGGCGTTGTGGTGGCCGTAATCGCGCTTGCTATTATCGCTTTCTTTGTCGTGCCTGCCGTCAAGGGCTTCTTTGCCGGTGAGGATACGAAGGTCACGGCTGGTCAGCAGGTTACGGTGACCATTCCCGACGGTGCTTCGGGTGATGCGATCGCCTCGATTCTCTCCGAGAACCATATCGTCGAAAATCCCAAGGATTACTACGCGGCGGTGAAAAAGCTCAACGCCGATATGTCGCTCAAGCCTGGTACTTATTCGTTCACCACACTCATGGATGCGACCAAGGTTGTTCAGCAGCTCATGGAAGGCCCCAACGCGGGCTCCAATGCGCTGACTATCCCTGAGGGTCTGACAGTCGATCAAGTCGCCGACCGCGTGGCCCAGGCCTACGACAGTATCTCCAAGGAAGACTTCCTCAACCAGGCCAAGGCCTCCAACTACGTGGACGACTATAGCTTCCTTAAGGGCGCCGCCAACGACTCGCTCGAGGGTTTCTTGTTCCCCAAGACCTATTCGTTGGGTGATTCGCCGACGGCCGATGACGTGATTCGCGCTATGCTCGATCAGTTTAAGACCGAGTACAAGTCGCTTGACTTTGCGAGCTGCGAAGCCAAGATCAAGGAGCGCTATGGTGTGGAGATGTCCGACTACGACATCGTCAACTTGGCCTCTATCGTTGAGCGCGAGGGCCTCAACGCCGATCAACGTGCGCACGTGGCCTCGGTCTTCTACAACCGCCTTGCCGGCAAGCTCGACGGTCTGCGCTATCTCAACAGCGATGCGACCATGATGTATGTCACCGGTGGCGAGGTTACCGCCGACGACCTGCAGAGCGATAGTCCGTATAACACCTATAAGCATGAGGGCCTGCCGCCCACGCCCATCTGCTCTCCGTCGCTCGAGGCACTCAAGGCCACGCTTGAGCCGACCGACTCCGATGACCTGTATTTCTACATTACGCAGGACGAGGAGTACTTCTCGCAAACCTACGAAGAGCATCAACAGTCTTGGAATTAGCATGAGGATTTTTAGCCCCAAACGATACGTTGCCTCGGTCGATCGCATCGACCTTGATACCCTGTGGGCCGACGGCAAACGCGCCATTCTGCTCGATCGCGATAACACCCTGGTGCCGCGCGACACCGAGCAGGTTCCCGCCGCGGTTTCCGCCTGGCTCGATACCGCCCGCGCCAAAGGCTTTAAGCTGTGCATGGTGTCCAACAACTGGCATCGCGACCAGGTCATGAGCTCTGCACGCGAGCTGGGACTCGAGGCCATCAGCCACGCCATGAAGCCGGCGCCGTTTGCCCTCAAGGCGGGTCTTAAGCGCCTCGGCGCCACGGCCGACGAGGCGGTGCTGATCGGTGATCAGCTCTACACTGACGTGTGGAGCGGCAATTTTGCCGGCGTCGATACTATCCTGGTTAAGCCGCAGGCAACCCAGGACCTGTGGTACACGCAGATCTTCCGTATCTTTGAGCGCCGGGCCCTGCGCGACCTTCCCTGCGAGGAATAGGTCTTGCTATGTCCCAGCACACTAAACACGGCTGCGACCATATCTTCTTTATCGGCTTTTTGGGCGCGGGCAAATCGACGCTCGCGCGCAACGTCGGCACTATGTTTAAGCGGCGTTTTATCGATACCGATCGCCTGGTCGTGCGCCGCTGCGGCAAGTCGGTAACCGAGATTTTTGAGACCGAGGGCGAGGATCGTTTTCGTGAGCTCGAGACCTCGGCGCTCCGTTCGCTCCAAAGCGAGCGCAGCCTGTTGGTTTCGTGCGGGGGCGGTATCGTCGAGACGCCGGTGAATATTGAGCTGATGCACGAAATGGGTACCTGCGTGTACCTCGAGGGCGACTTCGAGGATTCGATTCGCCAGATTCGTCGGTCCGACACGCGCCCCGATTTCCGCTCGCCCGAGCATGCCGCGCGTCTGTTTGAGCATCGCCGTCCGCTGTATCGCCAGGCCGCCGATATTACCCTTGATATTCGCAACAAGTCCTTCGAGGACGTTTCCTACCTTTGTGCCGAGATGCTTTTGGAGCGTGGACTGCTATGATTCGCCGTCAACTGATCAATTTCCAAAATCGCAGCGTCGATGTCCGTGTCGGATTGGGTGCGTTCGATGAGCTTTCGCGCATGTTTGCCTCGGCCGTGGGCAAGCCTAAGCGCGCGATGGTGGTTTGGAACCCCGCCTCGTCAGAACGTTTTGATGAGGTCGTCGAGCATGCGCTGGTCGATGCCGGCTTTGCCGTGTCGCCGCTCGTCCTCGAGGTTTCGCCTGCCGGTGCTACGCTGGCCGATGCCGATACCGTCTTTGGCGCCCTGTCGGCTAACGGCATTACCTGCGACGATCTGGTTGTCGCCGTTGGCGATGTCGCAACCTGCTCGGTTGTTACCTGGTGCGCCAACCAGTGGTGCGGTCGCACCGAGTGCGCGCTGCTGCCGACGACGTTCGACGCCATGCTCACGGTCGCGACGACCATGAAGCCGCTCGTCGCCTCGTCGGCCAATGCGCTTCCCGCTATCGCGTTTCGTCCCGAACCGGGCTTGGTTGTGTGTGACCTCGACCTTGTTCGCGAGGCGGACCCCGAGGACCTCAAGCTCGGCTTTGCGGTACTTGTTGGCACCATGCTTTCGAGCAGTAAGTCCCGCTGGAATCAGTTTACTGAGACCGTCCCCGAGATTCTCGCGGGCGAGGAAGTCGCGCTCGTCAATGCTGTTCAATGGTCTCAGACTGCCCGCAAGGACGTACTGATGGCCACGAACCCGAGTGCCCGCCATGCGCTCGATTTTGGCAAGACGGGGGAGCGCACCCTGCGCGCCTGCTTGGGCGATGCCGCTTCGCAGGTCCCTGCCTACCAGCTGTTGTCTGAGGGCATGCGCTTTGAGGCGCGCCTAGCACATGATGCCTGCGACTTCGATATCGACTATGTGTTTGATGTCGATGACTGCCTGGAGGACTTTGGTATCGAGGAACTTGCCTTCGATCTGGAGCCTGCCGCATATATTGAGGAGTTCCGTAGGCAGCAGTTTGTTCGCTCAAACCGCAGCATGTTGCCGCTGCCCGCGGCTCTCGGCGCCATTCGCCTAACGAACGTTGAGGACGAGGTTCTTGAGCGCCATGCTCACGCCTACCTGGCTTCTCGCAAAGAACTTCTCTAAGATTTATTGACTTCCATCGTCTTTCGTATCATGTTGAGGGGCGGGTTTCCAATCGGTTGCGGATCGCATGCGATTCCGTCGTTCGGTTGAGACCCGTCCCGTCTATATAGAGACAACAAGAAAGGAATCTGCATGTCTGAGTTTGCTGCCGGTCCTGCCGGTCGTATCGAGCGTGTCCGTGCCCTGATGGCCGAGCGTGGCTACGACGCCATCGTGGTGCGCGACGAGGCCAACCTTCGTTGGCTTACGGGCGTGAAGGGCGTCTTCGACTACACCTTCGAGTTTCCGCACGCTGCGTTTATTACGGCCGACCAGTGCCTGTTCCATACCGACTCGCGCTACCTCAACAGCTTTGAGGAGAACACGCCCGCCGGCAGCCCCTGGGTCTACGACATGGACGAGGGCACCATCCCCGGTTGGGTCGCCGGCAAGATCGCGGCCAACAAGTGCCGCGTCTGCGCTGTCGAGGACGACATGCAGATCAACTTCTATCAGGGTATTCAGCGTGGTCTGGAGGATCGTTCCGTCGCCTGCATGCTGCCGCTGATGCATGCCGACATTCGCAAGATGCGCGCCATCAAGGACGCTGAGGAGATCGAGCTCATGCGCCATGCGCAGTCGATCACCGACGCCGCCTTCCAGCACATGCTCGGCTTTATTAAGCCTGGTATGACCGAGAAGCAGGTTCGCAACGAGCTCGAGAACTTTATGTTCGCCAACGGCGCCGATAGCCTTGCCTTCGGTTCCATCGTCGCGAGCGGCCCCAACACCGCCAATCCGCATGCCGTCCCGAGCGACCGTGTGATCGAGAAGGGCGATTTCGTTCTCATGGATTATGGCGCGGGTTATTGCGATTACCGCTCCGACATGACGCGCACTGTCGTGATGGGCGAGCCCACCCAGGAGCAGCTCGACCTGTACGCACTCGTGCGCCGTACGCACGAGGAGTGCGTCGCCGCCATCCATCCGGGCGTTGAGGGCAACGACATTTTCAAGCTTTCCAAGAAGATCATCGGCGATGCCGGCTATGGCGATTACTACAACCATGGTCTGGGTCACGGCGTGGGCATCGACATCCATGAGCTGCCCAACTTCAACCGAAGCAAGAATATCATCGAGGTCGGCTCGGTTATCACCATGGAGCCCGGCGTGTACCTGCCCGGCGTGGGCGGCGTGCGCCTGGAGGATTACGGCGTGGTCACCGAGAACGGCTACGAGCCCTTCACCAAGACGCCGCATGACCTTCACGTCATCGATTGCTAGTCTACTTTGGTAGATAGTTTGGGGCGGGGCGTCCGGATCGATTCGGACGCCCCGCGTTCTCTTTTTATGCACTCGCTGCAGGCGCCGTCTGCAAGTGTATAATTTCCATCGTATGTAATTTGGACGCTCGTGCGTTCTGCCCATAACAAGAAAGGTCGCTATGCCTACCATTTCTACCGCCGACTTCAAGAACGGCCTCGGTCTCCGCATCAAGGACAAGGTCTACACCATCGTCGAGTTCCAGCATGTCAAGCCGGGTAAGGGCGGCGCGTTTGTGCGCTACAAGACCCGCGACATCAAGAGCGGCCGCGTCGTCGAGAACACCTGCAACGCCGGCACTAAGTTCGAGAGCGTCATGCTCACCACCCGTGAGTTCCAGTACCTCTACAACGATGGCACCGACTACATCTTCATGGACAACGAGTCCTATGAGCAGGTTCCCGTTCCCGAGGACATGGTGGGCGAGAACTCCAAGTGGCTGCGCGAGAACGATATCTGCCAGCTGCTCTTCGCCGACGATGAGCTCATGGGCGTGACCCCGCCGATGTTCATCGAGACCACCATCGTCCAGACCGACCCGGGCTTTAAGGGCGACACCGTCCAGGGTTCCACTAAGCCGGCCACGATCGACACCGGCGCTGTCATCCAGGTCCCCATGTACCTCAACGAGGGCGAGGTCATTAAGGTTGACACCCGCGACGGCAAGTTCGTCTCCCGCGTCTAGCAACCAACTCTTCTAGGAGGACTCATGCCCCAGGAAATCAAGATTGACGGCATCGGCATTTCGCCCGATGTTCTGACCGCCATCGTCTCGCGCGCCGTGTCCGATGTCGAGGGCATCGCCTCCGTTGGCGTCAAGGACCTTGCCACCAACCTTGTCTCCATGATGCTCTCGTCCAAGGCCCCGGCTTCCGAGCCGGCGGTCGAGGCTGAGGTCGTCGGCGACAAGCTCGCACTCACCGTGCGCGTCGTGGTGTTCTTTGGCTATCCGTTCAAGAAACTCGCCGAGGCCGTTCGCGCTGCCGTGGTCGCCGCTATCGATGCCCAGGTGGGCGTTGAGGTCGAGCGCGTTGACGTTTGCATCGACGGTCTCGTTTTCCCCAAGGAGTAACCTTTGAGCCTTAAGGTTTATCGCGGGCGTACGCTTGCCCGCAGTCAGGCGCTACAGCTGCTGTTCCAGGCCGAGGCCACGGACAGCCCGCTCGAGCGCGTCCTCGAGGGTGATTTCCTGATCTCGAAGGGTCCCCTCGATCCCTATGCGCTGGAGCTGTGCCGCGGTGCCTACGAGCATATCGACCGCATCGACTGCGCCCTGCGTTCTGTTGCCAAGAACTGGGATCTTATGCGCATGCCCGGCGCCGACCGCAACCTGCTGCGTATCGCCGTTTACGAGATGCGTTTCCTCACTGACGAGGAGGTCTCGGACGCCATCGTGATCAACGAGGCCGTCGAGCTTGCCAAGGCCTATGGCACCGACCAGTCCGCGTCGTTCGTCAACGGCGTGCTGGGTAAGATCGCTCGCAGCGAGGAGCTGCCGGGCGAGGACCTGTACCAGGAGCTGCTGGCCGAAGATCGTGCTCGCGAGGAGGCACAGGCTGCCGAGGCTGCCGCAAAGGTTGCGGTTGCTCAGGCCGAGGCCGGCGTTCTCGACGAGGACGCTGAGGTCGCCGAGGCCGAGACCGGTACCGTTGAGGAGTAGCCATGCCAGAGGGTTCCGTCCGCAACTTCGACGAGATTTCGGACCGCTTGGACCAGATCATAGCTACCGTTCGCTCTAAGGATACGTCCTTGGAGCGTTCGCTCGATCTGTTTGACGAGGCGATTGAGCTGGGCTCCCGTGCGGTCGACATGGTCGATAAGTTTGAGCTGACGCCGCGTGAGGCCGACAAGCTCGAGCAGGAATACGATGAGGATGCGGCAAACGAATCCCAGGATAGCTAGGCCGCATCTCCGGATACGAATGGTTGATGGCATTCATGAAACGCGTGCGTCTTGATGACGAACTGATTTCACAGGGCATCTGCGCCGATCGCGCGGATGCCCTTCGCACTCTTATGGCTGGCTTGGTCTCGAGTGGCGGCGAGCGCTTGACTTCGCCGGGCCTTAAGGTGACCCCGGGCCTGCCGTTGCACGTGAAGGGGCGCATTCCCTATGTTGGCCGCGGCGGTCTTAAGCTCGAAGGCGCGCTTGATACGTTTGGTATCAATCCGACGGGCCTTGCCTGTCTGGATGTGGGCTGCTCTACCGGCGGCTTTACCGATTGCCTGCTCAAGCGCGGAGCTGCGACCGTTGTCTCGGTGGACGTTGGTCGCGCCCAGTTCGATTGGTCGTTACGTCAGGACGATCGCGTGACGCTGCATGAGCGCACAAACGTGACGCAGCTGCCTGAGCTTGGCTATGCCGGCGCCATCGACCTGGCTGTGTGTGATGTCTCGTTTACCAGCATCGCGAACATTATCGATGCGGTGCTGGCGTGCCTGGCGCCTACGGGTGCATTCTGCACGCTTGTAAAGCCGCAGTTTGAGGCTCCGGCGGCGCTGGTGGGTGAGGGCGGCATTGTGACCGATCCCGCCGTGCGCCGCGATACACTCGTTGCGGCAGTTGAACTCTTTGCTGCCAAGGGGCTGTTCCCGGTCGATGTGTGCGTGTCGCCCATTCATGGTGCCAAGGGAAACGTTGAGTTTTTCCTGTACGGCACGAGATTTGACCCCGGCGACCGCACGCAAGACGAGCTGCAATTCCAGGTATCGGTTTTGAGCGAGAAAGCTGCAACGCTATGAAGGTCTTTCTGGTTCCCAATTACTACAAGCAAGAGGCGGTTGAGAGCGGCCTGATGCTCGAGCTTTGGCTGACGCGCCAGGGCTATGAGGTCGCATGGGCTGCCGACCAGCGATCGAAGATTCAAAGCACGCCTGATATTGACGGCTCCGATCTGGTCATTACGCTCGGCGGCGACGGTACGTTGCTGCGCGCTGCCCGCATCCTCAACCATCGCGAGATTCCTATCCTCGGTCTTTCCTATGGTCACCTGGGCTTTTTAACTGCTGCGAGCCCCGAGGAGCGCGACATTCTGCAGGTCGTGAGCGACGCCCTTTCCGGCGAGCTGCACGTGAGCCGTCGCGCCACCATCGCCGCGGATATCGTGTCCGTGCGCGACGATGGCACGAAGGATGTCGTGCGCACGTTCGCTCTCAACGACATGGCGCTCACGCGCGGCCCCCTGTCCGATATGGTTGAGTTCGACATCACGGTGTCGGGCCACCATATCGATCGACTGCGTGGCGACGGCGTGGTCGTGTCCACGGCGACTGGTTCTACGGGGTACGCGCTCAGTGCAGGTGGCCCCATTGTGAGCCCCGACTATACGGGTATGGTCTGCGTACCCATTGCGCCGCACACCATTCAGGCCCGTGCCTTCTTGACTTCGCCGAGTGATGTCGTCGAAATCTTTATGTCCGATGATCGCCCGAGCGTTCCGGCGATCGCTATCGATGGACAGTTTATTACCTGCGACGGCACGGTCGAGAGCGTGGCCGTGCGCCGAGGCCCAGGCGATGTGCTGCTGCTCGACTACGGCCCCGAGAGTTTTTACAACTCGGTGAGCCGCGTATTCTACGGAGTGCGTCATGATCGATGAGCTGCAGGTTTCCAACATTGCACTCATTCGCGAGGCGACGTTGGTTCCGAGCACGGGCCTAACGGTTCTGACTGGAGAAACCGGCGCCGGTAAGACCGCGCTGCTCTCGGCCCTCAAGCTTATTTTGGGCGAGCGTGCGGATTCGTCGACGGTGCGCGAGGGCGAGGCGCTGGCGAGCGTTGAGGCACGCCTGTTTGACGGCCCGCACGACACGGAGGGCTTCACGGTTCAGCGCAGCCTTTCTGCCGAGGGCCGCAGCCGCGTGAAGATTGACGGCCGCATCGCCAGTGTGCGCGAGCTTTCGGAGCGCGTTGGCGTGATGATGGATCTGTGCGGACAGCATGAGCATCAGCGCTTGCTCGACCCGGCGCACCATGTTGCCATGGTTGATGCCTGGGCTGGGCGCCCGGCACTCGAGGCGCTCGAGCACTACCGTGCTTGCTTTAAAGCCTCGCGTGCGGCTGCCAAGGAGGTTCGTCGCGTCGAGGAGGCCTCGCGTGCGCAGGGGAGTCGCGTCGAGGAGGCGCGCTTCGCCCTGGAGCGCATTGCCGAGGTCGACCCCAGGCCGGGTGAGTATGAGGAACTTGAGCAACTGCTGCCGCGCTCCGAACATGCCGAGGTACTGGTTGCCACGGCTAATGATGCCCATGCATCGCTTGCCTCTGAAGGGGGAGCGCTTGATGCCGTGAACAGCGCCGTGGCAGAGCTTTCCCGAATGGCTACCGTCGATCGCAAACTGGGCGACATTGCCGATGCGCTTTCGGATGCCTGTATCTCCCTTGAGGATTGCGCGAACGAGCTTCGTGCCTATCGTGATGGCGTCGCCTTCGACCCGCGCGAGCTCGCTCGCATGCGTGAGCGGTATTCCGACCTCAAGGGCCTGTTGCGTCAGTGGGGTCCCACTATGGACGATGTTTTTGCCATGCGCGATCGCTCGCAAGAGCTGCTGTCCCTGGTTGATGATGGCGATGAACAGATCAAAAAGGCGCGTGAAGCGCTTGGCGCGGCGGAGCGCGAACTGTTTGCTGCCGCCAAGGCGCTTAAGCGCGCCCGCAATACGGCGGCCCCGCGCTTCTGTCACGAGGTTGGCCGCCAGATGGCTCGCTTGGAGATGGGTGGCGCCGAGCTCGTCTGGGAGTCGCGCGATCTTCCCCGTGCTGAGTGGACGCCCGTTGGTCCTTCGAGCTACGAGCTGCTATACCGCAGCGGTGCCGGTTTGACGCCGCGCCCCCTGCGCCGCATTGCGTCGGGCGGCGAGCTCAGCCGCGTCATGCTGGCAAGCAAGGTTGTCCTCGGTAACGCGGACGGTGTTGATACGCTGGTGTTTGACGAGGTCGATGCTGGTGTCGGTGGCTCTACGGCGCGTGCACTCGCGGGCGTGCTGGCAGATCTTGCCGCCACGCATCAGGTCATCGTCGTAACGCACCTGGCGCAGGTTGCCGTCATGGCTGACAAGCATTATGTCGTCAGCAAGGAGCCGGGCGATGTTCCCCAGACGCATTTGGACGAGATGACCGGCGAAGCGCGTACCGCCGAGATCGCCCGCATGTTGAGCGGCGATCAGTCCGAGGCGAGCTTGGCCCACGCCAAGCAGATGCTTGAAGAAGCTCGAGGCTAGGTTGTATCACCGGTGTTGGTGGGACAAAATAGACTGAATTTTTTGTCCCACTACGCTTTTTACTCCACAACCTTATCCGGCTGGATGAGCTCCTCGTAGTAGCTGATATGCTCGCGAGCGTCTTCAATCTCGGGCAGCAGGAAGTTGTAGATTACTTCGATGATCATCGTGGCGCTGATCTTAGAGAACGCAAAGTCGCCTGTCGTCAGCAGCGCTTCGTGGTTGACGGTATTAAAAGTGTAGTCTGCCAGACGTGCGAGCGGGGATTTGCTGTCGCTGCTGATGACGACTACGGTTGCGCCGCAGTTGCGAGCCGCTTTTGCCATGCGATTCAGTCGGCGCGATTTGCCGGAGTTTGAGATTAGCACGATGACGTCACCCGGTCGTAACGTGAGTGCAAAGCCGATTGATGTTTCGCTAATGGTGCTCGCCATGCAGCGCAGGCCCAGCTGAGAAAACTTAAACGTCGCATCGAGCGCGACCGCGTTCGTATTGCCCACAGCCGCAAACTCAATAACCCCTGCATGCTTAAGGGCATGCACGACAGCCGCCAGCGTATCGTGGTCGATTCCGTCGATGGTTGCATTAAGCTCGCTCACCTTGGCAGCCAGGATGTTCTTGAGGCTCTGCTCCATATTGTCGAGCGAGACCTCGTCAGTTAGGCCCTCGTTGCGCTGGCTTTCCAAATCCCTCGCCAACGAAAACTGAAAGCTGCGGAAGCTGCCAAAGCCAAGCTTGCGGCAGAAACGCGAAACGGTCGCCTCGGACGTGGCGGCGGCGCGTGAGAGCTGAGCGGCCGTGAGGCGCGGCGCCTCGGACTGGTGCTCCAATATATAGTCGACAATGCGCTGCTCGGACTCGCTGTATCCCTGATGGGTGCTTATGAGGGAAAGTGCGCTCTTGCTACTATCGGTCATGGATGGCTCCTGGTTGGCATGAAAATCAAATTTGATTTGCGATGCCATAGTATACGGGCATTTTCAATTACAAGATACACCTTGCCGTTTCAAGTGTTGATGGTAAACTTTCACCTACCGTTTACGGTTATGAAAGAACCTTTCACCGGAGAATTACACCTTGTCTCTTCTCACGCGGACGGTAGGTTGGTATCTTTCAGTTGTGGAAAAACGCGCATCGAAGCGCGTGTAGGGGAGCGCCCGCGGGCGCTGTACTCAAGAAGGAGGGACACATGGCTAAGTTTGACATCATCGCCGCGACCGGTTGCCCGACCGGCATTGCGCACACCTTCATGGCTAAGGAGGCGCTGGAGAAGGCAGCTGCCGAGCGCGGTCTGACCATTAAGGTTGAGACTCATGGCCAGGTCGGTGTCGAGAACGAGCTCACCAAGAGTGAGATCGCTGGCGCCAAGGCCGTTGTCGTCGCAGCCGACAAGGATGTCCAGGCTGAGCGTTTCGCCGGCAAGCCCATGGTTTCCGTTGGTGTTTCCAAGGCCCTGTCCGTTGAGGCCGCCGGTAAGCTGATTGACCGCGCGCTCGCCGCCAAGGGTGACGACACGGTTGCAGCTGCTGCCGATATCGAGGATGAGGTCGAGGAGAAGGAGTCCATCGGTCACATCATCTACAAGCACCTCATGAACGGCGTCAGCCACATGCTGGTCTTCGTCGTTGCCGGTGGTGTTCTGACCGCCGTTTCGTTCCTGTGGGGCATTACGTCCTTCGATTCGACGGCGTCTGACTACAACAGCTTTGCTGCGATGCTCAAGATCATCGGCGGCATCGCCATGAACCTTATGGTTCCGGTGCTTTCCGCCTACATCGCCGAATCCATCGGCAAGCGCCCGGCGCTCGTCCCCGGCTTTGTTGCCGGTATGATCGCCATCCAGGGCCTGCCTGTTAACGCCGAGACCGGCATGATCGACGCCGGTGGCGCCGGCGTGGGCTTCGGCTTCCTGGGCGGCATCGTTGGCGGCTTCCTCGCCGGCTATGTCATCCTGCTACTCGAGAAGGTCTTTGCCGGCCTGCCCAAGAACCTGGACGGCCTCAAGGCTATCTTCCTGTACCCGCTGTTCTCGACGGCTATTGTCGGCCTGGTCATGCTTGGCATTTCCGGCCCCATGGCTGCCATCAACACCGCCATGATGGACTTCCTCAAGGGCCTGTCCGCCTCTGGCGCCGTTGTCCTGGGTCTTGCTATCGGCTGCATGTGCGCCTTTGACATGGGCGGCCCGGTCAACAAGGCTGCTTATGTCACCGGTACCGCTATGCTCACCGAGGCTCTGGCCGCCGGTGTTGGCACCGATACCTACAACTTCGGCACCAACTTCATGGCTGCCGTCTCCGCCGCCTGCATCGTTCCGCCGCTGATCACCACCTTTGCCGTCGTTGTCGGCAAGAAGTACTTCAGCCAGGAGGATCACGACGCCGGTGTCGTCAACCTCATCCTTGGTTGCACCCACATCACCGAGGGCGCCATTCCGTTCATGACCAAGAACATCTGGCCCGTCATGCCCATCATGATGCTCGGCTCCTCTATCGCTTCGATCCTGACCATTATGTTCAACGTTCACGATCCGGCGCCTCACGGTGGCTTCTTGGTCCTGCCCGTTGTCGAGAACGGTCCGCTTTGGGTCCTCGCGATCCTCATCGGCGCTGTGGTCGGTGGCATTCTGTTCGTGGCCTTCAAGAAGTACGACTTCGAGAAGAATCAGAAGGCCGCTCCTGCAGCCAAGCCGGTTGAGGCTCCCAAGGCCGCTACCGTCGAGGCCCCCAAGGCCGAGGCTGCCGACTTCGTGAAGGTCGAGAATGTCTTTGTCGCCGAGGACTTCGCTTCTCGTGACGAGGCTCTGAGCTTCGTTTCCAACCAGGCCGTCAAGGCCGGTATCGCCAGCGACGCCGACGCCGTGATGAACGCCTTCCTGGCCCGCGAGGCCGAGGGCACCACGGGCATGATGGAGGGCTTCGCTATCCCGCATGCCAAGTCCGACGCCATTACCGAGGCTGCCGTCATCGTCGTCAAGGACGAGTCCGGCGTGACCGGTTGGGATACCATGGACGGCGCTCCCGTCAACGTGGCCATCGCCCTGCTCATCCCCGGTGCCCAGGCCGGCACTACGCACCTCAAGATCCTGTCCAAGGTCGCCGAGGCGCTCATGGACGAGGACTTCCGTGCCACCGTCAAGGGTTCCACCGACGCCGCCGAGATCGCCAAGACGATCAACGCCCGCCTGGTCTAATTCCACGGTACGCGAATAACATCGCCCCCTGTATATAAGGCGGAGTCCCTCTCCAGGGTCTCCGCCTTTTTCATCCCCAAATAAGTTGCGGTGAAATAAGGACTGTTTAAACGATTCAACCCCAAATTCAGCCCCTATTTCACCGCAACTTATAAAAGGGCATAGAGGGGGCTGCCTATCGAGTTTTTGTCGCGAACAGGTCATCAGCCAGAATTCCGTTCGCACGATATTGCTCTGGACCGACCGAGTTTCCGCAGCTTGCTCGCCCACAGGGGGCCGGGCGCGGCCAGTGAGATTTATCGCGAGTTCCGCACGAGCCGAAGAGCACTTAATGTGCTCTTCGTGCGAGCAGGACTGTAGAGCAGGAAATCTCACTGGCCGCGCCCGGCCCCCCTGTGGGCGAGCAAGCGGACGACAAACACATCTGTCCAACAATTCGCCCGAAACATAATGAAAAACCGTTTGATGTGAGTTAATATAAACAACGTCGTGAATCTGACTCCTGCCACATGCATGACAGGGGTTAAACACAAAAAGGAGTCAACTATGGTTTCTGAGAAGGCTACCCTCGTTAATCCTCAGGGTCTGCACATGCGTCCGGCTGGTCTGTTCGCCTCCACCATGGGCAAGTACGCCTGTGACGTGACGGTCGTTACCCCCGAGAAGGAGGTCAACGGCAAGTCCCCGATGGCCCTCATGGCTGCTGGTATCCCCTGCGGCACTGAGGTCGAGGTCAAGTGCGACGGCGCTGACGAGGCCGAGGCTCTGGCTGCTGCCATCGAGCTCATCAAGAGCGGTCTTGGCGAGTAGAACTCAAACGGGTCGCATGTTGAACAACTAAGTTCATATTTGGGGGCGCAGTGACCTGTTCTAAGGTAGCTGCGCTCTTTTGTCATGGATATGGCAAAACGCTTTATCACATGACACGGAGAGAGGAATGGGAATGTATCAGGGAGTCAACGCTTCCGAGGGCATCGGTATCGGCACCGTCATGGTCGCCGTCGATCCCGACTTGACGTTTGAGCCGCACGAGGTTGCTGATTCGGCAGCAGAGAAGGAGCGCTATCAGTCCGCTCTTTCGGTCTTCTGCGAGAAGACCCAGGCTCAGGCCGACCACATGAAGGAGACGGTGGGCGAGGCCGAGGCCGAGATCATGAGCGGACACATTGTCCTGGCTCAGGACCCGGGCATGACCGACGCCATCAACGCCGCCATTGACGGCGGTACCTGCGCCGAGCAGGCGCTCATGGACACCTCGACCATGTTCGAGAACATGTTCCTGTCCATGGACGACGAGATGTTCCGTCTGCGTGCGGCCGACATCGCCGACATCCGCACCGGTATTCTGGCCGAGTTGCTGGGCAAGGAGGTCGTCGACCTCTCTGTCCTGCCCGAGAACACCGTCGTTGTCGTGCACGACCTCACGCCGTCCATGACCGCCACGATCGATAAGGCCCACGTTGCCGGTATCGTCACCGAGACCGGTGGCCGCACGTCGCACTCCGCGATCATTGCGCGCGCCCTCGAGATCCCGGCTGTCCTTTCGGTTTCCAACAGCTGCACCGCGCTGCGCAACGGTATGACCGTTGTCGTCGACGGTGGCAAGGGTATCGTCGAGGCCGATCCCGACGAGGAGACGCTCGCCGCCTACACCGCCAAGGCCGAGGCCTTCGCTGCCGAGAAGGCAGCCCTCGAGGCCTTCCGTGGCAAGCCGTCCGTGACTGCCGATGGCATCAAGAAGATCATCGCCTGCAACATCGGTAACCCCGATGACGTGTCCAACGCGCTCGATCACGACGCCGAGGCCATCGGTCTGTTCCGCTCCGAGTTCCTGTTCATGGACTCTGCTGAGCTTCCTTCCGAGGAGGAGCAGTTCAACGCCTACCGTAAGGTCGCCAGCGCGCTCAAGGGTGCTCCGGTCATCATCCGCACGCTCGATGTGGGTGGCGACAAGGAGATTCCGTATCTGCATATGGTCAAGGAAGACAACCCCTTCATGGGCTTCCGCGCCGTGCGTTACTGCCTTGCCAATCCCGACCAGTACAAGGTCCAGCTCCGCGCTCTGCTGCGCGCTAGCGCCTTCGGTGACGTCAAGATCATGATCCCGCTCGTCACCTGCGTCGAGGAGGTCTTGGCTGTCAAGGAGCTCGTCGAGCAGTGCAAGGCCGAGCTGACCGAAGAGGGTCGCAAGTTCAACGAGAACATCGAGGTCGGCATCATGGTCGAGACGCCCGCCGCTTCGCTGCTCGCAGACCGTCTGGCCGAGGTCGCCGACTTCTTCTCCATCGGCACCAACGACCTGATCGGCTACACCATGTGCGCCGACCGTGGCAACGACACCATCTCCAACCTGTACCAGGTGTACTATCCCGCCGTGCTTCGCTCGCTCAAGAACATCATCGAGAGCGGTGTGAAGGCCGGCATCATGGTCGGTATGTGCGGCGAGGCCGCTGCCGATCCGCTGCTCGAGCCGCTGCTGATCAGCTGGGGCCTGGAGGAGTTCTCGATGAGCGCTCCGTCCATCCTGCGCGCCCGCAAGACCATCAGCCAGTGGACCAAGGCCGAGTGCGACGAGCTCGCCGAGAAGGCGCTCGCCTGCAACACCGCCGCCGAGGTCAAGGCACTGCTCGAGTCCTCAGCTCGCTAATTTGGTATCAGAGGTAACCGCGTGGTTGGAATGGGCCGGCCACGCGGCCCTCACATATACAGGGGGTACTGTAAATGTTCTACACGCTAACCGCTAACCCGGCTGTCGACATGACGGTTTCGAGCTCTCCGCTCGAGCCCGACGAGAACGTCCGCACCGGCTCGGCCAGCTACACGGCTAACGGCAAGGGCCTCGACGTGTCCTTCGCCTTTAAGAAGATGGGCGTCGACACCGTCGCGCTCGGCTTCTTCGCCGGCTTCACGGGCAAGTTTATCGTCGAGGAGGTCATGAACCTGGGTTGCCTGTGCCGCCCGGTCTGGACCGACGGTATCACTCGCATCAACACCTACGTCAACGATGGCCAGCACGAGTACGGCATCCTGAACCCGGGTGCTCCGATCACGCCGCAGCACCAGGAGGAGCTCTACAACATCTTGGACACCGCGGGCGATCTTGAGTGCCTGATCGTTTCCGGCTCCGTGCCTCCCAAAGCTACGCCTGACTTCCTGGCTCAGGTCATGGAGCACGCTCAGGCTCGTGGCGCCGACGTCGTCTTGGACCTGTCCTCCGACAAGCTCAAGGAGCTCGCTCACAAGAAGCCGCTGCTCATCAAGCCGAACCATCATGAGATGAAGGCCATCTTCGGCGTGCCGGTCGACACCGACGACGAGGTTCGCGTTGCCATGAAGATGGCTCACGACGCTGGCGTTCAGAACGTGCTGCTCACCCGTGGTAGCCGCGGCGACGCTTACTTCTCCAACGGCGAGGACATCTGGTACGCCAAGCGTGAGTTCAACATCAAGCTGGTTTCTTCCGTCTGCGCCGGCGACTGCACCCTCGCTGCGTTCCTGCACAAGTGGTATAGGGATCGCGACAACGTCGAGGAGGCCATGAAGCTCGCTATGGCCACCGGCGCCAACGTTGCCGAGTCCGTCGGCATCGGCGACTTCGGTCACGTCGACGAGTACAGCAAGCGCGTTGCTGTCCGCAAGCTCGATCGTCAGTAATCGAAACGCGACATATTCGTGCGCATGCGGCGCCCCGGTTTCGGCTGGGGCGTCTTTTTGTTCCGCCACGGGGGAGAGGTGTCCCGCCGTACTTCATCGCTTCCACACCGTTCACCGAGTTGTCCTAGCCTTTTACCGATGCGTGGAATATACTTTCATTAACACGTTGCTTCGTGAAAGGAACATTCATGATTTACACGCTCACTGCAAATCCCGCCATTGACTACAACATCGCCTGCGACGGCCTTGCTGCCAACACCGTCACGCGTACTCGCAACGCCGTCTATACGCCCAACGGCAAGGGCCTCAACGTCTCGTTTACGCTTGACCACTACGGTGTCGACACCACGATCCTGGGCTTCTTCGCTGGCTTCTCGGGCGAGTTCATCGTCAAGGGCGCCGAGGCCCTGGGCGTGCCCGTCAAGCCCGTGTGGACCGACGGCATCACGCGCGTCAACGTGTTCCTCAATGCCGGCCCCGACACCGAGTACAACATGGTCAACGCCGGTGCCGCCATCAACGAGGCCAATGAGCAGGAGATGTTTGAGCTCATCGATTCGCTCGATGACATGACCTGTCTGGTCATCAGCGGCTCGCTGCCTCCCAACACTTCCGAGGGCTTCCTGGCCGAGGTCCTGCGCCGCGTCAAGGCCAAGGGGTCCGAGTTCGTCCTCGATATCTCGAGCCATCAGCTGGCAGACCTCATTGCCATGGAGCCGCTGCTGATCAAGCCCAATGACGATGAGCTGCTCGACATCTTTGGCATTAAGGTGAGCGGTGGCGACGACGAGTCCGTCAAGGGCGCGATGACCGAGCTGCACGCCAAGGGCGCCAAGAACGTGCTGCTGACCCTTGGTGGCGCCGGTGCGTACTTCTCCAACGGCGAGCACATCTGGTTTGCCAATCGCACCTTCGACGTCAAGCTGCTGTCGACGGTGTGCGCCGGCGATTCCTCGCTGGCTGCCTTCCTGTCCGTATGGCACGACGCCCCCGAGCGAGTCGAGGATGCCCTGCGCCTTTCGATGGCTACCGGCGCCAACGTGGTCGAGTGCCCGGGCCTGGGCGACTTTGCCAAGGTGGACGAATACAAGAAGCACATCGAGGTTCGCCAGGTCTGCTAGCAGCATCGATACGTCGTTGCCCAACACCCGCTTTGGATTACCAAGGCGGGTGTTTTTTTTGCGCGCTGAACGTATGTGGCGTCTGCTGTCTCGTTTTATCTAATCGACGACGCGATTGCGTGTGCGTGCTTTCTCGTTTCTTGTTAGACTTCTTGAGAACCATCGATTTACGCTCACAAGTGCAGGAGGCCATAGGCATGTGCAATGTTTCGCTCAACGGTACTCAACCGTCCGATGCGTCCCTTCGCGTCCTGCGCGCGCTTGAGGCGGCTGGTCTTGAGACTTGGTACGTGGGTGGTTGGGTGCGCGACGCCCTGATGGGGTGCCCCAGCCACGATGTTGATATGTGCTGTAGCGGCCTGTGGCAGGAGTCCAAAGCGGCGCTCGAGGCCGCTGGTATCGCGGTCGTGGAGTCGGGCATTAAATTTGGCGGAATCACGGCTATTTCCGATGGCGAGCGTATCGAGGTCACCACGTACCGCCTGGATGGCTTTTACACCGATGGGCGCCATCCTCAGAGTGTCGAGCGTGCCGCCTCGCTCGAGGACGATCTGGCGCGCCGCGACTTTACCGTCAACGCCATGGCCTGGCATCCCGAGCGCGGGCTTGTCGACCGCTACGACGGCCAGGGTGACTTGGAGCGCAAGCTGATTCGCGCTGTCGGCGATCCCAAGCGTCGCTTTAACGAGGACGCCCTTCGTATGCTGCGTGCGGTACGCTTTGCCTGCCGCCTGGACTTTATGATTGAGCCCGAGACAAAGCGCGCGCTTGCTGAGTGCGCGCCGCTGCTCGATGCCGTGGCGCGTGAGCGTGTGGGTATTGAGCTCGAGGGCATTCTTTCGACCGGTCATGGGGGAGACGCGATGCTGCGCTACCCCGAGCTCATCTGTGCCTCTGTGCCCGAGTTGGCAGCGGGTCGCGGGTTTGATCAGCGAAGTGTCTATCATGCGTTTAACGTTTACGAGCATATCGCCCGTGTGCTGACGGTGGCAGGGGAGCTTGCGCTGTGCGACGGCGTCGCGCCCTCGTCGAGCCTTATGTGGGCGGCGTTTTTGCACGATGTGTCCAAGCCCGAGTGCTTCACGGTCGATCACGCCGGCAGCGGACACTTCTACGGTCATCCCGAGCTCGGCGCCAAGAAAGCGCGTGTCATTATGGATCGCCTGGCCCTCTCGCACGACCTGGTGCGCGACGTGTGCCTGCTCATCAAATATCACGACAAGCCGCTGCGCCCCGAGCGCTCCTGCCTGCTCAATATGATGCGCGCGCTTTCGGGTGAGGGCGTCGACACGGCCCGCCTGATTGACGAGCTCATGGATCTTAAGCGTGCCGACACGCTCGGCAAGGCCCCGTCGTGCTTCTATTATGTCGAAACGATTGAGGAGATGCGCGCGATGTCTCACGAGCTGCTGAAGGCGGGGGAGCCCTATACGCTCAAGATGCTCGCCATCAACGGCGGCGACTTGATCCGTGCTGGAGTCAAGCCCGGGCCGGAACTGGGGCAGCTTCTCAACTCCGCCCTCGACGCCGTGATCGAAGACAACATTTCCAACGAGCGCGAAGCTCTTTTGGTCCATCTCAACTTGAATTAGCTACCCAGTTTACCTGCGTGTTCCATAACCTGCCGACAATTTTTCGGCAATTTGGAATTTCTTCTTGCGCTGTCGTTTTTTGTCCCGTAATATATTTCCTCGCAGCACGGCAGTGCAGATGTCATGTGGCCCGTTCGTCTAGCGGTTTAGGACGCCGCCCTCTCAAGGCGGAGATCACCAGTTCGAATCTGGTACGGGCTACCACGGATCTGATACCCGGACTTCCCATGGAAGGCCGGGTTTTTTATTTTCAAACAACCGTCTGCAATTCCCGTTTGAACCAGAGCTTTGCGTTCTGCTTATGGTCCTTGCGGGTACAATATCCAAGATATTTTGACTGTTAGAAGGAGTCTCATGACGGAGTCCTCTCAGCATACGTCTAAGCCCCAGGTCGAGGTTGAGGCCTCGGGCGGAGATGACAATAAGAGCGCACGCCGCGGCGCCATCTTTATCGGCGTCGTGCTGGTGGGTTATATCGTCTATCTGGTGGTAACCGGGCAGATGGGGCAGTTCTGGGCCGCTATGTCGAGCGTGCAGGCGTCATGGCTCTTTGTCGCGTGTCTTTGCATGTTCATGTATCTGTTCTTTGGCATTGTGGCCTATGCGATCGCTGTCTGGCTCGACCCCAATTCACCCGTCGGCATTCGCGACCTGATCTCGGTCGAGGCGAGTGGCATCTTCTTTGGCAACCTCACGCCTATGATGATGGGATCGACTCCCGCCCAGATCTACCGTCTGACCAAAGCGGGCCAAAATGTCGGCGAGGCCGGAGCCACGCAATTTACGCGCTTTATCGTGTATCAGTTTGGCCTCGTTGCCTGGGGCGCTATCCTACTGCTTGCTCGCATGCCTTTTTTTGCCGAGCGCTATGGCGACATGACGCTGCTGTGCGTCTTTAGCTTTGGTGGGCACTGCTGCATCTTGCTGGGCATCTTCGCCGTCGCGCTCATGCCTAAGACCGTCACGCGCGTCGCCCATTGCATTATCAATTGGCTCGAGCGCATTGGTGTCTCGGCCACTAAGATCGAGGGATGGCGCACGTTTGTCGATGGCGAGATCTACTCCTTCTCCGAGAAGTTCAAGCTTTCGGCCGGACATTTTTCTTCCATGCTGCTCACCGTGTTTATCACCATGCTGCAGCTCGCGTTTTTCTATCTGGTTCCGTATTTCCTGATGCTTGCTTTTGGCCACCACGAGGTCGACTTTTTTTCGGTCATGGCTGCGAGCGCCTTTGTCCAGCTGCTGAGCTCTGCGGTTCCCTTGCCCGGCGGAACTGGTGGCGCTGAGGGCGGCTTTGCATTGTTCTTGGGTCATTTCTTTGGGTCGGCTTCGACCGCCGGCTATCTTCTGTGGCGTCTCATTACGTTTATTGCCCCTACCATTTTGGCTGCGCCTCTGCTGGGACTTAAGAGCGCCCACAACGAGAGCATCCATGCGCGCTGGGATCGTGTGATGCGCAAGCTCGGCCGCACGCCTCAGACGCCCTCTGCGCCCACTAAGCCGCACCCCACGAATGCTGTTACCGTTGATCCCGGGAAGCACGCTCAGAAGGCTTCTGGGACCGCTAAGCCGGCTCATAAAGCCTATGTGCGCCAGACAGGCGACGGTATTCGCGTATCTCCGTCGGCGCTCAATAAGAAGAAGCATCCTAAGTCGCAGTAGGGCAGTCGTGCGTTCTTCATGATGCGGGGCATATTTGTGCTGCATGGGGGATAATCCTCTTACGTAGATTATCTCTCATCTGTTGATGAATGCTCGCATATCGAAGGGACACGTCCATGGCAACCAGCAAACCGCGTCTTGACCGCCGCATCGTTCGCAGCCGCAATGCCATCCTTTCGGCTTTCGAGCGCCTGCTCATGGAAAAGCCGCTGGCAGACATTACGGTGAGTGCTATCGCGCGCGAGGCCAATGTCGACCGCAAAACCTTCTACGTTCACTTTGGCACGGTTGATGGCCTGCTCGATGCCATTGCCGTCGATGTGGTGGAGATGATTGTCGACTCGGTCGAGAAAACGCTTGCTTCCATGGACGGCGACACCAACGAGCGCGCTCTTGGCGCGGCGGCGAGCTTCTTTAAAACCGTTAACGAGGCGCTATGTAATAACCTCGTGCTCAATCGTCAGCTGATCGAGAACATTCCGCTCGATGATTTTATGGCTCGTCTTCGTGCACCGCTCGAGCACGAGATTGCCGAGCGCGATCTGCTGCCCCAAGGTCTCAAGGACGAGATGTTCGACTACTATCTGGCGTTTTTGCTGTCGGGTATTATCGGAATCTATCGCACGTGGGCGCTGTCTGACGGCTCGGTTCCTATCGTGCGCGTCTCTGAGGTCGCCAACGACCTGACTCTCAATGGCCTGTCGAGTCTGGAATCTCGCTTGGATTAGGCCTAGTTGGGCTCGTCGGCGTGGAAATTCCTGTTCACGAGGTTCTCCGGCGCCTTGGAGACCTCACAGGCGTAGGAGCTGTAGCCTGAGGATCCTTAAAATAAAGTCCAGTTTATCCTTCCCACTCCAATTGGGAATCCTCCGATGCGCCTTTGCACGCTCGCATGACCTCGATACCATGCGAGCGTGCGAACTCGACGAGCTCTGCGTTGCGGGCGTTTATGGTGCCGAAGGCGGCGGGGCACACGATAAGGCGTGCGCAGTGGACGAGGAGCTCTTTGGCGCGGGCTATGGTTTTATCCCCGATTGGCTCGAAGGCGCGCTCGGCCACGCATTCCGTCGCTAGGTCGCGCGCGAGCTCGCAGTCGATGTCCCCTTCGTGCAGAACGCCCGCGTAGAACGCCTTGCCCTGCCGGATGAGCTGGCGAAACACAGCCGACCCCGTACCTGCGCCAGCGATGACGAACGTGTGCGCATCGCCGTGTGGGCGCCCAATTTCCACGCTGCCGAAGCGCTCGTTGAAGGTGCCATGTTGAAGGCCGTAGAGCTCGCCAATCGTCTCGCGCGTGAATATGTCCTCGGGTGCGCCGGCGCGGAAGACCCGGCCGTCCTTCACGCAAATCACCTTGTCGGCGCTTTTCTGCGCGAGCTCGAGTTCGTGGATGGACATGATGACAGCCACATTCCGCGATTTCGAAAGGTGGCGAAGTATTCGCAGCAGGTCGATCTGGTAGCGGATATCGAGATACGACGTGGGCTCGTCGAGCACGAGCACACGCGGATCCTGCGCGATGGCTCGTGCGAGCATGACGCGCTGGCGTTGCCCGTCGCTTATCTGCATGAAGTCGCGCTCGGCGAGCTCTTCCACATGTGCGGTTTTCATGGCCTCATCGACCCGACTATGGTCGTCGGGCGAGAGTGTGCCCATTCGCCCGGTGTAGGGATGCCTTCCCGCCTCTACGATATCGCGGCAGGTGAGGAGCTCGGTCCGGGGTCGATCTGTCAGCATAACGGCAAGGTTCCTTGCGAACTCCGCCGTCTTCCATCGGGAAATCTCCCGCCCGTCGAGCTCGACCGCGCCGGCAAGCGGTGCAAGATGGCGTGTGATGGTTTTCAAGATGGTCGACTTGCCCGAGCCGTTCGGCCCGATGAGCGCCACGACGTCGCCCGCGCGAACCTCCAGATCGACGCCTTCGACTACGACCTTCTTGTCGTAGCCCGCCGACAGGTCGCTTATGCGGAAAAGCGGCGCTCCGTCAGCCTGCGTTTTGGGCCGCGGCACGAATTCCCCCATCTACCTCACCCGCTTCTTCAACATGAGTGCGATAACCACCGGCGCGCCGAAGATGGCGGTGACGGCGCTGATGGAAAGCTCGACGGGGGAGAACAGCGTGCGCGCAATCAAATCGCAGCCCGCGCAGAAGATGGCGCCTCCCAAGAAGCACGCAGGAATCACGCGGATGGGCTTCGACGACTTCAGCGCCGACTTAACGAGATGCGGAACCGCGATGCCTACGAACGACACCGGACCAGCGAACGCGGTCACGCAGGCGGAGAGCATGCTCGCTAGAAGGACGAGCACCACGCGGAAGCGTGCGACGTTCACGCCGACGCTTTTCGCGTAGGCTTCTCCTAGCTGGAAGGCGGAAAGGGGCTTCGATATCGCGAATACGCATGCGCTCACGGTGATCACCACGACCGCGATGACCGCGACGTCGTCCCAGCTCGAACCCGAGAAGCTACCCAAAGACCAGTTGTGCAGGTTCACGATGGACTGGTCGTCGGCGAAGGCGATGAGGAAGTTCGTCGCCGCCGAGCAGATGTATCCCACCATGACGCCCGCTACGATGAGCATGGCCATGGAACTTATGCGCCGTGCGATGAGGAGCACGAAGCCGATGGTGATAAGTGCCCCCAGAAACGCTGCGGCCACCATGGCCGGCGAGGACATGGCCTGGTTCGCGCCCAGAAGTACGATCATCGTAAGCGCGACGACGAACTTTGCGCCCGAGGAGACGCCCAAGATGAACGGGTCGGCGATGGGGTTGTTGAAAAACGTCTGCAGCAGGAACCCGGAGAGCGAAAGCGCCCCGCCGAGAAGCACGGCTGAAAGCACGCGCGGCAGGCGAATCTCCCAGATGACCTGGCTTTCCATGGAATTGGCCGCGCCGCCCGAAAGGATGCCGGGGATGTGGTCTGCGGGCACGAGCACGCTCCCGATGCACAGGTTGGCCCCGACGAGCACGATGAGGGCAACAGCGAGCAGCGCCGTCACGACGCGACACCGCGCGGCGCGCCCCGATTCGTCGTATGCCATGGAAAGCCGGCTTCTCATGGCGCTAGCCGAGCTTTCTCAGATAATGGAAGTCACTCGCGTCATCGCCAGTGAACGCCCCGTGCAGCTCGTCGATAATGTCGGCGGTAGAAGTCATCTGCTGGTACATGTCGGCGCTTGTGACCCAGACGTTGCCGTTCTTCACGGCTTTGAACTGCGACAATAGCGCGTTTTTGCCTACGAAGTCGTTCAAGGTGGTAACCGATTCGTCGATGGTGCCGTTGTAGACGATGATGTCGGCATCCTTCGCCGTCGCGTAGAAGCGCTCCATTTCGAGCGTTACTGACGAGCCTGACGTCGACGCCGTCTGCGCGTCATCGAGCGCGTAGCTGCCGCCTGCGAGCTCGATCATCTGCGCCACGTAGTCGCCCCTCCGCCGCGTGACGGCGGCCCCGTTCGAGTTAATGTAGAAATACGCCACGGTTTTACCTGACGACGCGAGCCCCGACGTTTGCTCGACGCGGGCCTTCTGCTCGTTGAACAGGTGTGCGGCCTCGTCTTCCTTGTCGAACAGGACGCCGAAAAGCTTAATCCACTCGACGCGCCCGAGTGCTTCGGGCTCGCTCGACGACTGTTCGGTGAGCACGACGAGCCCGAGCTTCTGCAGCTTTTCCTTCACATCGGGCGTGTGGTTGATCATGGTGTTTTCGATGGCGAGCGTGCAGCCCGAGGCCGATATTCGCTCGTAGTCGGGCGCGCTGTACTTGCCGCCGTAGGCAATCGCCCCACTTTCGAGCGCGCTTTTGAAGCCCACGACCGAGCAATCGTTAGCCTTCGTGCCCGACATGAGGATATTATCGTTCGCATCGAGCGCGTCGACCAGGCACATCGTCGCCGACGACACGAGGTACACCTTGTCGGCGGGGCGCCTTATGACCGCGATGTCGGAGCTCAACCCATCAGGTACCTTCGCATCTTGCGGCACCACGAGGAAGCGCTCCCCGTTCGAAATGCAGATAAGCCGCAGGCCGCCTTCGAACTCGTCGACGGTGAAGTGCTTGGCGTATTCAAGCTGAAGCGCCCCCGTCGGCTCCCAGCCGCAGCCCAAATCGGCGTTGTGGAAGTCGGCCGCGGCGCTTGAAGCCGTTCCCGCAGGGGAGCCGCCGCTTGCATCGTCGCGCGATTTCTCCTTCATGGTGGATGAGTCGAAGTGGAGTGTGTAGTCGATGGTGTGCGGCGTCGACATGGCGACGGTCTCGGCCGACACGGCGATGTCCTCGTCGAGCGTGACGGGTATCTCGAACGTGGAGTTGCCGCCGTCGTTTACGGGCGCGTAGTCCACGCCGTCGACGGTCATCTTGTCGTAGTTCGAACTCGACCAGGTGATGGTCGCGGTGTAGGTGTCGCCATCCTTCACAATTGTGGTTGGTGAGGCGATGCTTGCGCGCCCTGACCCGCCGGAAAGCGAGACGCTCACAGTGTATTCCTGAGAGCCCGCCGTGGCACCGGTCGCGTTCGGGCTCGCACTGCACCCCGCGAAGGGAAGCGCGAGCAGGGCGACGAGAACGCAGGCGATCGCGCGCGCCGCGATGCTGCGGCGCTTCCTGTTTTCCCCCTTGGGAAGAATCGACCGCATGGCGTTACTTCAGTGCGTCGGCGCGCAGATCGACGCCGGCGGATTCGAATACGAGCGTGCGGTCGTACCACCGCTCCCTTTTAATGCTCCACGCGGCGCAGGCGGTGTCCTTGTCGAGCGCTTCAACGGGCACGTCGTAGGTGTACTTGCCTTCCGCGTTTTCCACATAGGGGATGAAGTCGGCCTCGCTCGCGGCGGCAGCCTCGTCGCCCGTGCCCATGAAGAGCTTGCCGTAGCCCGTGCCGGAAAGTGTCATCACGCAGTGCATGGAGCCGTTTTCCACGATGAGCTGGGCGTCCACAATCCTGAACATGTTCGAGCTGGAATCTACGGTGATCGGATAGGTGCCGTCGGCCACCTTGTCGGCGGTGATGGGGGCAGCGCTTGCGCCCTCGGGCGCATCGGCCGCCTGTTCGGTCTTTTCCTGGGAATCGGCATCGCTTGCCTTTGCGCTGTCGATTGAATTTCCGCCGCAGCCGGCGAGCGAGAACGCGAAAAGCGCCGCCGACAGGGCGAAGACGAGGGTTTTCTTCAACATGGAGGGGTTCCTTTCAATCGCTTCGACCGCCCGCGCCGTGCGGTGGGCGGGCGGGATGCGAATGCAACGGGCATGCGTCGTCAGTCGGGGAAGGCGCATGCCCGTTGCACAGGGACGCGACCGGCGCCCCCGTGCGCGGCGAGTTTACAGCTTGGCGATGGCGTCGTCCACGTGCGAGACGTAGATGTCGTCGACCGCGACGTTCTGTCCCAGACCCTGGAGCAGGCACGTCACTTCGAAGCCGGCGGCCACGAACTTCGCAGCCCAGCTGTCGGGGTCGGTCTCGTCTGCCATGTCGTTGTTCGCGTGGTCGCCCGCGACCACCATGAACGGCGCGAGCACGGCCTTCTTGTAGCCTGCGGCGCTCGCGGCGGCGATAACATCCTCGCAGGTCGGTTCAGCCTCGACGGTGCCGACGAAGAACTGCGTCAAGCCCTCGTTCTTGAACACTTCCTGCATCTTGGCATAGTCGGCGTTGGAATCGGCTTCGGTGCCGTGGCCCATGAGGCACAGCGCCGTCTTGCCGTCGTCGAAGGACGCCATGTTCTCCTTAATGGCTGCGGCCACCTTCTTGTAGTCGTCGTCGGAGGTGAGCAGCGGGTCTCCGAGCGAGATTTTGTCGAACTTGTCGGCGTACTTGTCGAGCTCGTCTTTCACGTCGGTGTATTCCAGGCCACCCATGAGATGCGTCGGCTGCACGACGATTTCCTTCACGCCGTCTTCCACGCAGCGGTCGAGCGCCTCGGTCATGTTGTCGATCGTGATGCCGTCGCGCTTCTTCAGCTTGTCGATGATGATCTGCGCGGTGAAGGCGCGGCGGATGTCGTAGTCCTGCCAGTACTTCTCGCGGATAGCGTCTTCGATGGCGCCGATGGTGATGTGGCGCGAGTCGTTGTAGCTCGTGCCGAAGCTCGTGACGAGGATGACCGGCTTCACGGCCTTCTCCTTTTCACTCGATTTCTCGGAACTCGCGGAGGTGTTGGAGCAGCCCGCGAGCGCGACTCCGGCGAGCGCGACGGCTCCGGTTGCTGCGGCGCCCATGAAGCCGCGGCGTGACATCTGGTCGGACATGGTTTTTCCTTTCCTCGGTTTGCCGGTCCCCCGGCGACAGTTGCTTGTCGGCACAAGCGAAAGAAAAGCGCACCCCTCGGGGTTCACAAGGAGCTAACGCCACGGCGATGCCGTGAGGAAAAGGCGAAGCAGTCTGGCTTGGGGCGCGAGGCGGTTCGCCCGCGCGTCCTATACAGTAATGTCCCTTGCCCAGGATTCCCACCTGGTTCCCTCCGCAAGCCAGCGCGGGCTGTGCGGGCGCCGCGCCGGTCATTTCCTTTTATCCGATTGTCATATGCTCGTTGCCGAAACTTTTACTATGATAGTGGGCACTTGTGAACGTGTCAAAGCCAGGGCGGGCGGCATTGCGCCTCCTGCCTGCGTATTTGCGCCGATTGCCGCCGCAGGCGCCGTGTTTTGCCCGCTGCGCGAATGGCGGCGTAAACGGTTGCGATGAGAAACGGGAAGGGAAGGCTCGGATGATTCATATCGTTGGCGCAGGCTCGGGCGCCGCCGACCTTATCACGCTGCGCGGGGCGCGCCTTCTGCGCGCGGCCGAGGTGGTCGTTTGGGCGGGAAGCCTTGTGAACCCCGAGCTGCTCGCTGAGTGCAAGGAATCCTGCATCGTCTACGACAGCGCGCACATGACCTTGGAGGAAGTGCTCGACGTGATGTGCGCGGCAGATGCGCGGGACGAGGAAGTGGTGCGCCTGCACACGGGCGACCCGTGCCTGTACGGCGCCATCCAGGAGCAGATGGACGCGCTCGACGCGCGCGGCGTGGACTACGAGGTGGTGCCCGGCGTGTCGAGCTTTTGCGGTGCCGCGGCGGCGCTTCGCCAGGAATACACGCTGCCGGGAATCAGCCAGTCGGTCGTGATCACGCGGCTTTCCGGGCGCACCCCCATGCCCGCGGGCGAGGGCATGCGCACCATGGCGGAAAGCGGCTCGACTATGGTCATCTTCCTGAGCTCGGGTATGCTCGCCGAGCTTTCCGCCGAGCTTTTGGCCGCGGGCCGCAGCTCCGACGAGCCGGCGGCGCTCGTGTACAAGGCGACCTGGCCTGAGGAGCGCGTGGTGCGATGCACAGTGGGCACGCTCGCCGACGCGGGCGCGCGAGAGGGCATCGACCGCACGGCGCTCGTGGTGGTGGGCCGCGTTCTCGGAGCTCGCGGCGGGCTTGCGCACGACGGCGCGCAAGCGGAGTCGTACGAGCGCAGCAAGCTTTACGACCCTTCGTTTGCCACAGGGTATCGGAAGGCGAGCAGCTAGCGTGGCCTTCGAGCACTACATATATACCGGGACGACCCGCCTGCGCTGCGGCTATACCACGGGGAGCTGCGCCACGCTCGCGGCGAAGGCGGCCTGCGAGATGCTCTTGTCACGAAAGCCCGCCGGCCGCGTGTCGATCGTCACGCCCAGCGGGCTGCCCGTCGAGACGGACGTGGTCGACGCATGCATCGGCGAGGGGTGCGCCCAGTGCGCCGTGCGAAAGGACGCAGGCGACGATGCCGATGTGACCGACGGCGTGCTCGTGTACGCGCGCGTGGAACATGCGGGGTCGGGCACGGGCGCTGCGGGCAGCAAGGGCGTGCCCACGCGCGAATCGGAAGTTTCCGTCGATGGCGGCGTGGGCGTGGGGCGCGTGACGTTGCCCGGGCTCGAGCAGCCGGTGGGGACGGCCGCCATCAACGCGACGCCGCGCGCGATGATCACTTCGGCGGTGCGCGAGGTGTGCGCGGCGCACGGCTTCTCTGGAAATATTGCTGTGACGATTTCGGTACCCGAGGGCGTTTCCCTTGCCGAAAAGACCTTCAACCCGCACCTGGGGATAGAGGGCGGCATCTCCATCCTGGGCACGACGGGTATCGTCGAGCCGCGCAGCCTCGCTGCCTTGCGCGACAGCATCGAGCTCGAGATCCGGCAGCATGCGGCTATGGGGCGGCGCGGAGTCGTGCTCACGCCCGGCAACTACGGCGGGCAGTTCATCTCGGGGCATTTCCACCTAAACGGTGCGCCGGTGGTCTTCATCTCCAACTTTGTGGGCGATGCGATTGATTGCTGCGTTCGCGAGGGATTCACCAATGTCCTTCTTGTGGGACACATCGGCAAGCTGGTGAAGGTCGCTGGCGGCATCATGGACACCCATTCGCGTACCGCCGACTGCCGCGCGGAGATTCTGGCCGCCCACGCGGCCTTGGCCGGCGCGGGCGCGAAGACCGTGCGTGAGATCATGTCGTCGGTCACGACCACGGCGGCGCTCGAGGTAATCGAGGCCGCCGGCGTAGGGGACGCTGCGCGCGCCTCGCTCGCTGCGGCAATCGAGGACAGGTTGCGCCGCCGCGCGGCGGGCGCATGCGACATCGCCGCTGTCGTGTTCGACGCCGAGCGCCGCGAGCTTTTCCGCACGTCGGGCGCCGATGCAGTTATCGGGGAATTGGGGGCGACGTATGAGTAAAGGCGCGCTGTGCGGGGTGCGCCGCGCAATCGGCTGGCCGGGGACGAAGGTGGTCATGAAGGCGCGGCGCTCGCTTGCGGACACGAAGCGCATCCTTCGCGAGGAGGGCGCCTTCGACGGTGCTGAGCTCGTAGAGGACTGTGGGCTTCCGGGCGAGCGCGTGTATCGCTCGCTCGACGATGTGCCCGATCGGGGCAGCTACTTCTCGACGATGGTGGTGCGCTAGATGAGGGTTTCCTGCATAGCGTTCACCGAGAGGGGGTATGCGTTTGCGGAGCGCACCGCACGCGCGCTTTCCGATTGCGCGCAGACAGGTGAAGATGACCCTGGCTGGGACTTTTCCGTTTCGCGCGGGTTCGGCGAGGGGAAGGCCGACCTGCGCGCATGGACGGCGCTCGCGTGGGAAGCGTCGGACGCGCTTCTGTTCGTGGGCGCGGCGGGCATCGCCGTGCGGGCGATCGCGCCGCATGTCGCCTCGAAGGCAAACGATCCCGCGGTTGTGGCGATCGACGAGGCGGGGCGCTTTGTCGTCCCGCTTTTGTCGGGGCATTTGGGCGGTGCGAACGAGCTTGCGCAAACTGTGGCACGCGCGGTAGGCGCCATCCCCGTCATCACCACGGCGACCGACGTCCGCGGCGTGTGGGCGGTGGATACGTGGGCGCGCTGTGCGGGGCTCGCCGTTTCGAATCCCGAGGCCATCAAGCGAGTGTCGGCGCGGCTGCTTTCTGGCGGGCGCGTGGCGCTCTATTCCGACATGCCGATTTCGGGACAGCCGCCTGAGGGGGTTGACATTGCGTCCGACCGCGCTCGGGCCGATATCGTCGTGTCGCCGTTTGCTGGCGCGAATGCAGGTGCGTCCGTTCGCGCGGCGGAGACAACGGGCAAGGTCGTGCCCGCCGGTGAGACAGGGAAGCCGGCGGGCGTGCGGGCGCAGGCGCCTGCGCCCGAGCCGCTTCGCCTTGTCGTGCCCTGCATCGTTGCGGGCATAGGGTGCCGTCGCGGTGCGTGCGCCGAAGCGATCGGGGAGGCGTTTCTTCTTGCGTGCGGGCAGGCGGGCATCTCGCCCTCGGCCGTGCGCAAGGCGGCGACGATCGACGTGAAGGCGCACGAGGAGGGCCTGCTCGCCTTCTGCCGCGTGCGCAATATTCCGCTTGCGACGTTTTCCGCAGATGAGTTGTCGCAGGTCGAAGGCAGCGTTTCGCCATCTGATTTCGTGCGCGCGACGGTGGGGGTCGACAACGTGTGCGAGCGCGCGGCGCTCGCGGACGGGGGCAAACTTATCTTCCCGAAGCTCGCTCACGGCGGCGTGACCGTCGCGTTTTCCAAGGTAACTATCGAACTTTCGTTTAAGGAGCGGTGATGGGAAAGCTCTTCGTGGTGGGGATCGGCCCGGGCGGCCCCGACGGCATGACGATTGCGGCTCGGCGTGCGCTCGAGGCGTCCGACGTCGTTGTGGGTTACACGAAATACGTGGAGCTCGCGCTCGCCGCCGTGCCCGACGCGGCGCATCTCGCGACGCCGATGATGCACGAGGTCGAACGGTGCCGCCTTGCGCTTTCGCGCGCGCAGAGTGGAGAAGCCGTGGCGCTCGTGTGCAGCGGCGACGCGGGCGTGTACGGCATGGCGAGCCCCGTGCTGGAGCTTGCGGAGGACTACCCCGATGTAGACGTGGAAGTTATCGCCGGGGCCACCGCGGCTCAGAGCGGGTCGGCGGTGCTCGGCGCCCCGCTTGCCCACGACTTCGCGGTCGTGTCGCTCTCCGACCTGCTCACGCCATGGGAGGTCATCGAGCGCAGGCTCGCCGCCGTGGCGAGCGCCGACTTCTGCATCTGTTTGTACAACCCGCGCAGCAGAAAGCGCGCCGACAGGCTCTCACGCGCGGCGAAGATTATGCTCGAATGGAAGGCCCCCGACACGCTCTGCGGCTGGGTACGCAACATCGGGCGCGAGGGGCAGCAGTCGGGCATGTGCAGGCTCTCCGAGCTGGGGGAGATCGACGCCGACATGTTCACCACCGTGTTCGTCGGCAACGCGGACACGAAGCTCGTAGGCGGCCGTATGGTCACGCCGCGCGGGTATCGGGAGATTCCATGCGAAAGGTAACGATCATCGGGGCGGGGCCCGGAAACCCCGACTTGCTCTCGCGCGCGGCGCTCGACGCGATCGACATCGCCGACGTGGTCATCGGCGCTCATCGCGCGCTTGCCGGCATCGACGTGCCGCCCGACGTGGTGAGATGCGAGCTCGTGAAGACGGCGGACATCGTCGCCGCGCTCACCGATGCGGCGTCGTGGCAGCGCGCCGTGGTCGTGATGACGGGCGATGTGGGGCTGTTCAGCGGCGCGCGCCGCCTGGTGGAGGCGCTCTCCGGCAACGCGCAGGTGGACGTGCGCGTCATTCCCGGCATAAGCTCAGCGTCGTATCTCGCCGCGCGCCTCGCGCGTCCATGGCAGGATTGGCGCTTTGCGAGCGCTCACGGCGTGGCGTGCGACATCGTGGCCGAGGCCGAGCGCGCAGGTGAGCTCTTCCTCGTCACGTCGGGCGGGGAAGACCCCTCGCGGCTTTCGGGCGTGCTTGTGCAGGCGGGCTTCGGGGACGCGCGCGTGACGGTGGCCGAGCGCCTGTCGTACCCCGACGAGCGCATCACCTGCGCGACCGCAAGTGAAATTGCAGGTCAGACGTTCGACGACTTGAACGTGATGCTTATCGAGTTCGCAGGCGGCGCCGGGTCGCCTGCGGGCTCCCGCTGGCCGTATGCTTCCTCGGGCATTCCCGACGAGCTTTTCATCCGCGGCGACGTTCCCATGACCAAGCAGGAGGTACGCGCCGTCGCGCTCGCGAAGCTGCGCCTTACCGCGACCGACACCGTGTGGGACGTCGGCGCCGGCACGGGGAGCGTGTCGATCGAGGCGGCGCTCGTCGCACGAGCGGGGTCGGTATGGGCGGTTGAGCGCAACGCGGCCGGCGTGCGGCTCATCCGAGAGAACGCGGATGCATTCGGGTGCGGCAACGTGCATGCGGTCCTCGGTGTCGCCCCCGAAGCGCTCGCGAATCTGCCCGTCCCCGACGCCGTGTTCGTCGGCGGGAGCGCGGGCGAGCTTTCCTCCATCGTGGAGGCGGCGCTCGAGAAGAACTCGCAGGTTCGCCTGTGCGTGCCATGCGTCACCGTTGAGACGCTCACCGAGGCGTGCGCGCTCCTCTCGGGTTCGCGCTTTAAGGGGTTCGAGGCGTGCCAGGTGTCGGCCGCCCGTGCCGAGGCTGTAGGTTTGCACCATCTTCTGAAGGCGCAAAACCCCGTGTTCCTCGTCAGCGCGCGTGGTGCAGGTGGGGAAGGCGGCGCCCGGTGAGCACGTCCATCCCGCGCTTCATGGTCGCTGCGCCCTCGAGCGGAAGCGGCAAGACGGTCGTAACGTGTGCGCTCCTGCGCGCGCTCGCGCGTCGCGGCCTTGCATGCGCGGCCTTCAAATGCGGCCCCGATTACATTGACCCGCTCTTTCATCGCCGCGTCGTGGGTGCGCGCTCGGGCAACTTAGACGGCTTCTTCACCGACGCCCCGACGCTGCGCGCCCTGCTCGCACGCGGCGCCGCGGGCGCGGATGTCGCGGTGCTCGAGGGGGTTATGGGCTTCTACGACGGCATGGCGCCCGGCGTGGCCGACGCGAGCAGCTACCAGGTTGCGCGCGACACGGAAACGCCGGTCGTTTTAGTGGTGAACGGGCGCGGGGCGTCTTTATCGCTCGCCGCCGTAATCCGCGGCATCGCCGAGTTCCTGCCTTGTGCGAACGTGCGCGGCGTCGTGCTGAACAAGACGAGCGCCGCTGCCTGCGCCTACGCGGCCCCTGCGATTGAGAAGCACACGGGCGTCGCGGTTTTAGGGAATATCCCCGCCGACGAGGCGTTCTCGCTCGAAAGCCGGCATCTGGGGCTTGTGACCGCCGACGAGGTCGAGCAGCTCTCCGCGCGCATCGACAAGATGGCCGAGCTGGTGGAAAAGAGCGTCGACGTCGACCGCTTGCTCGAAATAGCGGCGACGGCACCCGATATCCGCGAGGAACCTTACCGGTTGGAGCCGATCGCGGGAGCGCGGCCCATCGTCGCTGTCGCGCGTGACGAGGCGTTCTCGTTCTACTACGAGGAGAACCTGCGCGCACTCGAGGACCTGGGTTGCGAGCTGGCCTTTTTCAGCCCCCTGTGTGATAGCGAGTTGCCCCGGGGGACAAGCGCCCTCTATCTGGGGGGCGGCTACCCGGAGCTCCATGCGCGGAAGCTCTCCGAGAACGCGCCGATGCGCGAGGCGGTGCGGCGTGCGGTGGAATCCGGCATGCCGACGGTCGCCGAATGCGGTGGGTTTCTGTACCTGCAGCGCGAAATCGCCGATAGCGAAGGGCGGCGCTGGTCTGTTGCGGGCGCCCTTGAGGGCGCAAGCGAGAACGGGGGAAGGCTGTCCCATTTCGGGTACGTGGAGCTCACTTCCCAACGCGACGGGCTCTACGGGCCGCGCGGCACATGCATCCGCGCGCACGAGTTTCACTACTGGCAGTCCACCTGCCCGGGCGGCGACTTCTGGGCGCAGAAGCCCCGGCGCGACAAGGGCTGGCCGTGCATGACGACCACCCCGTCCCTGGTGGCGGGCTTCCCGCATGTGTACTATCCTGCTAACCCCGACGTTGCGCGCGCGTTCGCGTCTGCCGCAGCGTCGTTCGCAGAGAGGAGACGGCATGGCTGAAGCAACCGAAACCGCGCTTGCCTGCATCCGCGAGGAAGTCGGGCGCGCGTTCTCGTCGACGCCGGGTGCCGTGCTCGAAGCCACGCTCTCCCGGATCGCACCCGCAGATGAGTGCGCCCGCGCCGCGGCGTACGCCGTGTGGGACTCCATCGCGCACCCCTTGGGGGGATTGGGCGACTTTGAAGACGCCGTCGCGTGTATCGCCGCAGCTCAGGGGAGCGCCGAGGTGGCCGAGTTTCCCCGTGCGCTCGCGGTATTCTTCTCCGACAACGGGGTCGTTGCCGAAGGCGTGTCGCAAAGCGGGCAAGACGTGACGCGAGCCGTCGCGCGCAACATGTGCGAGGGGGCCACGAGCGCCTGCCGCATGGCGGCGTTCGCGGGTGCCGAGGTCGTGCCCGTCGACGTGGGTATGGCCCGGGGCATAGAAGACGCGCGCATGGTGCGCGCGAACGTGCGGCGGGGGAGCGGCAACATCGCGCACGGCTCCGCTATGTCTCGCGATGGGGCCGTGCGCGCGATCGAGGTCGGAATCGCCGTCGCGTGCGGGCTTGCCCGCGCCGGCGTGCGCCTTCTCGCCGCGGGCGAGATGGGCATCGGCAACACGACCACCTCGGCGGCGGTGGCCGCAGTGCTCATCCGGGCAGACGCGCGGAGCCTCGTCGGGCGCGGCGCGGGGCTCTCGGACGCCTCGCTCGCGCGCAAGCGCGACGTGGTCGAGCGCGCTATCGACGCGAACTCGCCCGATCCCACCGACCCGATCGACGTGCTTTCGAAGGTGGGCGGCTTCGACATCGCGGCGATGTGCGGCTTCTACCTGGGGGCCGCGGCCTCGAAGGCGCCGGCGCTCCTCGACGGGGTCATATCCTGCACGGCGGCCCTGTGCGCGGCGCGCCTGTGCCCCAACGCCTTGGGCTACCTCGTGGGCACCCACGCATCAAGCGAACCCGCAAGCCAGGAGCTCCTTCGCGAGCTCGGCATAAAGGCACCCCTCGACGCAGGCATGCATTTGGGCGAGGGCGCGGGCGCCATGGCGTATCTGCCCCTTCTGGATTCTGCGCTGCGCGTGTACCGGGATGGGAAGACGTTCACGGCGACTGGCATGGCTGCTTACGAGCATTTCGGGGCTGGGAAATGACGGTGACGTTCGTTATCGGCGCCGCCGCGAGCGGCAAGAGCGCCTATGCCGAGTCCCTGTGCCTCGGGCACGACGGCCCCCGCGTGTACCTGGCAACGATGGAGCCCTTCGGGGAAGAGGGCACCCGCCGCATCGCGCGCCATCGGGCGATGCGCGAGGGCGAGGGGTTTTCCACCCTCGAGCGCACGCGTGACGTGGGCGCCGCAGTGCCCGGGCTTCCGTGCGGCTGCACGCTTCTTTTGGAGGACGTGGGCAACCTGGTTGCGAACGAGCTCTTCGCGGAAGGCGGCTTGTCCCCACGTGACCCCGACGCTGCGGCGCGCGAGGTGCTTGGAGGCATCGAACGGCTCGCTCAGGCCGCTGCGTATACGGTGGTGGTCTCCGTCGACGTGTTCGCCGATGGGATGCGCTACGATGAGGGGACCGAGGCATGGAGGCGCGCGCTCGCGCGCGTGAATGCGGGCGTGGCGGCGCTGGCCGACCGCGCAGTCGAAGTGGTATGCGGGATTCCCGTGTGGATGAAAGGCGAAGGACCTACAAGGTGAAGATAGCAGAGGCAATCGGCGCGGCGTTCGGAACGTTCTCGCGCATCCCCGTCCCGAAATCGGCCTGGACCGATTTCGGGTCAACCCGTGCGCTTGCCGCGTTTCCTCTGGTGGGCCTTGCGGAAGGCTTCCTCATGACGGCGTGGGGACACGTTGCGAACCTGCTCGGCGTGCCCGCGACCATCGTCGCGGCCGTGCTCGTGGCGCTGCCTGTGGCGGTGACGGGAGGCATCCACCTAGACGGGCTCTGCGACACCTCCGATGCGCTTGCAAGTTGGGCCCCGCGCGAGCGAAAGCTCGAGATCATGCACGACCCGCGGGCGGGCGCCTTTGGGGTCATCGGTGTTGTTGTGTACCTTATTCTGCAGTTTTCCCTGTTCACCGCGCTGCCGCTTACGACGGGGGCGTTCCTCGCGCTTCTGTGCTCGCTCGTGTTCTCCCGCGCGCTTTCGGGGCTCGCCGTAGAATGCTGGCCTGCCGCGCGGGCGGACGGCATGGCCGCGGGGCTCTCGCCTGCGAAGAAGCGCGCGGAGATCGTCGTGCCGCTTTGCGCTTTCGCTGCTGCTTCGGCTGCAGGGATGGTCGCGTGCGCTCAGGCCGTCGGCGCCCTTATAGCGGTGGCGGGGCTTTTGGTGCTCGCGTGGTACCGCCATGTTGCCCTGTCCCGCTTCGGCGGGGTGACGGGTGATTTGGCCGGATGGTTTCTGCAATGGGCCGAGCTCGCGATGCTTGCCATGCTGGTGGCGGGGGGCATGCTCCTATGATTCTCGTGGTAGGTGGCGCGCATTCGGGGAAGAGGACCTTCGTGCGCGAAAAGCTCGGGTTCGCGGCGGACGATTTCGTCGACGCGGCGCAGCTTGCGGAGGGCGGCGTGCCCGCGGCTTTTGCCGGCCGTGTCGCGTACCGTGCTGAGGAACTCGTACGCGCGCTCGACGCTGACCGGGCGCTCGAGCGGCTGATCGGCTTCGACGTAGTGATTCTGCCCTTGGTCGGCTCGGGGGTCGTCCCCATGCGCGCGGAAGACGCCCAATGGCGCGAGCGCGCGGGGCGCCTGGGATGCGCGCTCGCTGCGCGCGCCGACGTCGTCGTGCGCATGACGTGCGGGATACCCCAGGTCATCAAAGGAAACCTTGACGATGCGCCTCGAGGGACGCAGGGCGTGGGCGCGCCTTTGGAAGTCGTTTTCGTGCGCCATGGTGCCACGGCGGGCACGGAAGACCATCGCTACAGCGGGGCGGGCACCGACGAGCCCCTGTCGAGCGCGGGCGAGCGCGCTTTGCGCGACCTCGCGTGCGATCGTGACGCGTTCCGTGTTTTCACGAGCGGCATGGCCCGCACCGACCAGACGGCGCGCATCCTCTTCCCGAACGCGGACCTTATGGCGTGCCCCGGTCTGCGCGAGATGGATTTCGGCGACTTCGAGGGGCGAAGCGCCGCCGAGCTTAAAGAGGATGTGCGCTACCGCGCCTGGGTAAACTCCTGGTGCGAGACGCGCTGTCCGCATGGCGAGGGCAAGAGCGATTTCACCCGCCGCGTCGTCGCGGCGTTTCGGGAGGCGTGCGAATTGGAGCGCGCCCAGGGGAGTGGGCGTGCCGTCTTCGTCGTTCACGCGGGTACCGTGAAAGCGCTGCTCTCCGAGCTAGCTGTCCCGAAAATGGGATATTTCGACGTGCATACCGAGCCGGGCGGCGCATGGGCCGCCACCTGGGATGGGCGCTGCCTTCGCGACGTTCGCCCCGCTTCGGGGGGCGATGCCCGGTGATGACGATTCTTGCCGTCGCCGCCGGGTTCGCGGCCGACCTTGCCTTCGGCGACCCGCGCTGGCTTCCCCATCCCGTCGTCGCCATGGGGCGTGCGATCACGTGGGCCGAAGGCCGCCTGCGGGGCGCATTCCCGCAAACGTCCGCGGGCACGCGCGCCGCAGGGCTTGTGCTCGCCGTGGCGCTTCCGCTTGCGTGTGGGCTTTTGACCTGGGTAATCTTGCATCTTTGCGGCATGGTTCACCCCGGCTTGCGCTTCGTGGCCGAGGCATGGGCGAGCTATCAGATTCTCGCGGCATGCGAGCTGCGCCGCCAGAGCCTGGCCGTGGCCCGCGCGTTCTCGAAGGGCGGCCTTGTCGCGGCGCGCGAAGCCGTCGGGCTCATCGTGGGACGCGACACGTCTGTTCTCGACGAGCAGGGCGTCGCGCGCGCCGCCGTGGAAACGGTAGCGGAGAATGCGAGCGACGGCGTCATCGCGCCGCTTTTCTACCTTATGATCGGGGGTGCGCCCTTGGGCATGGCGTACAAGGCGGTGAACACGCTCGACAGCATGGTGGGCTACAAAAACGAGCGCTACATCGACTTCGGTTGCGCCTCGGCGCGCCTCGACGATGCAGTGAACTGGATTCCCTCGCGCTTATCGGCCCTGCTTATGATCGCCGTGTGCCCGATCGTCGGGCTCGACGCGTGCGGGGCGGCGCGCATCTGGCGCCGCGACAGGCGTCTCCATGCGAGCCCGAACGCGGCGCAGACCGAGTCAGCGTGCGCGGGCGCGCTTGGGCTGCGCCTGGCAGGACCCGCGGTGTATTTCGGCAAGCTCGTTGAGAAACCGACGATAGGCGACGCGTTCCGCGAAATCGAGTGGGGCGACATCGCCCGGGCGACAAGGCTCATGCTCGCCGCGTCCGTATGCGCGCTCGTCGTCTTCGGCGCCGCGCGCGCGGCGGTCGTGCTCGCCGTGGGGGCGATGGTATGAGGGAAGACCACGCCGCGCCCCGGGCTGCCGGGGGAATCCTGCGCGCCCGTACGCATGGGGGCAGCTCGCAATCGCTCGGCATCGCTTGCGAAGGGGGCGCCTCCGACCTCATCGACTTCTCGGTGAACGTGAATCCGGCAGGCCCCTCGCCGCGCGCCGTCGCCGCAGCTTGCAAGGCGCTTTCTCGAATCGACGCCTACCCCGATAGGGAAAGCCGCGCCCTCGTTCGCGCCCTAGCGCGCACCCAGGGCATTCCCGAAGATACTATCGTTTGCGGCGCGGGCGCGTCCGACATCATCTGGCGGCTCGCCGCGGCGGTGCGCCCGAAACGCATCGTCGTGTGCGCGCCGACGTTCTCTGACTATGCGGAGGCGGCATCGTACTACGGCGCATGCGTGCAGGAGTTCCCGCTCTCCGAAGCGGATGACTTCGACGTGCCCGCCTCCTTCGCCCGCGCGATCGAGGGGCCGGGAGACGTGGCGTACCTCTGCAATCCGAACAACCCGACGGGGCGCCTCGTCGACCCCCGCGTGATCGATGCCGCGGCTTGCCGCTGCGAGCAGGTGGGCGCACTGCTCGTCGTGGACGAGTGCTTCCTCGGATTTGCGCCCGACGCCCGCGAAAGGAGCGTGGCCGCACGCGCCGCGTGTTCGCACCATGTGGCCGTGCTCTCCGCGTTCACCAAGCTCTACGGAATGGCAGGGTTGCGGTTGGGGTATCTGATCAGCGGAAACGCCCAACTCATCGAGGGGATTCGCCGGGCGGGGCAGGCGTGGCCCGTCTCCTCGGTCGCCGAGGCCGCGGGCATCGCCGCCCTGGAAGACGTCGAATACGTCTCGCGCACGCGCGATGTATTGGCGGGCGAGCGAGCGTGGCTTTCCCACGAGCTCTCCTCGCTCGGGCTTTCCGTCGTGCCGTCGGATGCGAACTTCCTTTTAGTCCGCACGCCGGCGAAAGACATCCCCGAACGCCTGTATAAACAGGGGGTTTTGGTCCGCACGTGCGACTCGTTTTCGGTACTGTCCCGTTTCTGGTGCCGCGTCGCGGTGCGCACGCGCAAGGAGAACGCCCGGCTTGCGATGGCTTTTAGCCGCGCGCTTCGGGCGGAAGGCGCATCGGGCGAAGGCGAACCCGACGAACGGGGCGGCGCTTCTTGCAGCAGCGCTATGGCGGGCGCGGATGGCCGAGGCTCGGAGAAGGAGGTCGATACCCTTGGGTAGGGCGAAGCCCATCATGATCCAGGGCACCATGTCGAACGCGGGGAAGAGCCTGCTTGCGGCGGGGCTGTGCCGTGTGCTTTCGCAGGACGGCCTGCGCGTGGCTCCCTTCAAGAGCCAGAACATGGCGCTCAACAGCGGTGTCACGGCCGACGGGCTCGAGATGGGGCGCGCCCAGATCATGCAGGCCGAGGCGTGCGGCATCTCGCCCGACGTGCGCATGAACCCCATTCTGCTCAAGCCCGAAAGCGGCCACCGAAGCCAGCTCATCGTGGCCGGCAAGGAGCAGGGAGCCTTCGCTGCGAGGGACTACTTCGCGCGAAAGAAGGCGCTCATGCCGCAGATTTTGGAGGCGTTCGATTCACTCGCGGAGGAAAACGACGTCATCGTTATCGAGGGCGCCGGCAGCCCCGCCGAAATCAACCTTGCCGAAAACGACATCGTCAACATGGGGCTCGCGCGCGCCGTGTCCTCCCCCGTGCTGCTCGCGGGCGACATCGACCCAGGCGGGGTGTTTGCCCAGCTTTACGGTACGGTCGCGCTCCTTTCGCCCGAGGATCGCGCGCTTTTGCGGGGGCTTGTGGTAAACAAGTTCCGCGGCGATGTGGAAATCCTGCGCCCGGGTTTGGCCCCGCTCGAGAAGATGTGCGGGGTTCCCGTCGTGGGGGTCGTGCCGTATCTTACGCTCGACCTGGACGACGAGGACTCGCTCGCGCCGCGCCTATCTGTCCGCGAGGCGCGCGGCGTCATCGACGTCGCCGTCGTGCGCCTTCCGCATCTGTCGAACTTCACCGACTTCGACCCGCTTTCGCGCGTGCCCGGCGTGGGCGTGCGCTACGTTTCCTCGACGACCGATCTGGGCCGACCCGACCTGGTGGTGCTCCCCGGCTCGAAGACCACGCTCGACGACGCGCGCTGGCTTGCGGCTAGCGGCATCGGAGCCTGTGTACGCGCGCTTTCGGGCGCGGGCACGCCGGTGCTCGGTATATGCGGAGGCTACCAGCTTTTGGGAGACGAGCTTTCCGACCCGCACGGCAGGGAAGGCGCTGGCACCGCGCGCGGGCTCGGGCTTATCCCTGCAAGTACGGTGTTCAAGGAGGAAAAGCGCCTCGCTCGGTCGGAACTGCGCATCACGGGCGCCCAAGGCGCGTTCTCGGTGTGGAACGGCATGACGGCGCGCGGGTACGAGATTCACGACGGCGAAACGATCGTCTCCTGCGCCCCTGCGGGCACGATTGGCGGCAAACCAGAAGGCGCGGCCTGCGGAAACGTGTTTGGAACCTATCTCCACGGCCTGTTCGACGAACCGGGGGTGGCGCTCGCCCTCGCGCGCTCGCTCGCGCGCATGCGTGGCCTGCCCGAGAGCGTCGTGGGTGCTGCGGGCGCGGCGTCCGCGGCCGATCACCGTGCGCGCGAGTTCGACCGCCTGGCCGACTCCGTGCGCGTGGCGCTCGACATGGAGTATGTCTACCGCATTATCGAGGAGGGCGTATGATCCACGTGTATCATGGCGACGGCAAAGGCAAGACCACGGCGGCGATGGGCCTCGCCCTTCGCATGCTCGCCGCAGGCCGCCGCGTCGTCGTCGTGCAGTTCCTGAAAGACGGCGAAAGCGGGGAGGTGCGCCTGCTCGCCGAGCATTTCGGCGTGCCCGTGTTCGCGGGGAAGGCGTCGGACAAGTTTACCTGGTCCATGACGTCGGAAGAACTTGCCGCGACGCGCGAGCTGCACGATGGGAACCTCGCTTCCGCGCTCGCCGAGCTCGAGGGCGCGCAGGAGGGGCTGCTCGTGCTCGACGAGGCGCTCGACGCGCTTTCGAAGGGGCTTGTCGACGAGGCGCTCGTGGACCGCGCGCTCGATATGTCCGCGCGCGGCGTCGAAGTAGCGCTCACCGGGCGCGCGCCTTCCCGCAAGATCGTGGAGAAGGCCGACTACATAACCGAGATGCGGTGCGAGAAACACCCCTACGCTCAGGGGATAGGTGCAAGGGAAGGAGTGGAGTACTAGATGGATTCCAAGGAGATGGCGCCCGGCGACATCGAGCGGCGCAGCTTCGAGATCATCACCGAAGAGCTCGGCGGCCGCACGTTCCCGCCGCTCGAAGAGCCCGTCGTGAAGCGCGTCATCCACACCACTGCCGACTTCTCGTACGCCGATTCCCTCGTATTCACCCATGACGCCGCGCACTGTGCTCTCGACGCACTGCGCGCAGGGGCCACGGTGCTCACCGACACGAACATGGCGCTCGCAGGCATAAGCAAGCCCGCGCTCGCAAAGCTCGGCTGCAAGGCCGTGTGCTACATGGCCGACCCTAATGTCGCCGCGGCTGCGCGCGCCGCGGGCACGACTCGCGCCGTTGCGAGCATGGACAAAGCTTGCGGCATCGAGGGTCCGCTCATCGTGGCCGTCGGTAACGCCCCCACGGCACTTCTGCGCCTCGCCGAGCTCATGGACGCGGGGAAGATCGCGCCCGCGCTCGTCGTTGGGGTGCCGGTCGGGTTTGTGAACGTGGTCGAGGCGAAAGAGGAGCTACTCGCGCGACGCGTGCCGGCCATCGTCGCGAGGGGTCGCAAGGGCGGTTCGACCGTGGCGGCCGCCATTATGAACGCGCTGCTCTACCAGATCACGCGCCCAGGCGGCCCGAAGTGACGGCGCCCGCATCCGCGCCGGCGCTGCGCATCTTCGCCGGCACCACCGAGGGCCGCCTTCTGTGCGAATGGGCGAGCGGGGCGGGCATCCCCGCCCGTGCCTACGCGGCAACCGAGTACGGAGGCGAGCTTTTGGGCGAGCTTCCGGGCATCGAGGTGCATGCGAGCAGGCTCGACGAGGCCGACATGGAGCGCGAGCTTTCCGGCGCGCGCATCGTCGTCGACGCCACGCACCCCTTCGCTACGCTCGCAAGCGGCAACATCCGAGCCGCTTCGCTCGCCGTGGGTGTACGATGCCTGCGCCTTGCGCGCGCGGCCGAGGCGCTGCCCAAAGGCGTCGTGTCGGTCGCGTCGATCGCCTGCGCGGCGCGCTTTCTCTCCGAGAACCCGGGTCGCGCGCTTCTCACGACGGGGAGCAAGGAGCTTGCTCCCTATACGCGCGTCGCCGATTTCTCGGAGCGCTTCTTCGTGCGTGTGCTCCCGCTGCCCGGTGCTATAACGAAGTGCATCGACGCGGGGTTTTCGCCGTCGCACGTCATCGGCATGCAGGGGCCCTTCACCCGCGAGCTCAACGAGGCGATGCTTCGGCAGGTGGGAGCCCAGTGGCTTGTGACCAAGGACTCGGGAACCGTAGGCGGCACGGCCGAGAAGCTTGCCGCCGCGTGCGACGTGGGAGCGCGCTGCATCGTGGTCACCCGTCCCGCCGAGGGAGACGGGGCCCTTTCGCTTCGGGAAGTGGAAGACGCGCTCTTACGGGAGTTCGCGCGCTAGGCGCTCGCCGCGCCTGCGTTCCCTCCCGCCCGCGAGGAGGAGCGCCTCGAGCAAGCTCGAACCGTACAAGACCGTCATCCGCCAAAAGTTCGAGGACGACGCCCGGAACTGGCGCAAGTAGCCCTTCAATCAGTTGCGGTGAAATAGTGTCTGTTTTTGCTGCTAGATAGTATATTCAGCCCCTAATTCACCGCAACTTTTTGGTGGTGACTTACTGGTAGCGCAGGCACTCCACCGGGTTGAGCTTTGCCGCGCGGCGAGCGGGGTAGAAGCCAAAGATTACGCCGATGCCGACGGAGACGGCGAAGGCCAGCAGCACCGTGGCGATTGAAAAACTCGGTGTGATTTGCCCGCTGGCTCCGAGCTCGCCAAGAATCCCGGATCCGGAGGCAAACATCGCGAGGCCCCAGGCCAGCAGATAGCCTATCAGGACACCCAACAGTCCGCCGGTGACGCACAGCGCCGAAGACTCGGCCAAAAACTGCGCGGTGATATCGCGACGACTGGCGCCCAGAGCGCGGCGGATGCCGATCTCTCGAATGCGCTCAGTCACGTTGGTGAGCATCATATTCATAATGCCGATACCGCCGACAAGCAGCGAGATGCTGGCGACAGCACCCATGATGAGCGAGAACGCGCCCATAAATGAGTTGAGCGCATCGATGGCGCTTTTCATGGATGTCGCCGATACACTGTCGTACTCATCCTCCTCCTCGATGCCCTTCATCGCGCGCACCTTGGACTCGATGGTCTTACAAAGCTCATCCATGTCTGTGCCCTCGGCGGCAAGTGCCGTCACGCTGGGGAATGAAGGATTCTCGTCGCCAAACAGTCCGGAGATAGTTTCGCGTGGCATATACAGCGTGAGCGAGCCCATGGAGTCGCTGCCGCCATCAATCACGCCTACAATCTGCACCTCGCCGTTGGACACCTTGATGGTTTTCACCAGCGCATCCTGTTCGTTGCCGTAAAGCTGATCGGCGCCGTTGCGGCTGATGAGCGCCACGCGCGAGCCTGATTGGGACTCGGCCTGGGAATAGGTGCGCCCCGCAACGAGCTTGCTGGCCCCCACGGCGTCGAGCATGTCGCTATCGACACCCTGTGCCATGACGGTATAGCTTTTATCGCCGGTCTTATACTCGGTATACGCGCTGTCGACAATGCCGATCTGCTCTATCTGCGGCACCAGTTTTTGAAGCTTCTCGATGTCCGACTCGGTGAGTTCTTGCGACGAATAGATTTGCACCATGCGTGCCGCATTGAGGCCCAGGCTGTTGACCAGGGTGTTTTGGATGCCGCCGATGAGTGAGGTCATGGCGATAACCGAGGCGATGCCAATGACGATGCCCAGGATGGTGAGCAGGCTGCGGCCCTTGTTGGCCTCGAGCGAGTGAAGGGCTTCCTGGATGAGATCGCGGGCGCTCATGCCACCACTCCTTTCGGCGGGTTGGCGGAGGCGGAAATCATGGGCAGGCTATCTACGGCGCTGCGCAGGGTCCGCGGTGCATGTGGAATATACGCGCCGTCGTGAATGCGACCGTCGCGGATGGTCACGGCACGGTCGGCCTCGGCTGCGATGCCGGGGTCGTGTGTGATAAGCACGATGGTTTTGCCGCGCTCCTGAAGTCTATGGAAGGTCTCCATTACAAGCGCTCCGGTGGCGGAGTCCAGGTTTCCCGTCGGCTCGTCAGCCAAAATGATGGGCGGATCGTTGACGAGGGCACGTGCGATGGCGACACGCTGCATCTGGCCGCCCGAGAGCTCGGATATGCGGTGGTCCCAGTGGTCGACGGGCAGCGTGACGGCCTGCAGCGCGTGCACGGCGCGCATTTCGCGCTGGCTACGGGGCACGTTGGTGTAGGCCAGCGGCAGCATGACGTTTTCGATAACCGACAGGCGCGGCAGCAGGTTGAAGCTCTGAAAGACAAAGCCAATGCTCAGGGCGCGAACTTCGGTGAGCTCGTCATCATCGAGCTCGGCCACGTTGAGGCCTTGCAGGTAATAATCGCCTGCCGTCGGCTTGTCCAGGCAGCCCAGGATGTTCATGAGCGTCGACTTGCCCGAGCCCGAGGGGCCGGTAATGGCCACGAACTCACCAGGATTTACCGCAAGGCTCACGTTGTGCAGGATGTGGGCGCAACCTGCCTCGCTCTCAAAGATGCGGTGTACGTTGCGAATGTCGATGACGGGACGCATTACATGCCCTCATCGGCAGACATGCTGCTCGAATCCGCGCTGTAGCCGCCGTCAGCCGTTGCGTCCGCTCCTGTGTCCATGACGAGGGTGTCGCCATCGCGCAGCTTGGTAACCGGCACGTTAGGGTTGATCTCGTTGCCCTGGTCGTCGCGCTTGACCTGTGTCTTGCCGACTACGGCTTCGTTGTCGTTTTGCGTCACGACGGTCACCTTCACGCGACGGGTTTGCTTGCCCTCGTCATCAGTTGCCACGTTGACGTAATAGTGTTCGCCGTCTTCGGTCATCAGCGCCATCGTCGGCACCATCACCACGTCGTCGAGCTGCTCGGTCACCACCGATACCTCGGCCGTCATGCCCGGCTTCAGGCGCGCGTCGGGCGCCTCGATGAGGATGTCTACGTTAAAGGTTACGCTGCCGCCGCCACCGTTGGCAGCGTCGGAGTTTGCCACCGACGCGATAGCCGTGACGGTGCCCTGGCTCACGATATCGGGAAACGCGGGATACGTGACGTTGGCGCTCTGCCCAACGGCGATCTTGGCGATGTCCTTTTCGCCCACCTGCACGGTCACCTTCATTTTGGACAGGTCTGCGATCTGCATGCACTGCTTGCCGCCGCTCGTATCGCTTTCGCCCATGATCATGCCGCCAGTTACCGTGGCGCCCACCTTGGCGTTGAGCTCCACGATGCTGCCCGAGCTCGGGGCCGTGACCGTACGGCTGGCGGCCTTGGCGTTCGCCTGATCGAGGTTTGCCTGGGCTGATGCGAGGCTGCGCTGCGCGGCCGATACGGCGTTCGTGTCCGCTGATGCGGCGGAGATGCCAGCCGCTGCTGAAGCTCCATCGACGTCCGGCGTTGGGGTGGCCTGCGCGGCAGCTGCGGCTTTCTGTGCGTTGGCGAGGTCTTCTTGGGCGGCTGCAACTGCACGCTGCGCCTCGGCAACGTTGCGATCGAGCTCGTCGTTTTTAACGGTCATAAGCACGTCGCCCTCGTTGACGGATTGGCCTGTCTGCACGTTGATCGAATCGACCGTGCCGTCGACAGAAGGGGAGACCACTGAGGACGAAATGGGTTTGAGCTGGCCTTTCGCATCGACCGTTGTGCTAAACGTGCCCTCGGTCACCATGTCGGTCACAGGCCCGCTAGCGCCCTGTGGCTGCGCATTGATAACCAAGGTTGAGACAATGGCAATGAGCGCGATGGCGCCCACGATGCCGGCGGCAATGCCGTGTCGAATCAGCTTTTTGCGTCGACGTTCGGCACGTTTTGCCTTGAGCTTGGCATATGCCTCTTCATCGGAAATCTCGGCCGTATCGTTCGTGCGTCCGTTCTCCTTGTCGGCACGTGCGTTTGTAATCAGAGGAATCGTTTCGGTGGCACCTTCGGGCGTGCGCTCGGTATCATCTGGACCCGGGGTGATCGTGGGGACATTCGGCATAGCGTCTCCTTTATAGAAAGAACCTTGATAAGTATATACGCCCTCCGGTTGGGGCGGGCGCATAGGACGGTTTCTTTCGGAACTGTTAGATTGGTCGCGGCAGTTCCACGTTGTATGAATGTGCGCGTTGCACTACGAGTGGACAACCACGCACAGGCCGACTTTGATGCAGTCGTGAAGTGCCTTAGCGTCGGCCAGGCGCAGGTTGATGCAACCGTGGCTGCCGCACCACTTGTACGACTCGGCGTTATCGAAGCTCTTGTCGTTTTGCCAGGTGGCATCGTGGAAGCCGATCATGTTGCCCTCAAACGGCATCCAGTAGCTCACCGGGCTCTCGTATTTGGGCTTACCGGTCTCGGGGTCCTTGGCTCCGATCAGTGTGCTGCCGCCGTCGTTGCTGTTGATCTGCCAGACGCCCTCGGGCGTGGCGTCCTCGCCCGGCTTTCCCGAGATAAAGTTGGCCTCCCACATGATATTGCCGCTCTCGTCGTAGTAGCGCGCGTGCTGCTCGGACAGATCGACATCGATGTATGCCTTCCAGTCGGGCTCTCCCTTTGCGGTAAAGGTGTCGGCCTTCTGGGAGTACTTGATCTCGATTTCGCCGGTCTGCTTGTTGTTAATGGCGTCTTCGACCTGCTTGGCGAGCGAGCTGCTGTCGATGGACCAACCAAAGTCGCCGCCTTCGACGGCGCACTGCTTGCCATCGGCGCGCGTCCACCAGCGAGTGGAGCCCACGGTATTGAAGCCGTTGGCAAGCTCGGCTGCCCAGCTGCTGATCTGCGACGTATCGAGCGTGGGGTTGGCCGGATCGGCAAAGCTGATCCACTGCAACACGGAGCTGCCATCAACCTTGCCGGCATCCTCGCCGTTGAGCTTGAGGGTTACGTTGACGCCCAAGAAGTTGTTGGCGGCATCGCATGCGGCCTGAATCTGATCATCGGTCAGCGTTCCATTGAGCGGCTCATAGGCATCGTTGCCGAGCTTGGAAAGATCTACGGTCTCGGCCAGCGAGGCAAGCTCGAGCTCGGTATACTTAATGACATGCTCGCGGTTGAGTTTTTCGTTGGAGCGCGCCTTCTCGACGGTAAACTTGCCGGCCTGCTCATCATAGGAGCTATTGGCCTCGAACGTGCCCGAACGCCCCTCGTTAAACTCGTCGATGGCGGCGCCCAGATCCTTCTCAAACTTCTTTTGGTCAAAGGTGTCGGAGAGCATGGACAGGTCGACGTCTTGATTAAGATCGAGTTCGTTGGAGGTAGCGGTTGTTTTGGTTTTGCCGCTTAAGGATTCCACAAGGCGGACCGGCCATACAAAGGCTTCGTTGTGGCCGATGATCTCTTTTGCGGCAGCTTCGCCGTCGACGATGGGTTCATCGGACTCGGGCTGATAGGTCCAGCTAAAGTCATCGCCCGTCACGGTGAGCTTATAGTGCTTCCATGCCGAGTTGACCTTGGTGGCGGCAGACGAAGCGTTGGAGAACGAGACGTCGACGCCGGCGATGGTGGTGTTGGGGTAGGCTACCTGCGAAAACGCTACGACGCCTACGATATAGACAATGACGATAAGACCCAGGACGACAAAGAGCGTCGTCTTTTTGCCTGACTTATTGTTCTCGGCGGGTTTGCGCGCGGGGCCGCGATCGCCTCGAGCGTGCGTGTGGGGCTGCTTGGGCGCATTGCCGTTTGCCTGGCGCTGCTGACGTTGCTGACGTTGCTGGCTCGGGCGTTGGGAAGCGTTTGCTGCACCACGCTGCTGACCGTGGCTCGGCGCGATAGGACGCGGCGACTGAACGCTGCCGGTGTGCTTGCTCGGCTGCTGCGGATCGGGAATCAGTTGAGTTCGATCGTTTTGCGACATCGTATGCATATCCTTCGAATTTCGCCTTGCGGCTCATCGTGTTTTTACTGGGCTTGCATTATAGCGATTGCCCTGCTGCTTGTGGTACGGAAACGGTGGCATTCAAAAGAGGTGGGACATTTGTCCCACCTTTGAGTCATTCTTTGCCGCTATCCGCACGCACCGCATTTTGCACAGGCCGAAAGTGCGGCCGGAGCCTGCGCGATGCCGCCCTTTGCCGTCTCGCGCAGCGTGGCCGGCAACGCGTGGCCCACCGAGAGCACGACGTGCGCCATCTGGTCAAACGGCACCAGGCTCTTAATGCCGGCGAGGGCAAGCTGTGCGGAGCTAAAGGCGGCTGCCACACCGATGGCGTTGCGGTTTTGGCAGGGTACCTCCACGAGGCCGCCGACGGGGTCACAAACGAGGCCCAGCAGATTACTCAGCGCGATGGAACTGGCGTCGAGCGCCTGCTCGGGTGTGCCGCCGAGCATCTGCACCAGCGCGGCGGCAGCCATGGCGGCCGCACTTCCGACCTCGGCCTGACAGCCGCCCTCGGCGCCGGCAACGCAGGCGCTTGTGGTGAGGTTGAGGCCGATGGCGGCTGTGCAGTAGAGCGCGTCCATGACTTGTTCGTCGTCGAGCTGGAGGTGGTCTGCGAGCGCCAGCACGCAGCCGGGCACGACACCCGCGGAGCCTGCCGTGGGGGCGGCGACGATCACGCCCATCGTGGCGGAGCGCTCGAGCACGGCCATCGCGCGGGCCACGGCGTCGGTTTGAACGGTGCCCATCAGGCTCGTGCTCAAATCGTTGCGGCCGGTGGCATCGACAAGTTTTGCCTCGCCGCCGATGAGGCCGCCGAGCGAGCGCTGCGGATTGACGATGGGGGCTGTGGTCTCTTCGCGCATAACCTCGAGTACGCGGCGCATGGCGGCGACGGCGTGGGCCTCGCCGGTCAGACGCGCCTCGCGAACGGCCATGACTGCGCCGATGCTGAGCCCCAGTTCCTCGCACGCATCGAGCAGCTGCTCGCCGTCGTCGAAGATCTCCTTGGCCGAGACGCCGGGGGAGAGCGCCGAGGCCGAACCGGGGAGCTCGATAAAGGTCGCGTAATCGACATTGTCGAGCTTGCGTAGCATGGGGATAACGGTGTCGTCGGGCGCGCCGTCGGTCTCAAAGACGGAGTAGGCCTGGCCGCCCACTTCGGTGCGGTAGGTGCGGCAGAAGGCGATGTTCACATGGGCGTAGGCGAGCAGGTTGGTGAGCGCTGCGAGCACGCCGGGGACGTCCTGGTGCGCCACGAAGAGCGTGGAATACATGCCCGAGATGTCGACGCCGACGCCGTTGATGCGGCTGATGCGCATCTTGCCGCCGCCCAGGCTCTCGCCACGGACCTGCGCCGTGGCGCCCGTGGCGTCGACCATGTCGATGTCGACGGTGTTGGGGTGGATGGAGGCGTCGTCGCCCTTGATGTCAAAGTGATATTCGAGGCCCTGCTCGCGTGCGAGGTCAAAGGCCTGCTTGATGTTTTCGTCATCGGTGTCGAGGCCCAGAATGCCCGCGACGAGCGCACGGTCGGTGCCGTGGCCGCGGTAGGTGTGGGCGAAGGAGTTCCACAGACCAAAGGTAACCTTGGTGATGCGGCCTTCCAGCAGGCTGGCGGCAACTTGGGCGCAGCGCAGGGCGCCGGCGGTGTGCGATGAGCTGGGGCCGACCATGACGGGGCCCAAGATCTCGAATGCCGAGGTCGTAGCTAGTGTTTGCGGCTTGCCTGCCATGGGTGCTCCTTTACGTGGCTCGTCGTCCCGAGGGGCGGGGCATAAGGTCGCCTGCTCGGGCAGTCCTGCTCGCACGGAGAGCACATTAAGTGCTCTCCGGCTCGTGCGGAACTCG
>UQIK01000014.1 GCA_900541125.1 uncultured Collinsella sp.
AGCCGGAAAGCACTTAATGTGCTTTCCGAGCGAGCCCAGGACCTGACCGAGCGGAAACCTTGCGCCTGGCCTTCGGCGGCGCGTGCCGGATGGTGGAATTGTGTGCAGCCCGGTTTTCCGTTGACCGACGCCGGGGTCCCCGCCATAATACTTTCGGTTCACGCACGAATCCGCTGCCAGAGACAGCCGGCGCAAACGGGTCTTACCTGCGAGCTTAATGGGATATCCCGCCAGCCGAGGTGGTCGAGTAGATATGTCTTCTCGCCCCCGTCGCTCATGCAGCGCGGGGGCTTTCTTTTTGGACATGCCCCCGTCACGTCCTTGTGGCGGACCGTGCCCGGAAAGAATTCGAGGAGGTGTAATTCATGCCCCAGCAGTACAAAATCGACAAGGTTGCAGAGATCGAGTCCCGTATCGCCGAGAACGCCGGTCTGTTCGTCGTCAACTACAACGGTCTGACGGTTAAGCAGGCTCAGGAGCTGCGTCATCAGCTTCGCGAGTGCGGCGCCGAGATGAAGGTCTACAAGAACAACCTGGTCAAGATCGCCCTCAAGAACCAGGAGCAGCCCGAGATCGACGAGATTCTCGCCGGCCCCGTCGCTTATGTGTTCTACGAGACCGAGCCGGTCGAGGCCGCTAAGGCCCTTAAGGACTTCTCCGCTAAGTCCAAGGGCGTCCTTGAGATCAAGGGCGGTATCTCCGACGGCAAGGCCGTTTCCGCTGATGATGTTAAGGCTATCGCCGAGCTGCCCACCAAGGATCAGCTTCTCGGCCAGATCGCCGGTCTCATCTCCGGTTTCGCTCGCGACATCGCTGTCTGCGTCAACGGCGTTTCCTCTGGTCTCGCTCGTTCGATCCAGCAGGTCTCCGAGCAGAAGGCAGCCTAGTTGCTGTTTTCACCCGCGGCGGCAACGCCGCACCCCTGGCGCATTCGCGCCGTGTTTTAACTGATCTCCGTGCACAGACACGGAAACCGAAAGGACTTAGAAATGGCTAAGCTTACCACCGATGAGATCATCGATGCTCTTAAGGAAATGACCCTTCTCGAGGCTTCCGAGCTCGTTAAGGCTATCGAGGACACCTTCGGCGTTTCCGCCGCTGCTCCTGCCGCTGTTGTCGCCGCTCCCGCTGCTGCCGCTGCTGAGGCCGAGGAGAAGACCGAGTTTGACGTCGTGCTCGAGGGCTTCGGCGACAACAAGATCCAGGTCATCAAGGCCGTCCGTGAGCTCACCAACCTTGGCCTGAAGGAGGCCAAGGAGGTCGTCGAGGGTGCTCCCAAGGCTGTTCTCGAGGGTGCCAAGAAGGAGGACGCCGAGGCTGCCAAGGAGAAGCTCGAGGCTGCTGGCGCTGCTGTCACCCTCAAGTAATCAGGCTTTCTCGCCAGATTTCTTTGCAGACGGGGTTCGCATTGCGAGCCCCGTCTTTTTTGTTTTTCGGTCCCCCGACATCGGTTGCTCAAACTGCCATGTTCTGTGATTTGCGTCGTATCGGCTGCCTTGCCGTTGGGCAATAAAATTGCACCATTCGAGCAATAATTTGCGTTGACCTGCTGAAGAATTGTCTCTGCCTTGTAGCGACATATAGTTCCAGCGGTAAGATGCTTGGGTATCGCAATTTGGTCTGCGGCTGTGTGCCGCACGCATGGGGCGCTTTTGCGCCTGCGAAAGGATCTTTGAATAACATGAAGGCAATCATCCCCGCCGCCGGTCTTGGCACGCGTTTTCTGCCTGGCACCAAGTGCACGCCCAAAGAGATGCTGCCGGTTCTCGACAAGCCGGTCATCCAGTATGTCGTTGAGGAGGCGCTCGACCCCGAGGAGGTCGACGATGCCATCATCGTTACTTCTCCCGGCAAGCCTGAGCTGCTGAACTACTTCCAGCCCGATCGCTCGCTCGAGAACCTGCTGCGCGAGCGCGGCAAGAACGCCTATGCCGATGCCGTCGCCCACGCTGGCGGTATGCCGGTCGACTTCCGTTATCAGTACGAGCCCAAGGGCCTCGGCCATGCTATCCGCTCTGCTGCCGACGCCGTGGCAGGGGAGAACTTCCTGGTTCTTCTGGGCGACTACGTTGTGCCTAACCGCGACATCTGCGACAAGATGCTCGCCGTTTCCAAGGAGCACGGTGGCGCTTCGGTTATCGCCGTCGCTGCTTGCTCGCCCGAGGAAGTCAGCCGCTACGGCGTTATCGCCGGCGAGCGCGTTGGTTCGCTCGAGGGCGCCGAGGACGTTGCCGATGCAGAGCCGGGCGCTGTCTGGCGTATCGGCGGTCTGGTCGAGAAGCCCGCTCCCGAGGCTGCTCCGTCCAACCTGTACATCGTCGGCCGCTATCTGCTGAGCCCGCTGGTCATGGACCTGCTGGCAGATCAGCAGGCCGGCAAGGGCGGCGAGATCCAGCTCACTGACGCCATGGCCCGTTCGCTCGACCGCGAGGCCATGTATGCAGTCGTCATCGACCCGCTGTCGGGCTACGACACCGGCACTCCCTCTGGTTGGATGGCCACCAACGCCCTCATGGCTGCAAGCGACCCCCGCTTTGCCGATGCCTTCTGGGATGCCATCGACGAGCGCGGCGGATTGATGCGCAAGTAAGCCTTCGGGCATCGACATTTACGGGCGCGGACTTCGGTTCGCGCCCGTTTTTTATAAGAGCTGCTATTGCCGGCTCTCTGTTCACAGAAAATATATGAACAGATGTTCGATACACATACATCTACCTGCGTGTTTTCTGTCGAAAAACTTTGCTACTCCAAAAACTCAATCGCGTCAAGGCTTTTCTTGCTCAACGGTCGGTACCTGATAAACTATTAGGTTGCGATAACTGGCGAAGCTATGCCTCGCCAACCCACCGAGCATTTCCGTGAAGGAGGAAAAACCTGGTGACCTACGCATACACTGCCACTGAGCGCAAGCGCGTCAGCTTCGGGAAAATCCCGGAGGCCATGGAGCTCCCCAACCTTATCTCTGTTCAAAGGGAATCCTTTGAGCGTTTTAAGGACGAGGGCCTTCGTGAGGCGTTCAAGGAATCCAGCCCCATCCAGAGCCAGAACCATGTTCTCGAGGTTACCTTCGGCGAGCATCAGTTCGGCGACCCCGCGCACACCGTCGAGGAGTGCCGCGAGAAGGATATGACCTATCAGGCTCCGCTTCTGACCGACGTCCGTCTCACCAACAAGGAGACCGGCGAGATCAAGGAGCAGCTCGTCTTCATGGGCGACTTCCCCATGATGACCGATCAGGGCACCTTCATCATCAACGGTACCGAGCGTATCGTCGTCTCCCAGCTCGTTCGTTCCCCGGGCGTGTACTACAGCTCCGAGATGGATTCGGGCAAGCAGATCTACAAGGCCCAGATCATCCCGTCCCGCGGTGCCTGGCTTGAGTTTGAGGTCGACAAGCGCGACCAGCTCATGGTCTCCATCGACCGTAAGCGCAAGCAGAGCGCCACGATGTTCCTGCGCGCCCTTGGCATCGCCGTCACCAATGACGACATCATTGAGCTGCTCGGCAACTCCGATGTGATCAAGCGCACCCTGGAGCGCGACACCGCCCTCACTCGCGAGGACGCCCTCATCGAGATCTACCGTCGCCTGCGCCCGGGCGAGCCTCCCACCGTGGACGCTTCCCGCAGCCTGCTCGAGGGCCTGCTCTTCAACCCGCAGCGCTACGATCTGGCCCGCGTCGGTCGTTACAAGGTCAACAAGAAGCTCAACCTCACCACCGAGGAAGAGGTCACGGTGCTCACCGACGAAGATATCGTCGCGACGCTGCGCTACCTGCTGTCCCTCGCTGCCGGCGAGCAGGGCTTCAAGGTCGACGACATCGACCACTTTGGCAACCGCCGTATTCGCACCGTCGGCGAGCTCGTCGCCAACCAGTTCCGTATCGGCATGAGCCGTATGGAGCGCGTCGTCCGTGAGCGCATGAGCTCCCAGGACATCGACGAGATCACCCCGCAGTCGCTCATCAACATCCGCCCGATCGTGGCCTCCATCAAGGAGTTCTTCGGTTCCTCGCAGCTCTCGCAGTTCATGGACCAGGCGAACCCCCTGACCGGTCTGACCCACAAGCGCCGCCTGTCCGCACTCGGCCCTGGCGGTCTTGCCGGCCACAAGTCCGGCTCCAGCCGCCGCACCAACGTGCCGACGGCCGTCCGCGACGTCCACAACTCGCACTACAGCCGCATGTGCCCGATCGAGACCCCCGAAGGCCCCAACATCGGCCTGATCGGCTCGCTCGCCCTCTACGCCCGCGTCAACGAGTACGGCTTCATCGAGGCTCCGTTCCGTCGCGTCGAGAACGGCGTTGCCACCGACCAGATCGACTGGATGACCGCTGACGAGGAAGAGAAGCACGTCATCGCGCCGGCCAACACGCCGCTCGATCCCAAGACCAACGAGTTCATCACGACCGATGCCGAGGGCAAGCTTGTCCGCCCGCACACCGTGATTGCCCGTACCCGCGACTTCGACGGCTCCTTCGGCGCTCCCGCCGACGTGCCTGTCGAGGACGTCGACTACATGGACGTCTCGCCGCGTCAGATGCTCTCCGTCGCAGCCACGCTGATCCCGTTCCTCGAGCACGACGACGCCAAGCGTACGCTGATGGGCGCTAACATGCAGCGTCAGGCCGTGCCGCTGGTTCACCCCGCCGCTCCCTATGTCGGTACCGGCATGGAGCGTCGCGCCGCCCTGGACTCCGGCGAGGTCACCCTGGCCAAGAACGCCGGCGAGGTCATCTTTGCCGACGCCGCCAAGATCATCGTCAAGCATGCCGGCGGCATGGACGAGTATCACCTGGCCAAGTACCAGCGCTCCAACCAGTCCACCTGCATCAACCACCGTCCGCTCGTGCGCGTCGGTGACACCGTTGAGCAGGGCGAGCCCCTGGCTGACGGTCCTTCGACCGATCATGGCGAGCTCGCACTGGGTCAGAACCTCACCGTGGCATACATGCCGTGGGAAGGCTTCAACTACGAGGACGGTATCGTCGTGTCCGAGCGCCTGGTGGCCGAGGACCTGCTGACGACCATCAACATCACCCGTCACGAGATCGACGCCCGCGACACCAAGCTCGGCCCCGAGGAGATCACCCGCGAGATCCCGAACCTCTCCGAGGACATGCTTGCCAACCTCGACGAGGACGGCATTATCCGCATCGGCGCTGAGGTCGGCCCTGGCGACATCCTGGTCGGCAAGGTCACGCCTAAGGGCGAGAGCGCTCTGACCGCCGAGGAGCGCCTGCTGCGCGCCATCTTCGGTGCCAAGGCCCACGACGTCCGCGACACCTCCCTTAAGATGCCTCACGGCGCTTACGGTCGCGTCATCGACGTCGTCCGCTTTAGCCGCGAGAACGGCGACGACCTGGCCCCCGGCGTCAACGAGCAGGTGCGCGTCTACGTCGCCCAGCGTCGTAAGATCCAGCAGGGCGATAAGATCGCCGGCCGCCACGGCAACAAGGGTGTTATCTGCAACGTTCTGCCGGTCGAGGACATGCCCTACATGGCTGACGGTACCCCGATCGACGTTATCCTCAACCCGCTGGGCGTTCCTTCGCGTATGAACGTCGGCCAGCTGCTCGAGTGCCACCTTGGCTGGGCTGCTGCCTGCGGTTGGGATACCGAGCAGGCCGACTCCGACAAGTACGTCCCCGGTCCGTTCTTCACCGCCACGCCTGTCTTCGACGGCGCCAAGGAGGACGAGATCGCCGAGGTCATTCGTCGTGCCAACAAGAACATGCTCAACAAGGCCACCGCTGCCTTTGGCGATCACATGCGTCCCGAGTTCGTCACCCAGCTTGACGAGCGCGGCAAGACCCGTCTGTTCGACGGCCGCACCGGCGAGGAGTTCCGCGAGCCCATTACCGTGGGTACGTCCTACATCCTCAAGCTCGGCCACATGGTCGACGACAAGATCCACGCCCGCTCGACCGGCCCTTACAGCCTGGTTACCCAGCAGCCTCTGGGCGGCAAGGCCCAGTTCGGCGGCCAGCGCTTCGGCGAGATGGAAGTTTGGGCACTGTACGCTTACGGTGCTTCCAACGTCCTGCAGGAAATCCTGACCGTCAAGTCCGACGATACCGTGGGCCGCGTCAAGACCTACGAGTCCATCGTCAAGGGCGAGAACGTTCCTGTCCCGGGTATCCCCGAGTCCTTCAAGGTTCTCGTCAAGGAGATCCGCTCCCTCGCACTGGACATCGAGCCCATGCACGATGCCGACGAGGACGCCTCCGCCCCTGTGACCGCCGAGGAGACCTCCGCTCTCGACGACCTGGCTGCGCTCGCCGGCGTTGACGCCGACGTCGAGGCCGAGGATGCCGAGACCGCCGAGGCACCCGAGGCTGTCGCCGCCACGACCACTGATAAGGAGTAGTTGACTGTGGCAGATTTCGAAGCTACTGATTTTGACTCGGTAAAGATCTCCCTTGCCTCCGCCGACCAGATCCGTTCCTGGTCGCACGGTGAGGTCAAGAAGCCGGAGACCATCAATTACCGTACCCTCAAGCCCGAGAAGGACGGCCTGTTCTGCGAGAAGATTTTCGGTCCCGCTAAGGACTGGGAGTGCTCCTGCGGCAAGTACAAGGGCATCCGCTTTAAGGGCATCGTCTGCGAGCGCTGCGGCGTCGAGGTCACCTCGGCCAAGGTGCGTCGTGACCGCATGGGCCACATCGAGCTCGCCGCTCCCGTGTCCCACATCTGGTACTTCAAGAGCCCCACGAGCTTCCCGATGAGCCGTATGCTCGACATCAAGTCCAAGGACCTCGAGAAGGTTCTGTACTTTGCCAGCTACATCATCACCGAGGTTGACTACGAGGCTCGCGAGGCCGACGCCGACGACCTGCGCGAGGAGCTCGCCGCCGATCTGGAAGAGATCGATGCCGAGTGCGCCCGCCAGATCGAGTCCCTCAAGGAGCAGGGTGACCCCGAGAACTTTGACGAGTTCTCCGACGAGGAGCCGCTGACCCCCGAGGAGATCGCCTCTGGCATCGTCGACATCGAGGAAGAGTGCAAGGACGAGAAGCAGCTCCGCACGGATGCCTTCAACGCCTTCATGAAGCTCACCGAGCGCGACCTCATCTCCGATGAGCCGCTGTTCCGCGAGATGACCCGTTACTACTCCATGTACTTCAAGGGTGGTATGGGTGCCGAGGCCGTTCGCGACCTGCTCGCTGCCATCGACCTCCCCTCCGAGGCCGAGAAGCTCAAGGCCATCATCGCCGACGAGGATTCCCAGAAGCAGAAGCGCGAGAAGGCCGTCAAGCGCCTTGAGGTCGTTGACGCCTTCCTGAAGGGCGGCAACAGCCCCGCGAACATGATCCTGGACGTCATCCCGGTCATTCCGCCCGATCTGCGCCCGATGGTCCAGCTCGACGGCGGCCGCTTCGCCGCGTCCGACCTCAACGACCTGTATCGTCGCGTGATCAACCGTAACAACCGACTCAAGCGCCTGCTCGACCTGGACGCCCCTGCGATCATCGTGAACAACGAGAAGCGCATGCTCCAGGAGTCCGTGGACGCCCTGTTCGACAACGGCCGTCGTGGTCGCCCGGTCTCTGGCCGTGGCGGTCGCCCGCTCAAGTCGCTCGCCGAGGCCCTCAAGGGCAAGCAGGGTCGTTTCCGTCAGAACCTGCTGGGTAAGCGTGTCGACTACTCCGGCCGTTCGGTTATCGTTACCGACCCCAAGCTGCTGCTGCACCAGTGCGGTCTGCCCAAGACCATGGCGCTGGAGCTCTTCAAGCCCTTCGTCATGAAGCGCTTGGTCGAGCTCGGCAAGGTCGAGAACATCAAGGGCGCCAAGCGCGCTATCGACCGCGGTGCCACCTTTGTGTGGGACATCCTCGAAGAGGTCATCGACGGCCGCGTCGTGCTGCTCAACCGTGCACCGACCCTGCACCGTCTGTCCATCCAGGCCTTTGAGCCGGTGCTGGTCGAGGGCAAGGCTATCCACCTGCATCCGCTGGTTTGCTCGCCCTTCAACGCCGACTTCGACGGCGACCAGATGTCTGTCCACGTGCCGCTGTCCAGCCAGGCTCAGGCCGAGGCTCGCGTGCTCATGCTCTCTGCGAACAACCTGCGCTCGCCGGCATCCGGCAAGCCGGTTAACATCCCTTCGCAGGACATGATCATCGGTGTGTACTACCTCACCCAGGTTCGCGAGGGTCTGCCGGGCGAGAACCACGTGTTCTCGAGCTTCGACGACGCGCTGCACGCCTATGACTGCCGTTCCGAGGTCGACATGCAGGCCAAGATCCAGGTCCGCGTGTCCGCTGCCGACGCCAATGTCATCAACGAGGACGGCACCCGTATCTTCCGCGTCAAGAACGGCAAGAACGAGTTTGTCGACTACGACGTCACCGGCAATAAGACCGCGCGCTTCGAGACCTCTATCGGCCGCATCATCTTCAACCGCCAGTGCCTGCCCGAAGACTATGAGTTCATGAACTACAAGATGGTCAAGGGCGACGTGGCCAAGCTGGTTGCGGACTGCTGCGATCGTTACCCCGAGGCCAAGGTCGGCCCGATCCTCGACGCCATCAAGTACTCCGGCTTCCACTACGCTACCCGCGCCGGCCTCACCATCTCGGTGTGGGATGCTCTCATCCCTGCCGAGAAGCAGGAGTTGCTCGACCGCGCCCAGGCCAACGTCGACCAGATCAACGAGTACTTCGAGGAGGGCTTCATCAACGAGACGGAGCGCCACATCGAAGTCGTTAACGAGTGGACCGCTTGTACCGACAAGGTCGCAGCGCTCATGCTCGACATGTTCGACGAGGAGAACCCGCTGTACATGATGGCCGACTCCGGCGCCCGTGGTTCTAAGACCCAGCTGCGTCAGCTCGGCGGCATGCGTGGCCTGATGGCAGACATGTCCGGCGAGACGATCGACCTTCCCATTAAGGCGAACTTCCGCGAGGGCCTGCTGCCGCTCGAGTACTTCATTTCGACCTACGGCGCCCGTAAGGGCCTGGTCGATACCGCATCCCACACCTCGGACTCTGGTTACCTGACCCGTCGTCTGGTCGACGTGGCCCAGGACGTCATCGTCCGCGAGGAGGACTGCGGTACGCACGAGGGCGTCACCTACAACCTCATCATTCCCGGCACCACCGACCTCAACACCGACCTCGTCGGCCGTTGCTTCATCGAGGACGTCGTGGCTCCCGATGGCACCGTGCTCTTTGAGCAGGACGGCTACATCGAGAAGGTCGCCGACATCCAGAAGATGGTCGATGCGGGCCTCAAGAAGGTCAAGCTTCGCGCGCTGCTCACCTGCCGCTCCAAGTACGGCGTGTGCCAGAAGTGCTACGGCTGGGATCTTTCCACCCGTCGTCCGGTCGCCATCGGTACTGCCGTCGGCATTATTGCCGCCCAGTCCATTGGTGAGCCCGGTACGCAGCTTACGATGCGTACCATTCACTCCGGCGGCGTCGCTGGCGTCGACGATATTACGCAGGGTCTGCCTACGGTCAGCCGTATGTTCGATATCGTCGGCAACGTCAACGAGAAGATCCTGGGTCGCGAGGCCGAGCTGGCTCCGTACTCCGGCCACCTCTCGATTAAGCCCGAGAAGTCCGAGTACGTGCTGACGCTCACCGACTCCGAGGATCACACCCGTGTCCTCGACGAGCGTCGCGTCCCCGCTTCGGTGCGCTTTATGCCCGAGATCGAGGACGGCTGCGAGGTTCGCGCCGGCGACCAGATCACCAAGGGCTTCGTCAACTTCCGCAACCTGCGCAAGCTGACCGACATCGAGTCGACGATGCACACCTTCGTCGAGAGCGTCAAGGACGTCTACACCAGCCAGGGCGTCGACCTGAACGACAAGCACATCGAGGTGCTCGCACGTCAGATGCTGCGTCGCGTTCAGATCACCAACCCCGGTGACTCCAAGTACCTGCTTGGTCAGTACGTCGACCGCTACGAGTTCGCCGACGAGGTCGAGCGCGTTGCCCGTCTGGGCGGTCAGGCTCCTGTGGCCGAGCCCGTCATCCTGGGTACGCTCAAGGTCGCGTCCAACATCGACTCCTGGCTGTCGAGCGCTTCGTTCATCCGTACCGCCGGCGTCCTTACCGAGGCTGCCATCGAGGGCAAGGTCGACCACCTGCTCGACCTTAAGTCCAACGTCATCGTCGGTAAGAAGATCCCGGCTGGTACCGGCCTCAAGCCGTACGCCAACGCCAAGCTGACGTATCGCACGGCCGACGGCTATGTGGACATTGACGGTCCGGCTTCGCCCAACGCCAAGTCGCTGCCCGAGTGGGCTCCTGTGGAGCTCAAGGACCTGGACGAGCAGCTTCCGCAGCAGCTCGACTGGGCCGGCTACGACGAGTTCGGTGGTGCTGACGGTTCGTTCACCCGCAACGGCCACACCATCTCCGCCGAGAAGGCTCGTCTGTACCTGTTCGACGACCTGGGCGTGTCGCAGCGCTGGACCAACAAGTTCAGCGAGGTCGGCATCGAGACGGTCGGCGACCTGGTTGGCAAGTCCGAGGAGGATCTGCTGCGCATCGATGGCATCGGTGCCAAGGCGATCGAGGAACTCCGCGACGGCCTGGAGGCCCACGATCTGCTCTACATCCTCGAGAACAACGACGACGTTGCCGACGAGGAAGACCTCTCGCAGCTGCTGCAGATGGTCTTTAGCCCCGACGGTCCGGACGATATCCTGCTGGGTACCTCCGCTCCGACGCATCACGCCGACGCCGACGAGGAGCTCTTGGGCGCCCCGATCGACGACAAGAAGGCTCCCGCCAACGGCGCGATCAACGAGGACATGGCTTCCCTCGACGAGCTGCTCAACCAGCTCGTGGACACCGACGACGCCGAAGAGGCCAAGGACAACGACGAGGAGTAATTTCCTAGTACGTTAACCGCCCTTCCAAAGACCCGTTTCCCAACAGGGAAGCGGGTCTTTTTTGTTGAAGAAAACCCGCCAAAAGGGGATAGGTTTATTTTGGTAGGTTTTTCCTGCTTGAATTTGAAACATTTCGTTCGGTCAAAGCGTATCTATGGTGAGGGCCTCAGCAAGAATCATTAACGTCACCGGGAGGTGATTATGGAAGAACAAGCATTTAGACAGGCGGTCGAGGATCACCGTGATGTCGTGTTTCGAATCGCATTGACGTACCTGCGCGATCGTGCCGATGCCGACGATATTGTCCAGGATGTCTTTCTTAAGTTGCTTAAAAGCGATGGACACTTTGAAAGTTGGGAACATCTTCGCCGCTGGCTTATCCGGGTCACGATCAATGAATGTAAATCGCTCTTTCGAAAGCCATGGAGGCGTGTGGAGGATATTGAGAACCTGGCCGATTCGCTTTCGGCGGCGCAGGATGAGACCAAGGCGGTCCTGTCAGACGTTATGCGACTTCCGGAGCGATTCCGCGTTCCCATCGTGCTCTATTACTATCTGGGCTTTTCGACCTCAGAGATTGCCGAGTTGTTGCATGTACCAGCCGCGACCGTTCGAACGCGTTTGGCTCGCGGCAGGTCGAAGCTCAAGTTCATCCTAGAGGAGGGCGACCGTGAAATCCAATCAAATCAAGCAGGCCTTCGAGTCCATCCAAGCCGATAGCAATCTTGCAGATCGCGTCCTTAATACTGCTGCGGGTGAGCCGCTTCATCGAAAGGGCCACGCGAAGCCTCTCTATGTTGCCGTAATCGGGTGTCTTGTCGGAGTGTTGGCGACCGGAGGGGTCGCCTACGCAGTTATCAATTCCAGCTATTTTGCCTCAGCCTGGGGAAACCACGGCAACGGGGATTCCATTACCTGGACCAACGGCGGCTCATCGGGGACTCAATATACCTACACCAGAGAGTTTGGTGATGGCATCGCGCCCCAAAGCCTGGAGGGTGCAGTTCAGAAAGTTAATCTGTCCGTCGAGGGTAACGGCTATACGCTCGATATCCATGAGATGGCTATTGACCAAAACGGCTGCGGCGCCGTGACGTTTACGTTGTCAAATCCAAATGGAGTTAACTACTACAAGCCAGCAGCAGAGACAGGCGAACTTGTTCTCTATGGTGAAGAAGAACAAGGCATCGGCACGCCAAGCATGAACTTTGGCGAGGAATGGGCTGACACACGCTGCACAATTGATAAGGACACATCAAGCGACACGGTCATTAACGGCACGATGTACTTTGCCTCGTGGGATCGCGAGCGAGATTTGGGACATGCGGTCACCTGGAATATCAGCTGGACGGAGGGCAAAGGTGAGGATGCGAAGGTGATCGAGGTATCGACGCCAGAGTTTAACGTCGGAGCGCACGTCGATACAAAGGAACTCCGCTCCGATGACTCGCCTCTCGAGATCAGTCCGTTTTCCATCCAGACGCATATCGATGATCTGGGCTATGAAGCAGTTGATCATAAACTGACCGTCACCTACAAGGATGGATCGGAGCAGATTATCGAAGATGATGCTGCGGGCGCGTACAATTTCTATGTCTCGCTGACGCGCAATAGCGGAGAGAACATCTCGGTGCCGACAAAACTGATCAATGTCGATCAAGTGGTCTCGGTAACCCTTGAGGGCACGAGGTACACATCAACAGGAGAGACCGAAACAGAAGTACCCTTTACCATCGTCTATTCGTAAGATTTGGGGCCGCTTCCTACTAGGGGAAGCGGCCTCTTTTGCGGTAAATGGGCGGTTAAAGCGAGCGGTATTCGTCTGAATTTCGGAAGTATGCGGCAAAATCTTGATAGGCCGCCCGGACCGGGAATCCGCCCACGCGCACAGAAGGGGATTCCTTTTGTGTAGGCTTTGCGGAAATGTGGGTATTTTAGGATACGCCCGGCGGCGTGGTCTGTTGACGACACAGCTAACGGCACGTATCCTATCGAACTGCGTGTTTCGTAGGGGGATGCTGACCCCTCGATTCAAGCCGTTGCACTTTACAGAAAGCTGGAATCATTCGAGAAGGAGTACGCTTTGCCTACTATTAACCAGCTGGTTCGCCAGGGCCGTCGTTCCGTGCCCAAGAAGTCCAAGAACGCTGCTCTGCAGCACAACTCTCAGAAGCGCGGCGTGTGCACCCGCGTCTTCACCACGAGCCCCAAGAAGCCGAACTCGGCTCTTCGTAAGGTTGCCCGTGTTCGCCTTGTCAACGGCATCGAAGTTACTGCTTACATCCCGGGTGAGGGCCACAACCTGCAGGAGCACTCCATCGTGCTCGTCCGCGGCGGTCGTGTCCGTGACCTCCCTGGTGTCCGTTATCACGTCATCCGTGGCGCCTACGACGCTGCTCCGGTCCAGAACCGTATGCAGGCCCGTTCCAAGTACGGTGCTAAGCGCCCCAAGGCTAAATAAGCCAGGTAACGTTTTGATACTTTCGCCGTGTGCCGCCTAAGCGCCGCACGGTAGACACTTAAGGAGATTTCACATGCCGCGTCGTGCAGCAGCTAATCGTCGTGAGGTTCAGCCTGACGCCGTTTACAACAACCGTCTGGTGACTCAGCTCATCAACAAGGTCCTTCTTGACGGCAAGAAGGCCACCGCTGAGCGCATCGTTTACACCGCTTTCGAGATCGTTGCCGAGAAGTCCGAGGGTGGCGACGCTCTCGCTACCTTCAAGAAGGCTATGGACAACGTCAAGCCCACGCTCGAGGTTAAGCCCAAGCGTGTCGGTGGCGCTACCTATCAGGTCCCGATGGAGGTCAACTCCCGTCGCTCCACCGCTCTGGGTATCCGCTGGATCGTCAACTTCTCCCGCGCTCGCAAGGAGAAGACCATGGCCGAGCGTCTCGCCAACGAGATCCTCGACGCCTCCAACGGCCTGGGCGCTTCCGTCAAGAAGCGTGAGGACGTCTTCAAGATGGCCGAGGCCAACCGCGCGTTCTCTCACTATCGTTGGTAAGTTAAGGTAAGGAACTAACATGGCTAAGCCTAAGTACAAGCTTTCCGATACCCGTAACATCGGCATCATGGCCCACATCGATGCCGGTAAGACCACCACGACCGAGCGTATTCTTTACTACACCGGTAAGACCCACAAGATCGGTGAGGTCCATGAGGGCGCTGCCACCATGGACTGGATGGTTCAGGAGCAGGAGCGCGGCGTAACCATTACCTCCGCTGCTACCACCTGCTTCTGGAAGAAGGACGGTACCGACTACCGCATCCAGATCATCGACACCCCGGGCCACGTTGACTTCACCGCCGAGGTCGAGCGCTGCCTGCGCGTCCTCGATGGCGCTGTCGCCGTCTTCGACGCCGTTGCCGGCGTTCAGCCCCAGTCTGAGACCGTTTGGCGTCAGGCTTCTACCTTCAACGTCCCCCGCATCGCCTTCATCAACAAGTATGACCGCGTGGGCGCTGACTTCTTCAACGCTATCGAGACCATGAAGGATCGTCTCGACGCCAACGCCGTGGCCGCTCAGGTCCCGATGGGCGCCGAGGACAACTTCTGGGGCGTCATCGACCTGGTCACCATGACTGCTTGGGACTTCAAGGCCGACGACAAGGGCATGACCTACCCCGAGCCGATGGACGAGATCCCGGCTGAGTTCGCTGACATCGCTGCCACCAAGCGCGAGGAGCTCCTCGACGCTGCTGCCAGCTTTGACGACGAGCTCATGGAGAAGATCCTCATGGAGGAGGACTTCACCGTCGAGGAGCTCAAGGCTGCTCTGCGCAAGGGCGTTCTGGCCAACGAGCTCAACCTCGTCTTCGTGGGCTCCGCCTACAAGAACAAGGGCGTTCAGGAGCTGCTCGACGCTGTCGTCGACTACCTGCCCAGCCCGCTCGACGTTGAGGCCGTCACCGGTACCGATCCGGACACCGGCGAGGAGATCGAGCGTCATCCTTCCTTCGACGAGCCCTTCTCTGGCCTGGTTTTCAAGATCATGACCGACCCGTTCGTCGGTAAGCTCACCTATGTCCGCGTTTACTCCGGCCGCGCCGAGTCCGGCTCCTACGTTGTTAACGCTTCCAACGGTCAGCGCGAGCGTCTCGGCCGCATCCTCGAGATGAACGCTGCCGAGCGTATCGACCGTGACGACGCTGCCGCGGGCGACATCGTCGCTTGCGTCGGCTTCAAGAACTCCACCACCGGCGACACCCTGTGCGCTGAGGGCAAGGAGATCGTCCTCGAGAAGATCGAGTTCGCTAAGCCCGTTATCGACGTTGCCATCGAGCCCAAGACCAAGGCCGAGCAGGACAAGATGTCCCTGGCTCTGACCAAGCTCGCCGAGGAGGACCCGACCTTCCAGGTGTCCACCAACCACGAGACCGGCCAGACCATCATCGCCGGCATGGGCGAGCTGCACCTCGAGATCATCGTCGACCGTCTGCTCCGCGAGTTCAAGGTTGACGCTAACGTTGGTAAGCCCCAGGTTGCCTACCGCGAGACCGCTGGTCACGACGTCGAGAAGGCTGAGGGCAAGTTCGTCCGTCAGTCCGGCGGTCGCGGTCAGTACGGCCACGCCGTCATCAAGCTCGAGAAGATGGAGGAGGGCTTCGGCTACGAGTTCGTCAACGCTATCGTCGGCGGCGTCGTGCCCAAGGAGTACATCCCGTCCATCGACAAGGGCATCCAGGAGGCCCTGAACACCGGTGTTATCGCCGGCTTCCCGGTCCTCGACGTTAAGGTCACCCTGTTCGACGGTTCTTACCACGAGGTCGACTCCTCCGAGGCCGCCTTCAAGATCGCCGGTTCCATGGCTATCAAGGACGCCCTCAAGAAGTCCGATCCGCAGCTGCTCGAGCCGATCATGGCTGTTGAGGTCGAGACCCCCGAGCAGTACATGGGCGACGTTATGGGCAACCTCTCCGGTCGCCGCGGCAAGATTGAGGGTATGGAGGATCGCAAGAACAGCAAGCTCATCCGTGCCAAGGTGCCGCTGGGCGAGATGTTCGGTTACGCTACCGACCTTCGCTCCCAGACCCAGGGCCGTGCATCCTACACGATGCAGTTCGACTCTTATGAGCCCGCGCCCAAGTCCATCGTGGACGAGGTCATGAGCAAGAACGCCTAAGTTCGAGCTCCCTGTTACGTAATCCGCGAGAACATCTCTCGCACTCTTTGGAGGTTTAAGTTGGCTACCCAGAAGATCCGCATTCGCCTCAAGGGCTATGATCACGAGGTCGTCGATCAGTCCGCGAAGCTCATCGTCGAGACCGCTCAGAAGACCGGCGCTCGCGTTTCCGGTCCTGTCCCCCTGCCCACCGAGCGCAACCTGTACACGGTTATCCGCTCGCCGCACGTGAACAAGGACTCCCGTGAGCAGTTTGAGATGCGCACTCACAAGCGCCTCATCGACATCCTCGACCCCACCTCGGGCACCGTTGATTCGCTCATGCGTCTCGACCTCCCCGCTGGCGTCGACATCGACATCAAGCTCTAAGCGATATCGCTCATAGCTTACAGGGCCCCGCTGCCATGTTGGTAGCGGGGCCCTTTTGTTTTGAATGGTGGTTTGGACTGCCGGGCAATGCTGCCGAGTAGGTGGCTGCGGCGCCCTATTCACTCAAGGGGCGCAGCGATGCCTCCTCAAAATGGAAGGATTGTAAGTCGTCTTCCGTTTCGATACACGCGCGACCAAAGGCATCGACCGTTTGAAAGATGCCTCGCGCCAGCTCGTCTCCAGCGGGGGAGCGGGCGATAACGTGCTCCCCAATCCAATTGAGGTGTGCGACATATTCGTCGTGGACGGGCGCGAGCGGTCCGGCGTTTTCTTCCATGGCATTGAGCGGATTCGCCCACGTGTCTACGGCGTTTACGACGGTGTGATAGACCTCTTTGAGTAACACATCGACGGCGGGAACGTTCTCGTTGAGATCCGAGAGACCGATTGCCGGCAGGCCGCCATCGGGAACCTCCGAGGGCACATAGTTCACATTGACGCCAATGCCGCAGACGGCGAAAGGTTTGCCTTCGTTATCGCGTGCGGCCTCGACCAGAATGCCGCCGAGCTTGCGTCCTCGCGCAACCAGATCGTTGGGCCATTTGAGGCCAATCTCGTTTGCAAGACCCTGCTTTTCGAGTGCCTCGAGCACCGCTAGACCGCTGACGGCGGCAAGACCAGAGTACTTTGCAGGATTAACACATGGACGCAGGACAATCGAAAGCAATAGGTTGCCGGCGGTTGAATCCCATTTGTGGCCGCGCCGGCCGCGTCCTGCTGTCTGAGCCCGGGCGGCAAGTCCTGTGCCGTGCGGCGCACCCTGTTTTCCTGCTTCGAGCAGGTCATCGTTGGTCGATCCGGTTACGTCGACTATCGTTAATTTGGCATCCATAACGGCTGCTACCTCCTTAATGGATAAGTGAATAACGCAATGGTTTCGAGAGACAGACACAATGTGAAGCCTTTGTCGCATTTGGACAATTTAATGTTAACACGTCAACAACGACTGAAATGCGCTATCCTCTCTTGGTCGATGTAAACACGTCAACAACGCAAAGGAGGTTAGTGATGGGTTTCACGATTCTTGGAACAGGCTCGGCGCTTCCTGAGCGCAGCGTTTCCAATGACGAGCTGTCCGAGTTCCTCGATACCTCGGATGAGTGGATTTTTACCCGCACCGGTATCAAGAGCCGCCACGTCTGCACCACCGAGTCACTTGACGACCTTGCCGTAGCGGCGAGCGAGCAGGCACTCCAGGTGTCCGGAATCGACGCGAGCCAGCTGGACCTGATTGTCTGCTCGACGACGACGGGCGACCACCTTGTTCCCGCCGAGGCGTGTGCCGTTGCAGAGCGACTGGGCGCGACGTGTCCTGCCTTCGATGTCTCGGCGGCCTGCGCCGGCTTCGTGTTTGCGCTCGATGTCGCCGAGGGCTATATCGCCCGCGGCCGTGCCGAGCGCGTGCTTGTCGTTGCTGCCGAGCAGATGACGCGCGCGCTCGACTGGACCGACCGCGCCACCTGCGTGCTCTTTGGCGATGGGACAGGCGCCGCAGTGATTGGAGCCGGGGGAGACAACCCACTTGCCGTTGAGCTTTCGACGGCACCCGACGTCGAGACGTTGCGCGTACCCGGTCTGGTCGGCACCTCGCCGTTTAAGGCCTCTGCAGATAGCGAGAACGTGCTGTCCATGAATGGCCGCCGCGTGTTCAAGTTCGGCGTCAACGCCATCTGCGACACGGTCCATAAGCTTGCGAGCGATGCGGGCATTTCGGTCGAAGACATCGACCATTTTGTATTCCATCAGGCTAACGAACGAATCCTGAGTCAGGCGGTCAAGCGCCTCGGCGTGCCAGACGAGCGCGTGGTTCGAACGCTGCGCGAGACCGGCAACATTTCGAGCGCTTGCATTCCCTTTGCGCTTGATCGGCTGGCACGCACCGACGCACTGAAAGCGGGCGACACCATTGCCCTCGTTGGATTTGGCGCCGGTTTGGATATAGGTGGCTATCTGCTTCGTTGGAAGTAGTCGCACATAGGAAATAAAAACGCCCCTAGGGCACAAACAAAGGAGAACTACCATGGCAGATCAGAAGACCTTCGAGCGCGTTTGCGACGTTATCCGCGAGACCGCTGGCCTTGACGACGTCGAGATGAAGCCCGAGTCCACGCTCGAGGAGATTGGCCTCGACAGTCTGGGTACCGTCGAGATCCTCGTCGCCGTCGAGGATGAGTTTGGCATCCAGCTCGATACCGAGGAGAACCCCAAGACGGTCGGCGAGTTCGCCGATACGGTCGAGGCGGCATTGGAGAAGTAGAGATGCTCAAGACTCCTCTCTGCGATCTGCTCGGCATCGAAAAACCCGTGTTCCAAGGCGGTATGGCCTGGATTGCCGACGCCTCGTTGGCGTCCGCAGTGTCAGAGGCGGGCGGCTTGGGGATTATCGCAGCCATGAATGCCGACGCCAACTGGCTGCGCGACCAGATTCACGAGCTACGCGCCAGGACGGATAAGCCCTTTGGCGTCAACGTCATGCTCATGAGCCCGTTTGCCGACGAGGTCGCGCAGGTCGTGATTGACGAGCGAGTGCCGGTCGTCGTGACGGGTGCCGGCAATCCCACCAAGTACATGAAGGCGTGGAACGAGGCGGGCATCAAGGTCATCCCGGTCGTTGCCTCGGTGGCGCTGGCGCGCCTCGTGGCGCGTCGTGGAGCCACGGCGGTTGTTGCCGAGGGCACCGAATCGGGCGGCCATATTGGCGAGACGTCGACGATGGCGCTCGTTCCGCAGGTTGTCGACGCGGTCGATATCCCCGTTGTGGCAGCCGGCGGTATCGCGGATGGCCGCGGGGTGGCGGCCGCCTTTATGCTTGGCGCCGCTGGCGTCCAAGTGGGCACGCGTTTTCTCGTTGCCGATGAGTGTACCGTCTCCGAGCAATACAAAGAGCTGGTGCTCAAGGCGGGAGACACCTCGACGCGCGCGACTGGCCGTTCGACGGGACATCCGGTGCGTGCGCTCAAGAGCCCCTTCACCAATGCCTACGCCAAAAGTGAGGCGGCGGGCGCAAGTGCCGAGGAGCTTGGGGCCATGGGCACAGGTGCGCTTCGCAAGGCCGCCAAGGACGGTAATTACGAAGAGGGTTCGTATTTGTGCGGACAGATTGCCGGCATGGTTAGCGAGCGCCAGAGTGCGTGCGAAATCGTCGACGACCTGGTAGATGGCGCCGAGCACGTCCTGAAGGGTGCGTGCGCATGGGTAGCGTAGCGTTTCTGTTTGCCGGCCAGGGCGCCCAGCACCCCGCGATGGGCGTCGACCTGATCAAGGCATCGCCGGCGGCCGCCGAGGTGTTCGCCATTGCCGACGAGGTGCGCCCGGGGACCAGCGAGCAGTGCCGGAGCGCCTCGAAGGAGGAGCTCTCGCAGACCGAGAACACGCAGCCGTGCGTGTTCGTTCACGACCTGGCGGCGGCTACCGCCCTGCGTGAGCGCGGCGTGGTACCTGCCGCCTGTGCGGGTTTTTCGCTGGGCGAGGTCGCCGCGCTCACCTTTGCGGGGGCATTCGATACGCGAGCGGGCTTTGAGCTCGTGTGCGAGCGAGCGGCGCTGATGGCCACGGCTGCCGAGCGCCATCCGGGCGGCATGCGCGCCGTCATCAAGCTCGATGCGGCGCAAGTTGAGGGCCTGGCAAAACAGGCAGGCGAGGACTGCTGGCCGGTCAACTACAACAGCCCCCAGCAGACGGTTGTGGCCGGAGCGCCCGATGCGTTGCAGACCCTCGACGTCCTGGTAAAAGAGGCTGGCGGCCGCGCCATGAAGGTCGCGGTGTCGGGTGCATTCCATAGCCCCTATATGGCCGAGGCGACTGAGGGGCTGGCGACGTATATCCAAGCCGGGCACGCCCCGTCCCCTTTGCTGATTCCGGTCATGGCAAATATGACGGCGACGCCCTATCCGGCGGACCCGCGAGGGGCATCGGATGTCCTGGCCAACCAGGTGAGCCATGCCGTTCGCTGGGTCGACACGCTGCATACTCTGCAGGATCAGGGCATCGACACGTTTATTGAGGTCGGCCCCGGCAAAACGCTGTCGGGCCTGGTCAAGCGTGCGCTGAGCGACGTTCGCGTGTATTCGTGCGAAACGGCCGAGCAGGTCGCAGCTATTGCCGACGAGCTCGCATAGTCCACAGGGCTGTAACCCGAAAGGAATGACATGGGCAACTTGAACAACGGCGCGCTCGAGCGCAACGACTCACGTCGCGTGGCACTGGTCACGGGCGGCTCGCGGGGTATCGGCCGCGCTTGCGCTGTCGGTCTGGCGGAGGACGGCTTTGATATCGCCGTCGTCTATGCCGGTAGCGTCGATGCAGCGCGCGAGACGTGCGAAGCCTGCGAGGCGTCTGGCGCTACGGCACACGCATATCAATGCGACGTGGCCGATCCCGCTGCCGTCAACGCGTGCGTGGAAACGGTCCTCAACGACTTTGGCTCCATTTGGGCGCTCGTCAACAACGCCGGCATCACGCGCGACGGCCTGCTCATGCGTATGGGTGACGATGCCTTCGACCGCGTGCTCGATGTCAATCTCAAGGGAACATTCAATATGACGCGTGCGCTCACCAAGACCTTTATGCGCCAGCGCGGCGGCTGTGTCGTCAACATGAGCTCGGTCGTGGGCCTGATGGGCAATGCCGGGCAAGCCAACTACGCTGCCTCCAAGGCGGGCGTGATCGGCCTGACCAAGGCGGTGGCGCGCGAGCTTGCGCCCCGCGGCGTACGAGTGAACGCAGTTGCCCCCGGGTTTGTCGAGACGGATATGACGGCAAAGCTCTCGGAGAAGGTTCGCGCGGCAACCGAGGAGCAGATTCCCCTAAAGCGCATGGCGCGCCCCGAGGAAGTGGCCGGCGTGGTGCGCTTTTTGGCGAGCGATGCGGCTGCCTACATTACGGGCGAGGTCGTACGCGTTGACGGCGGAATGGCGATGTAGAAACCAGGGCCTAAGAACGGCTTGGATGAGGAGACCATGATGGAACAGAGAGTTGCAATCACCGGCATCGGTGCCGTATCGCCGCTCGGCAACACCGCGCTTGCCACCTGGGCAGCCATGTGCGCCGGCACGTGCGGCATCGGCCCGATCACGCACTTCGATACCGATGCGTTTGCCGTTAAGGTGGCGGCCGAGGTCAAGGGCTTTGACGGCAACGAGTACTTTGGCAAGCGTGACGCCAAACACCTGGACCCCTGCGTTCAGTTTGCGATGGCGGCTTCGGACGAGGCCATGCACGATGCGGGCTTTGATGTCGAAGGCGCCGTCGATCGCGAGCGCCTGGGCGTCTACGTGGGCTCGGGCGTGGGCGGCATGCAGACACTTGTCGACAACGTCCATACAATTGCCGACCGTGGGCCCCGCCGCGCATCGCCCTATATGATCGCGATGATGATCCCCAACATGGCATCGGGCAATATCGCAATCCGCCACAAGGCAAAGGGTCCGACCCTGCCCGTGGTGACCGCGTGCGCGACCTCGGCCCATGCAGTGGGCGAGGCGTTCCGCGCCATCAAGCACGGCTATGCCGACGCGATCCTCGCGGGCGGCGCCGAGGCGGCCATTATCCCCGATGCCGTTGCAGGCTTTACGTCCTGCCGTGCATTGACCACCAACCCCGATCCCGCGACGGCTTGCCGCCCGTTCGATGCAGACCGCGACGGCTTTGTGATGGGCGAGGGTGCCTGCGTGCTGGTGCTCGAGAGCATGGAACATGCGCAGGCGCGCGGTGCGCACATTTATGCCGAGGTCGTGGGCTACGGCAACACCGATGATGCCTATCACATCACGAGCCCCGATCCCGAGGCTGCCGGCATTGCCCGTGCGATATCGCTGGCGGTGGCCGAGGGAGACGTCAAGCCTTCCGAGGGTCTCTACATCAATGCCCACGGCACCTCGACCAAGCTCAACGATTCGTCCGAGACGGCGGGCATTAAGCGTGCGCTCGGCGAGGACGCGGCACGAGCCGCGCACGTCTCGTCGACCAAGTCGATGACCGGCCACATGATCGGTGCCACGGGCGCCATCGAGGTCATGGCCTGCGCCATGGCGCTCGAGCAGGGCGTGGTGCCGCCGACCATTAACTACCACACACCCGATTCCGCCTGCGATCTTGACTACACGCCCAATCGCGCGGTTCGCGCCGACCTTACCTGGGCGCTTTCGACCAACCTGGGCTTTGGCGGGCACAACGCCGCCATCGCGCTGCGTAGATATACGAGGAGCTAGAGCATGGATTCCAAAAGACTTGCCGAGATAGCCGATGTTATGGAGGACCGCGGCCTCACACGCGTACGCGTTGAGGAGCCCGATGGCACCGCGGTCGAACTCGAGCGCGCGAGCGCCGCGCAGCCGGTTGCCGTGCCCATGCCTATGCCGGGTGCCGTGACTGCTCCGGCGGTGGCCCCCGTCGCCATGCCTGCCGCCGCACCAGAGCCCGCCGCGCAGGCGCCTGTTGCCGCACCGGAGCCCAAGGGCACCGAGGTGACCGCTCCCATGGTCGGCGTCTTCTATGCTGCCCCGGCGCCGGGTGACGAGCCGTTTGTGCACGTGGGCTCCAAGGTCAAGGCCGGCGAGACCCTCTGCATCATCGAGGCCATGAAGGTTCTCAACGAGGTGACGGCCGAGGCAGACGGCGAGGTGCTCGAGATCTGCGTGGCCGACGGCGACCTCGTGGAGTTTGGCAGCTGCCTCATGAGGATCGGATAGGTGATATCCATGAACAAAGAAGAGCTCAAGAAGCTGTTACCGCATCGCGAGCCGATGCTTTTGCTCGACGAAGCCGAGCTGGTGGGCGACGAGGCCCACGGCAAGATCACGATTACGGGCGACGAGTACTTTTTGCAGGGGCATTTTCCGGGAAATCCGGTCGTCCCCGGCGTGATTCAGTGCGAGATGCTCGCTCAGAACTGCTGCGTGCTGCTAATGGACGATGAGGAGGCGCGCGGCGCGACGCCGTTCTACACGAGTCTGGACAAGGTGCGCTTTAAGCGTCCGGTGCGCCCGGGCGACACGGTGGATCTGGTGTGCTCCATCACGCGTGCGCGCGGGCCGTTCCGCTTTGCGACGGGTACTGCGAGCGTCAACGGTGAGGTTTGCTGCCGCGCCGATATGTCTTTTGCACTCATGCACGAAAGTTAAGGAAGGCTTCATGTTCGATAAAGTGCTCATCGCCAACCGCGGCGAAGTCGCGGTCCGTGTTATCCGCGCGTGCCGCGATATGGGCATCAAGACCGTCGCCGTTTATTCCACGGTCGATGCGGACGCGCTGCACGTGCAGCTTGCCGACGAGGCGTATTGCATCGGTGGCCCGCGTCTTGCCGAGAGCTACCTCAACGACGATGCCGTGCTCACCTGTGCCGTAAAGTCGGGAGCTAAGGCAATTCATCCCGGCTATGGCTTCTTTTCCGAGAAGGCGAGCTTTGTGCGCGACTGCGACAAGTATGGTCTGGCGTTTGTCGGCCCTTCGGCCGAGGTGATCGACAGCATGGGCGACAAGGACGCCGCACGTCGAACGGCTGCCGCGGCGGGCGTGCCCATCGTGCCGGGCTGCGATTTGCTCAAAAGCCCCGAGGAGGCAACGGCCGAGGCCGAGCGCATTGGCTGCCCCGTGCTCATCAAGGCGCGCGCGGGCGGTGGCGGTCGCGGCATTCGCAAGGTCGAGCGCGTGGAAGATGCGGCAAAGGCGTTTATCGAGGCACGTGCCGAGGGCGAGGCCGTTTTTGGCGACGGCGAGTGCTACATGGAGAAGTTCGTCGCGCCGGCGCACCATGTCGAGGTGCAGATTATGGCCGATAAGCAGGGCCATGTGTTTTCACTCGGCGAGCGCGAGTGCTCGGTGCAGCGTCGCAACCAAAAGTTGATCGAGGAGAGCCCTGCGCCGTGCCTCGACGGACACGACGACATTCGTGCTCACATGCACAAGGCGGCGCGTGACCTGGCTCGTGCCGTCGGCTACGAAGGAGCCGGTACCATCGAGTTCCTGTATTCGGACGACGGCAATTTCTACTTTATGGAAATGAACACGCGCTTGCAGGTGGAGCATCCGGTTACAGAGTTTGTGACCGATACCGACTTGGTCAAGTGGCAGCTGCGCGTGGCAGCCGGCCAGCCTCTGCCCTTTGAGCAGGAGGACATGCCGGTCCGCAACCACGCCATGGAGTGCCGCATCAATGCCGAAACGCCGGACTTTCTGCCGTCATGCGGAACGGTCACCGCGTTGCGTGTGCCGGGTGGTCCGCGCGTGCGCTGGGATTCCGCCATGTTTACCGGTGCGAACGTTCCGCCGTACTACGACTCCATGCTCGGCAAGCTCATCGTGTGTGCGCCCACGCGTGACGGTGCCATTCGCAAGATGCGCTCGGCTCTGGGCGAGCTCGTGATTGAGGGCGTGAGTGAAAACAGCGAGCTTCAGCTCGACGTGCTGGCAAACGACGAGTTCTTGTCGGGCATGTATCACACCGATCTGATGGGGCATCTCTATGCTGATGAATAGAAAAGCGAAGACGGTCAACGTCCTCGAGGGACCGATGACCGAGTCGTGTGCCGAGTTTCCCGCGCGTCACGTGTTTATCAAGTGCCCGGAGTGCCGCCGCGTGATCGATGAGGCATGCTTGCACGACAACCTCGAGGTCTGCCCTCGTTGCGGCAAACACTTTCGCGTGAGCGGTCGCGCGCGCATGCGCATGACGGTCGACGAGGGCACGTTTGAGGAATGGGATGCCAATCTGGCGTCGGAGGACTTCCTCTCGTTTCCCGGCTATGCCGACAAGCTCAAGAGCGTGAGCGAGCGTTCGGGTGAGCGCGATGCCGTTGTGTGCGGCAGGGGCAAAATCTGCGGTTGCGATACGTCGCTCTTCTTTATGGACGCCAACTTTATGATGGGCTCGATGGGTTCCGTGGTGGGCGAGAAGATCTGTCGCACATTTGAGCGTGCGACCGAGCTGGGATTGCCAGTTGTCGGCTTTACCGTTTCGGGCGGTGCGCGCATGCAAGAGGGCGTGACATCGCTTATGCAGATGGCCAAGATTTCTGCGGCGGTTAGGCGCCACAGCGAGGCGGGCGGTCTGTATATCACGGTGCTCACCGACCCCACGACCGGAGGCGTAACCGCGAGCTTTGCCATGGAGGGCGACATTATCCTGGCCGAGCCCGATGCCCTGACGGCATTTGCCGGCCCGCGCGTGATCGAGCAGAACATGCACAAGCGCCTGCCCAAGGGATTCCAGCGCTCCGAGTTTTTGCTGGAGCACGGCTTTTGCGATGCCGTTGTTCCGCGTGGCGAGATTGCGCTCACGGTAGGCGAGCTGCTGGCGCTGCACGAAGGGCACGCGCCCGGCCTGGGGGCACCGCATGAGATCGTGCATACGGGTCGCCGCGGCAAAAAGCTGGGACACTTGTTTAAGCGCTCGACGGCGCCAAAAACCGCGCTCGAGATTGTCAAGCAGACCCGCTCGGCAGATCGCGCCACGGCGGGTGAGATGATTTCGCTGGGCCTGGATGGATTTGTGGAGCTGCACGGCGACCGTTACTTTGGCGACGACGCCGCTGTGGTGGCTGGCATTGGCTGGAAAGACGGACGCCCCGTAACGGTCATCGCCATTGAGCGCGGCACCACGACCAAAGAGCGTATGCGCCGCAACTTTGGCATGGCACATCCCGAGGGCTACCGCAAAGCGCGTCGCCTGCTGCGCCAGGCCGAAAAGTTTGGCCGACCGGTTCTGTGCCTGGTCGATACTTCGGGCGCGTTTTGCGGCATCGGTGCCGAGGAGCGCGGCCAGGGCGAGGCGATTGCCCAGAATCTCATGGAGATGAGCGGCCTTAAGACGCCGATTGTCTCGGTGGTGACGGGTGAGGGCGGCTCTGGTGGCGCGCTGGCGCTGTCCGTGGCCGACCGCATCCTGATGCTCTCGAGCTCGGCCTATTCGGTCGTGAGCCCCGAGGCCTGTGCGTCGATCCTGTGGAAGGATACCGAGCGCGCGAATGAGGCCGCCGAGGCGCTTAAGCTTACGGCCCCCGATCTGTTGGCGCTCGGCATCATCGACGGCATTGTTGACGATAGGGGCCTGTCGCATGAGGAGATCGCCGGTGCCGTCATGTCCTCGGCATTTGATGCCTTCGATACGCTTGGGCAGCTCGACGACGCGACCCTCACAAACCTCCGCTACGAAAAGTACCGCGCAATCGGTCAGTACCGCACGATGTGACAAAGGGACAGCCCGCATGTCATATTGGGAAAGGCGTTCCATGCTACAAGTTTCTAACACCTCGTTTACAACGTCGGTTTCATCAAACGCCATGGCCGTGGTGGACTATCTGTCCAAAAGCATGATGTCGGCGCTGCCGTTTATTGTCTGCGCGGCGTTGTTCCGCACCGTCGCCGTCATTATGGGCGAAGGTATGCTGGGCCTGTGGTCTGCCGATTCCGAAATCTATCGCCTGTTCTACAGTTGGCTCTATAACGCCGGCTACTACTTTTTGCCCATTTATCTTGGTTGGGCGGCCGCCCGCCAGCTCGGTTGCTCGGAGCAGCTGGGCATGATGCTGGGCGGCGTATTGATTGCGCCCGATCTGCTTAAGCTCGTCGATGCCGCATCGACGACGGGGGCATCGATGACTTCCGTGTATGGTCTGCTTCCCGCGCCGGTCAACGATTACACGACGACTGTTATTCCGGTTCTCATCTCGGTGCCCGTGCTATGGCGAGTGGAGTGTTTCTTTCAGCGCGTTATCCCTAAGGCCGTGGCGTTTTCGTTCGTTCCGTTTGCGACCATGCTTGTCATGGTTCCGGTTTCGCTGTGTATTACGGCGCCGGCGGGCAGCTATCTGGGCATGCTGTTGGGCCAGCTTATGTTTATGCTTGGCAATTCCGGTGGCATCGTGTCGCTGCTCACGCTCATGGGGCTTGCCGCGGGCTGGGAGTTCCTAAAGATTGCCGGCGTCAGCAACGTTGTCCTATCGCTCGCCTACGCTCAGTTTATGAGTGTGGGAACGGATTCGTGCATCCTGATCGCCGCGACGATGGCAACGTTTGCCGTTTGGGGCATGCCCTTTGGTGCGTCGCTCCGCGTTGCGGATAAGGACGAGAAGGCGCTCATGCTGGGCTATTCAATCTCGGGCGTGCTTGGCGGCGTAAGCGAGCCGGCGCTGTACGGTTGCGGCTTTAAATATGGCAGGTGCCTGACGTGCATGGCCATTGGCGGCGCCGTCGGAGGCCTTGTTGCTGCCGTGGGCCACGTTACGGCCTATACCATCGGCATGACGAATGTCCTCATGGTCATTGGCTTTGCCACGGGTGGCATCTCGAACCTGCTGTGGTGCTGCGTTGCCGGCGGCACGGCATTTGCGGTGTCTGCGGTGCTGAGCTACTGCTTTGGCGTGGTGCCGGCGAAGGGACAGGCGGCAGAAGACGAAGTCGATTTGCCCGAAACAGTGGCGAGCGCTGCTGAAGCAAGCGCATAAACCTGTGCGACAAAAGGACGATCCCTTTGTCGTGTTCCAAGGCCGTGGCTCGTGTGGGCTGCGGCCTTTTTGTATCTGGAGGACAAAGTGGCTACACTACAATCCGGTCAAGCAATAGATATATAGGTAGTACCGTGGGGGCGGATGTAGATGGTCGAGTGGATTGTTAAGCGCGCACAGGGCGATCGTGCGCGCGTGGGCACGTTAGCGGGCATGGTGTGTATTGTCGCCAATGTTGCGCTTTGTGCTGCGAAAGGTGCCATTGGTGTGGTTTCGGGATCGGTTTCGATTGTTGCGGATGCCATGAACAACCTGTCCGATGCCAGCTCGAATATCGTGAGCGTGCTGGGCTTTAAGCTGGCGAGCAAGCCGGCCGACCCCGAGCATCCTTACGGCCACGGTCGCTACGAGTATCTCTCGGGTCTGGTCGTGGCGGCACTCGTGCTGCTGATTGGCGTTGAGCTGGTGAAGTCCTCGGTCGAGCGCGTCATCCACCCCGAACCTGTCGAGTTCTCGCTTGCCCTGGTGGCAGTTCTAGTGCTTTCGATGGTCGTAAAGCTCTGGATGGCGGCCCTCAACCAAAAGCTCGGCGATCGCATTGAGTCCGAGACGCTGCATGCGACCGCGCAGGATTCCAAGAACGATGTTCTTGCCACGGGCGCCGTACTGGCGTGCGCAATTGTTTCGCAGGTGACGGGCATCAACCTTGACGCTTGGGTCGGCCTTGCCGTTGGTGCCTATATTGGCTGGAGCGGTTTTGAACTCATCCAGGATACGGTGAGCCCGCTTTTGGGCCAGACGCCCGATCCTAAGCTGGTCAAGCACATTCGAGACAAGATCATGAGCTATCCCGGCGTTTTGGGCGTTCACGATCTGATGGTTCACGATTACGGCCCGGGCAGGAAGTTCGCAAGCGCTCACGCCGAGATGGCAGCCGAGGCCAGCCCTCTGGAAAGCCATGACACGCTCGATAACATCGAGCAGGCGTTTAGGAACGAAGACGGCATGATCGTTACGCTCCATTACGATCCCATCGTGACCGATGACCCCAAGCTGGCAAGCATGCGTTTGCGCATCAACGCCATGGCTCAACAGATCGATAGCCGTCTTACAATTCACGATCTGCGCTGTGTGCCGGGTCCTACGCACACCAACGTGATCTTTGACTGCGTGCGTCCCTCGGATCTGCAGATGAGTGCCGAAGACGTAAAGCACGCGCTGGCACAACGGGTCGAATCGGAATATCCCAAGTCGATTGCCAAGATTACGATCGACGAAGACTACGTAGGGCATACCCACGAGTGAGGCTGTGCCGGCAAAGCAGGTTATGCAGAAGGGGAGAGCATGAAGAAGCTGTATCTACTCCGCCACGGTCAGACGGAGTTCAACGTCAAAAAGCTGGTCCAGGGCCGCTGCGATTCGCCGCTGACCGATCTGGGCCGTCAGCAAGCCGGGATGGCAGCCGCATGGCTCAAGGCCCACGACGTCGTCCCCGACAAAGTGGTCTCATCACCCTTAGGCCGAGCTATGGACACGGCAAGTCTCGTCGCAACCGAGCTTCTCGGCGCAGACGCTGACGTTGAGCCCTGCGAAGGCATCATCGAGCGCTGCTACGGAACCTTCGAAGAGGGCCCGCACGACGCGCTACCCACCGACGTCTGGGATCCAGGCGAGGACTTAATCCCATTCGGAGGAGAAGGAAGCCAGGCACTGCAAGGGCGCATGGTAGACACCCTCACCAATATCATGGACGTCGATGGTATCGAAACCCTTCTAGCAGTAAGCCATGGCAGCGCCAGCCGCCAATTCATCAAGGCTGCAGCCCCAGAGGGCTTCGAGCTCCCAACAAAACTCCCCAACTGCGCCATCATGATCTTCGATTTTGACGAAGAAGATTTGCAAGGAGAGAGCGACAGGCCCCAATGCAAGTTCACTCTCCAGCAAATAGTGGACCCCCAACAAAGTCATTAGCCTGGGCGAGCAAGGTTTAGCAGACATCAACGTGTCGTCTCCCGAGCTTGGCAGAGGGGCGGCGAAATATATTAAGGTTGTCGCGAGTTCCGCACGAACAGGAGAGCACTTAATGTGCTCTCCGTCGTGAGCAGGACTGTAGAGCAGCAACCTTAATATGTCTCAGGCCCGCCCCCTCCGCCGCACACTGGGAACGTGCCACGCACTTTACCTGCGTAAACAATGTGAGTGAAATATGAATCTCGATGGATACGCCCGCAGCCGTGTATACTAAACAGCTGTGTGAAACCAGGGGAGTATTCTGGCTGGACAAAATGCCTGCTTAATAGGGTTGTCAGGTAGTCCGGGCGAAATACAAGGCTGGGGAGCACGTCGTGTAAGTAGTGGTCCTCTAGGGGCGTACGCTCGGTGGTGTACGCATTGTCCCAAGACCACGCGAGAGTTGGGATCATATCTTGATCAGCATGATTCTCGGCCGCAAGATTGGCATGACCCAGGTTTGGGACGAGAACGATAACGTCGTTCCCGTCACGGTCATCCAGGCTGGCCCCTGCGCTGTCTCGCAGGTTAAAACTCAGGCAACCGACGGCTATGACGCCGTCCAGATCGGTTTCGGCGACATCAAGGCCAAGAACGTGAACAAGCCCATGGCTGGTCACTTCGCCAAGGCTGGCGTCGAGCCTGTCCGCTTCCTTCGTGAGGTCCGCGTCGAGAACGGCGAGGAGCACAAGGTCGGCGAGGTCGTCACCGTCGCTGATTTCGCTGATGTCGAGAAGGTCGACGTCATCGGTACCTCCAAGGGTAAGGGCTTCCAGGGTCGCATCAAGCGCTGGGGTCAGCGCCGCGGTCCTATGACGCATGGTTCTCACTTCCAGCGTCACCCCGGTTCTATCGGTCAGTGCGCCTATCCTGCGCGCGTCCTCAAGGGCGTCAAGATGGCCGGTCACATGGGTAACGAGCGCGTTACCGTCAAGAACCTTTCCGTTGTCCGCATCGATGCCGAGCAGAACCTCATCTTGGTCAAGGGCGCTGTCCCGGGTGCCAAGAATGGTCTCGTCGCCATCCGTATGGCCTAAGGGCCCAGCCCATTTAGCCCAGCGTCATACCAAGGAGAACACTTAAATGGCAAAGTTTGAAGTAAAGAACAGCGAGGGCAAGAAGGTCGCCGAGGCCGAGCTCGCCGCTGAGGTGTACGGCATCGAGCCGAACATCCACGTTATGCACCACATCGTCAAGTGCCAGATGGCCTCTTGGCGTCAGGGCACCCAGTCTGCTAAGGGTCGCTCTGAGGTTTCCGGTGGCGGCAAGAAGCCTTGGCGTCAGAAGGGCACCGGCCGTGCCCGCCAGGGTTCCATCCGTGCTGCCCAGTGGCGTCACGGTGGCGTTGTCTTCGCCCCCAAGCCCCGTTCCTACGCTAAGCGTATGAACAACAAGGAGGTCAAGCTGGCTATGCGCTCCGCGCTGTCCGCCAAGCTGGCCGATGGCGAGCTCGTGCTCGTCGACGACTACGGCTTCGAGAAGCCTTCCACCAAGGCTGCCGTCGCCATGCTCAAGGCTCTCGGCCTTGAGGGCAAGCGTCTGACCATCATCGTTCGCGATGAGGACGTCAACGCCTACCTGTCGTTCCGCAACATTCCCAAGACGTTCATCATCACCGCCGACGAGGCCAACACCTACGATCTCGTCAACAACAACGCTGTGCTGATGCCCGCCGACATCGCCGCTCACTTCGGGGAGGTGCTTGCATAAATGACCGCCCACGAGATCATCATCCGTCCGATCGTGTCCGAGCGTTCCTTCTCCGGCATGGAGCTGAACAAGTACACGTTCGAGGTCGCCAAGGATGCTAACAAGTATCAGATCAAGGACGCTGTCGAGGAGATCTTCGGCGTCAAGGTCGTTCGCGTGAACACCCTGACGGTCAAGCCCAAGACCAAGCGCGTGCGCTATGTCGCCGGCAAGACCCGTTCTTGGAAGAAGGCCATCGTCACGCTGGCCGAGGGCGACACCATCGAGGTCTTTGGCAACCAGGCCTAAGACTCGCTGCTGTTGAGTGAGCTCATGCCTCCCAAATAGGGGAGGCGGGAGCTCAAGGTTTTGGGCGTATAAAATGGACACGCCCGGAACCGTGTATACGTCCGGTGTCATCGCACCCGAGGCAGAACCTCGAATCCCTGTCTGCGATGGCTAACGGATTCCTATTGAAAGGGATTGTAATGGCTGTAAAGCACCTTAAGCCGACCTCCGCTGGTAGGCGTTGGCAGACGATCTCCGACTTCTCCGAGATCACCTGCACCAAGCCCGAGAAGTCTCTTCTCGAGCCCCTGCCCAAGAAGGCCGGTCGTAACAACAACGGCCGCATCACCACCCGCCACCAGGGCGGCGGCGTGAAGCGTCGTTACCGCGTGATCGACTTCAAGCGCAACAAGGACGGCGTGCCCGCCAAGGTTGCCACGATCGAGTACGATCCGAACCGTTCCGCTCGCATCGCTCTGCTGCACTACGCTGACGGTGAGAAGCGCTACATCCTGGCCCCCAAGGGCCTCGAGGTCGGTCAGACCATCATGTCCGGTTCTGACGCCGACATCAAGCCGGGCAACGCTCTGCCCCTCGCCGACATCCCCGTCGGTACGCTCATCCACGCCGTCGAGTTCCAGCCGGGCAAGGGCGCTGCTATCGCCCGTTCCGCCGGTAACTCCTGCCAGCTGATGGGTAAGGAGGGCAAGTACGCTATCGTCCGTATGCCTTCCTCCGAGATGCGCCGCATCCTCGTTACCTGCCGCGCCACCGTCGGTGAGGTCGGCAACGCCGATCACTCCAACATCGTCATCGGCAAGGCCGGCCGTAAGCGTCACATGAACGTGCGCCCGACCGTCCGCGGTACCGTCATGAACCCTGTCGACCACCCGCACGGCGGTGGCGAGGGCAAGAACCACACCTCTGGTCGTCCCTCTGTTACCCCCTGGGGTAAGCCGACGAAGGGCCTTCGTACGCGCAAGAAGAAGAAGGTCTCGAACCAGCACATCATTCGTCGCCGTAAGAAGTAATTTCGGATACCGAGTTTTAGGAGAAAGCACTTATGAGCAGAAGTCTCAAAAAGGGCCCGTTCGTGGAGACTCGCCTTCTCTCGCGTATCACCGCGATGAACGAGGCTGGCAAGAAGGACGTCGTGAAGACCTGGTCCCGCGCGTCCACCATCTTCCCCGAGATGGTTGGTCACACCATCGCCGTCCACGACGGCCGCAAGCATGTGCCCGTGTATGTTACCGAGTCCATGGTTGGTCACAAGCTCGGCGAGTTCGCGCCGACTCGTACGTTCCGTGGCCACAAGGCCAAATAGGGGGTTAACCGTAAATGGCAACTAAGTCTATTGAAACTGAGGCCACCGAGGTTCGCGCCGTCGCTAAGTACGTGCGTGTTTCCCCCAGCAAGGCCCGCCTGGTGGTCGATCTGATCCGCCGCAAGCCTGTCGCTCAGGCCTTCGACATCCTCCACTTCTGCGACCGCGCCGTCGCCGTGGATGTCGAGAAGGTTCTCCGTTCCGCCGTTGCGAACGCCGAGAACAACAACGGTCTGCGTGCCGACAACCTGGTTGTCGCCGCTGCCTATGTTGACGAGGGTCCGACGCTTAAGCGCATCCGTCCCCGCGCCAAGGGTTCCGCTTCTCGCATTCTGAAGCGTACTTCCCACATCACCGTCGTCGTTGCTCCTCGAAAGGAGGCGTAAAGCTGTATGGGTCAGAAAGTCTACCCCACCGGCTTCCGTCTTGGCATCACCGAGAACTGGCGCTCCCGCTGGTTCGCAGAGAAGGATTACGCTAAGACCCTCGGTAACGATCTCGAGATCCGCAAGTACCTCGAGAAGCGTCTTTCCCGCGCAGCTGTCTCCCGCGTCGAGATCGAGCGCGCTGGCGACAAGGTGAAGGTCATCATCCTCACCGCTCGCCCCGGCGTTGTCATCGGTAAGAAGGGTGCCGAGATCGATACCCTCCGCACCGAGCTCGAGAAGGTCGCTGGCGTCTCCAAGGGCCAGCTCTCCGTCGACGTTGTCGAGATCAAGCGCCCCGAGCTCGACGCCAACCTCGTTGCTCAGTCTATCGCCGAGCAGCTCGAGGGCCGCGTTGCCTTCCGTCGCGCTATGCGCAAGGCTGTCCAGTCCGCCCGCAAGGCCGGCGCTAAGGGCATCCGTATCCAGTGCTCCGGTCGTCTCGGCGGTGCCGAGATGGGCCGTCGTGAGTGGTACCGCGAGGGTCGCGTGCCTCTGCACACCCTCCGTGCCAAGATCGACTACGGCACGGCTGTCGCCAGCACCACCATGGGCGCTTGCGGCGTGAAGGTCTGGATTTACCTGGGCGAGAAGCTCCCGGGCCAGCCTGTTCCCAACCCTGCACTCGAGGGCTCTTCCCGTCCTCGTCGTCGTAACTCCGAGAGGAGGGGTCAGTAGTGCTTGCCCCTAAGCGTATTCTTCACCGCAAGGTGCAGCGTGGCTCCATGAAGGGCCAGGCCAAGGGTAATACCGAGCTGCATTTCGGCGAGTTTGGTATCCAGGCTCTCGAGGCCCATTGGATCACCAACCGTCAGATCGAGGCCGCTCGTATTGCCATGACCCGCTACATGAAGCGTGGCGGTCGTGTCTACATCACGATCTTCCCCGATAAGCCCATCACCAAGAAGCCTGCCGAGACTCGCATGGGTTCTGGTAAGGGTAACCCCGAGGAGTGGGTGGCCGTCGTCAAGCCCGGCCGCATCATGTTCGAGGTCAAGGGCGTGCCCGAGGAGATCGCTCGCGAGGCTCTGCGTCTTGCACAGCACAAGCTTCCCATCAAGACCAAGATTGTTGCTGCTAAGAACGCTGAGCAGCGCATCGAGAAGGAGATGGCTGAGGAGGCCGCTCTCGAGGCCAAGTGGGCTGCTGAGGACGCCGCCGCCGCCAAGGAGGAGAACTAATGAAGCCCGCAGAGATTCGTGAGCTCTCGGACGCTCAGCTCGTTGAGAAGCTGAAGGAAATGCGCGCCGAGCTCTTTAACCTTCGTTTCCAGATGGCCACCAGCCAGCTGGACAACACCGCTCGCGTCAACACCGTGAAGAAGGACATCGCTCGCGTCCTCACGGAGCAGCGCGCCCGCGAGATCGCAGCGGAGAAGTCCGCTGTCGCCGAGTAGGACCTAAGGAGAGAACATGACTGATTCGCGTAACTCGCGTAAGGTCCGTACGGGTGTCGTTACCTCCGTCTCCGGTGCCAAGACCATTGTTGTCACCATCACCGAGCGCAAGCGTCACCCCAAGTACGGCAAGATGATGACCAGCTCCAAGAAGCTGCACGCTCACGACGAGGAGTGCACGGCTGGCGTGGGCGACACCGTCCGCGTTATGGAGACCCGTCCTATGTCCAAGATGAAGCGTTGGCGCCTCATCGAGGTCGTCGAGCGCGCTAAATAAGCAGTCGCTCTTACGACTTGTACGTTTCCGAAGATGTGCGTATGCCTGGCTTGCATACCACAGGCCGTATAAAGGCAGCGCACCTCTCTTCGGTTCTTAGTTCGGAGGAACATCTACCATGATTCAGATGCAAACCATGCTGAACGTCGCCGACAACTCCGGCGCTCGCAAGATTCGCTGCATCAAGGTGCTTGGCGGTTCCAAGCGTCGTTATGCAGGCATCGGCGATGTGTTCATCGGTGCTGTCCAGGAGGCTACCCCTGGCGCCAACGTCAAGAAGAAGGACGTTGTCCGTTGCGTCGTCGTTCGCACCGTTAAGGAGATCCGCCGCAAGGATGGCTCCTACATTCGCTTTGATGAGAACGCCTGCGTTGTCATCAACAACGATGGTTCGCCCGTCGGCACCCGTATCTTCGGGCCTGTCGCTCGCGAGCTTCGTGACAAGAAGTACATGAAGATCGTCTCGCTCGCTCCCGAGACCCTGTAGTTAGGGGAGATATATGTATATCAAGAAGGGCGATAAGGTCCAGGTTCTCTCTGGTAAGGATCGCGGCAAGCAGGGCGTTATCCTGCGTGCTCTCCCCGCCGAGAACAAGGTCGTTGTCGAGGGCGTTTCGGTCGTCAAGAAGGCCGTCAAGCCCAACGCTGCCAACCAGCAGGGCGGCATCGTTTCGCAGGAGGCTCCCATCGACGCCTCCAACGTCAATCTCGTCTGCCCCGAGTGCGGTAAGGTTACCCGCGTCGGTCACGAGAAGGACGGCAAGAACAAGCTGCGCGTCTGCAAGAAGTGCGGCCACAAGTTCTAAGCTGCCCGCAACATCAAGTTGCTAGCAAAGGCCCGGATGCCACGGCACCCGGGCCTTTTTCTATCCCTACTCATTGGGGACAGACTTAAATGAGTTGCCGTTGCATTCATTGGGGACAGACTTAAATGAGTGGCCGTTGCATTCATTGGGGACAGACTTAAATGACCAGTCGTTGGGGGGACAGTCTCAATGTGCCGACAGTTTGGGACGGTCCTTTGATGTCTGATGCCCCCAGAGGGGTGGAGTAATACGGCCTACTCTGTCTTTTATGGCTATGGTGCTCTGCCCCTTTATGTTTCACAAGGATCGTTGCATGCGCATTTATGCGCATAGCCTTGCGCGATAATGCGCATAACTGCACAAACATCTGCCAACTATGGCTAAATAAAGACTGATAAGCAAATAAACACGCAAACACGAGCAGATACGCGCGCAATTGTGCGAATATAGGGTTGTTAGAAATGAAGGACTTCCGATGACTCAGGAGGCACATCATGGCAGATTCCAAACAGGCTCCGCTCGACGCCGAGGCAGCCGCAAAGGCGGCGTTTGCCTCGGTCCAGAATCAGCCGTTCCCAAACGACATCTTTACGGCTCCCGAGCTTCGCTGGGCAGTGATCGGGTGCGGTGTTATCGCCAACCAAATGGCCCAGTCCCTCGCGCTGGCCGGCCGCAAGCTCGCGGGTGTCGCCAACCGTACGCTTTCCAAAGCCCAGGCTTTTGCCGAGCAGTATGGCGTCGAGAAGGTGTACGAGACGGTCGAGGACCTCTACGCCGATCCGGACATCGACGCCGTCTATATCACCACGCCGCACAACACGCATATCACCTACCTGCGAGCCGCTCTGGCAGCTGGTAAGCACGTGCTCTGCGAGAAGGCCATTACCCTCAATTCCGCTGAGCTCGACGAGGCGCGTGCCATCGCCGACGAGCACAACGTCGTCCTTATGGACGCCACCACGGTGCTTCACATGCCGCTGTATCAGGAGCTGCGCCGCCGCATGGATGCGGGCGATTTTGGTCGCATGAACCTCGCCCAGCTCAACTTTGGCAGCTATAAGGAGTACGGGGACCTGACCAACCGGTTCTACAACCGTAGTCTCGCCGGCGGCGCCATGCTCGACATTGGCGTGTATGCCCTGTCTGTCATGCGCCTGTTTATGGCCAGTCAACCCGTGGAGGTCGTCTCTCTGGGCAACTCCTGTGAGACCGGCGTTGACGTTGCGAGTGGCATTGTCTGCCGTAACGCCGAGCAGCAGCTGGGCGTGGTGAGCCTTACGCTCCACTCCAAGCAGCCCAAGCGTTCGGTTATCAGCTTCGACAAATGCTATATCGAGGTCAACGAGTATCCGCGCGCCGACCATGCGACCATCGTGTGGACTGCGGACGGTCGCCGTGAGGAGGTCCACGCTGGCACCGAGGCATACGCTCTGTGCTACGAGATGGCCGACCTGGAGAAGGCCGTTGCCGGCGATGATTCGAAGTGCGAGCTTCTGGACTATGCTTCTGATGTTATGGAGCTTATGACCAAGCTCCGCGCCGACTGGGGAGTTGTGTACCCCGAGGAGGAGTAAGCGATGCTTGCGGAAGATAGGCTCAACGCGATCGTGTCGATGGTGCAGCGAGCCGGCTCGGTTACCGTGCCGGAGCTTGCTGAGGCCCTGGGCGTGACGGCGTCTACCATTCGGCGCGACTTGCAGACGCTCGACCGAGCGCACCGCATTGCCAAGGTCCACGGTGGGGCGACGAGTCTTGAGCGCGCGCACGTGACGCGCGACCTAACGATCAGCGAGCGCAGCGATCTCCATAACGACGACAAGGAGCGTATCTGCGCCCGTGCGGCGGCGCTTGTGGAGCCCGATAGCTTTGTGTATATCGATTCGGGCTCCACGACCCTCAAGCTCATCGAGCATCTTCCGCGCCTTGAGGGCGTCACCTATGTGACCGATTCCGTGCTCCATGCTCAGCACCTTGCTTTGCGCGGCATGCGCACCGTTGTGCTGGGCGGCGAGCTCAAACCCGAGACCGAGGCGCTCGTTGGCCCCGATGCCTTGGCAACCTTAGACCGCTACAACTTCAACTGTGGCTTTTGGGGCTCTAACGGCATTGCCGCCGAGCAGGGTCTCACCACACCGGATATCGAGGAAGCACAGGTCAAGCGTATCTCGATGCGCCATACCGCCAAACGCTTCGTAATCTCGGACGCCAGTAAATTTGGCATGGTGGCGCCCGTCAAGTTCGCGGACTTCCGCGACGCAACGATTATCACTGCGGGCGAGGTCCCCGCCAAGTACCGGGCAATGGACAACGTCATCACGGTCTAGCAGCAGGGGACGGGCTAAGGCCAAAACCACCACAAAGGTGCCTGTCCCCTTTGTGGTGGTTTAGGGCTCCCAGGGGCAGGGGGCTTCGATGTGGATGTGCTCGCCGGTTACGGGATGCGTGAAGGACACGCTGTGGGCGTGGAGCATCAGGCCGCAGGGGCGCGGCGTTCCGTACAGGTCGTCGCCAACCAGGGGATGGCGCTCGCTCGCCAGATGCACGCGGATTTGGTGCTTGCGGCCGGTGAGCAACTCGACATCGATATACGAGCGCGTGGGCAGGCCTCGGCGGCTCTTAAGGCGCTTGAGCACCTTCACGCGCGTCTGAGACGGCTTGCCGCTGGCGCCGACGCGCATCTTTCGGCTGTCGTGACGGTCGCGGGCGATGGGCTTGTCGATGAGCTTTTCGTTCCAGTCGATTTTGCCCTCGGCCAGCGCCAGATAGTGCTTTTCGAACGCGTGGTCGATGACCATCTGGTCAAAAGCGGGCTGCGTCTGCTTGTCGAGCGAGAACAACACCACGCCGGTGGTGTCACGGTCCAGGCGATTGAGCGGCTGCATGTCGGTCGCGGCAAAGCCGTCGCCCATCGCCAGCAGCAGGTCGCTGGCGTAGTCGGTAAGTGTGCGCTCGCCGGTGCCGTCGCCGTGGACGATCATGCCGGCGGGCTTGTCGATGGCCATGAGCCAGGCGTCGCAGTAGAGGACTTGAGGTTCTTCGTTCACGTGTAAGCCTTTCGGTTAACTGATTCCCACAAACATGCAGCCCGAGGTTGCTCCGCGCAGACGGGCGGCGGGCTTGCGGCCGGCTTGAGCTGCCTCGACGGCGCGACGGACGCGAGCGACGGCACGACCAATCTCATCGGCCTCGAGCAAGGTTCCGTCGACCATAAGACGACGGACGCCGGCGTCGAGCAACTGCGGTACCTGCGGCGTAAGGTCGATGGGGTAGGCATCGTACAAGCGAGAGCGGCCATGGATGTCGGTGCGCACGGGCATGACCTTGCCGTCGATATTCTTGAGCGACAGCTTGCGGGCGCGCAGGCGGCAGTTGGCGCAATCGTGGATGCAGCCATTGGCCACCTGCAGGATGCAGTGCTCGCTCGTCATAACGCGCGGGCGGCCAAAGACGGTGATGCCCAGAGCCGCGGGCGCGGCGGCGCCGAGCGAGACAAACTCGTCGAGCGTGATCTCGGGCGAGAGCCAAAACGCACTGGCTCCGCGCTCGGCAAGCGCCTCCATGCAGGGCGTGTTGTGCACCGGCAGGCAAGAGCGAATCTCGGCCGTGGCGCCAACCTGGGCGGCCAGGGCAAGCTCAGAGATGTTGCCAATAGCGACCGTGGCGCCGGCAACAACCCACGGGTCGACGCGTACGTGGTCAACGGCGCGGCAGACCTCGTCGAGCACGGGTACGATGCCCTGCTCAAATGCATCGGCGGGGGAGAGCTCGGCCGCATCGAGCGCGTCGGTGGTCATGTAGATGCGCGTTACACCCTCGGCGCGAGCGGCCTCGGCGGCCTCGAGCGAGGTGACGGTGGCGCAGATCTGCGGCTCATCGCGGTAGTGCTCGGGCGCGGGGCGGGAATCACTGGTTACAATCGCCGGCAACTCGAGCGTTTTTGCGCGCTCCTCGTACGGTGCCAGAATGGCCTCTTCCAGCGCCTTACAAGCGGCGGCGCGCACCTTGTGCACGGCGGAGAAGCCCATGCCGCAGCCCTCATCGAGCGCCACATCAAAGCTCGCGGCCTCAAAGGGAGAGGAGCCCATGCGCCCGACGTGCTCAACCAGATCGGATGCCTCGACGGCGCGGGTCTTGGCGGCCTCGACGGTGAAGCCCGTGGCGGTGGCGGTGAGCGCGGGGTTGTCACAGCAGGTGAGTGTGACAGTAAACGGCTCGCCCAGGCGCGCCACGACGGACACGTCAACAGCTCGGCGGCGCAGCACATCGCGCTTGAGCGCGGCGCCGGCGGCGTCGATGGCGCGCTGACTGCGAATCACGCGGACGCGGCAGCCCTCGGGCATGCTGCGGGGCACGCGGCACTCAATGATGTCACCGGCGGCGGCATCATCGGCGGCAATGGTGGTCAGGAACTGGTCAAACTCGTTATCGTGGCGAAGCTCCAGCAGGTCGCCTTTGCCCACGGGCTCAAACAGCTCAATGCGGGCGATGGCGGCGCGGCGACGGCGGTCGTCGGGCTTGAGGCCGCGCACATCGCGGTTGGCCGGGCGGCTGCCCAGCACCGTGCCCACGATCTGGCCGCGGTTGTTGGAACGCTCATAGCTCATCATCTCGTCGCCCGAGGTGCCGTCCTGATAGGCGTGCGTAAAGTCGCGGTTGAAGCAGCGCTTGAGCTGGCGCTGGCGGGCTGCATCCTCATCCTTAGAGGTCGAAACATCGGCAAGCATGTCATCAATCTGATGACGATACACGTCGACGATAGAATACACGTAATCGGGGGCCTTCATGCGGCCCTCGAGCTTGAGCGATGCGGCGCCGGCGTCATACAGACGGCGAACAAGCTGCGACGTGTTGGTGTCGCGCGGGCATAGCGCGCGCTCGCGACCGGCAGGGGAGAGCGAGCGGCCGTTCTCGTCGATCAGCTCGTAAGGCAGGCGACAGGGCTGAGCGCACATGCCGCGGTTGGCCGAGCGGCCCGCCATGGCAAAGCTCGAGAGCAGGCATAGGCCCGAGTAGCAAAAGCAGATGGCACCGTGGCTAAAGACCTCGAGGTCCACATCGGGTGCGGCGTCGTGGATGGCGGCGATCTCGTCAATGGAGAGCTCGCGCGACAAGGTCACTCGGTCGGCGCCCTGCTCGCGGCACCAAAGCGTTCCGCGGTCATCATGGATGTTCGCCTGGGTCGAGATGTGCGTCTCGATGCCGGGCATGGTGCGCTTGACCTCAAAGAACAGGCCCCAGTCCTGGATGATGAAGGCGTCGGCGCCCAGCGTGGAGCAGCGATGGATGAGTTGCAGCGCATCGCCCATCTCGGACTGCTTGATGACGATGTTGACCGTGACGTAGACGCGCGACCCGGCTAGATGCGCGGCGCGACAGGCCTGCTCAAAGGCCTCGTCGGTAAAGTTCGTTGCCTTGCGGCGGGCGTTGAAGCTACCCATGCCGCAATAGATGGCGTCTGCCCCCGCGGCGAGTGCGGCGGCAAAGGGCTCCGGGCCTCCGGCGGGGGCCAAAAGCTCGGGCCTGCGGTTGGTGGTTCGGCTGGCGGTTGCGGTCATATCCTGCCTTTCAAAATGCTCAGATATTCAAAAGTATAGTGGTGCCGTTGCGGCAGGCGATGCCCGTGCTCCAAGCGGGATAAAGTCTTCAGCAGCTTGGGCTGGCTGACCCCGTGGAGAACCGTTCAGCGGTTCGGGGAAACCGTTGGGCGATAAAATATTCTCGCAAGCTGATAATATTCTTGCATCAAACAGAAACCTTGAGTACTATCCCAATCAAGCGCGGTGTTCAGACCGAATTGTGCCTCCCGGTGTGAACGCCGCGCTCACGCTCTCTCAACTGATCGTAAGGAGAAAAACATGAGCAAGACCGTCGTGTCTTCCGATAACGCACCCGCAGCCATCGGACCGTATTCCCCCGGCATCCAGACCGGCAACATGGTGTTCCTGTCCGGCCAGCTGGGCATCGACCCCGCAACTGGCAAGATGCCCGAGGGCGTCGAGGCCCAGGCCAAGCAGTCCCTCGCCAACGTCGAGGCCCTGCTGACCGCTGCCGGCGCCACCTTTGCCGATGTCGTCAAGACCACGGTCTACCTGGCCGACATCGCCGACTTCGCCGCCGTGAACGAGATCTACGCCTCCAAGTTCGAGGCCCCGTTCCCCGCGCGCAGCGCCTTCCAGGTTGCCGCCCTTCCGGCTGGCGGTCTGGTCGAGATCGAGGTCATCGCCGCTCTCTAAGGCGTTGGCCACAACTAAACATGACATGCAAAAAGACCCTGCAGCGCGTGCGAGCTGCAGGGTCTTTTGTCAAGTGATGGATCGCTTGTGGAGCCGCGCTCCATTTTGCTCGTTAGCCTTCCTTGCGAACTTTTTGCAGGTAGCGGTAGACGCTGGGCTCCGAGATGCCCAGCGCGGTGGCGGCGCAGGCAACAGCGCCCTTGAGCATGAACACCCCGTTGCCGTTGAGGTGGCGAATGACGTCCACGCGGTCGCTCTGACCAAGCGACGCTACATCCAGCCCACGCGCGCTCAGCAACTCGGCGATGCTGCGGTCGATGAGCTCCTGTGTAGACTCCGAAAGGCTTTCGACCTCGATAGGGGCGGGCTCCGTGCGCGTTGGCGCCGCATCGAAGCACGCCATGAGCTGCTGCGCCATGGCGTTGATGGAGCGCACGGTCGAGAGGTCGGTGTTGACGCAGAGCATACCGACGATCTCGTCATTCTCGCGGATAAAGTACGTCGCTGACTCCAACGTTTTGCCGCCGGCACCGCGCCCCTCGTAGCCCGTAATAAACGGCAGGTCGCGATACTTGGCGTCGTGCATGATCTTGAGTGCCAGATCGGTGGCGGGACCGCCGACCTTGCGGCCGCTCACGATGCCGTTGCGAATATCGACGATGGCGTGGTCGGGATCCGAGAAATCGTGCAGCACGATTTCGCTGTTTTTGCCGAGTATCTGCTCCAGAAAATCGACCATCGGCAAAAAGCGACGTACGGTCTCGTTCACGGGCAACTCCTTTGGGTGAAATCGGAAATGTTCATAACAATTTTTTCTCATGGTAACACGCTGCCCATCATCTCGTATATCCGCAGGTACATTGCGTAATGCAGACGAACGGTAGGAATTTAGCGGTAAACGGTTGACCAAAAGAAATGTTAGATGTTATTTTGACCAGACACTTTCCTGACCTGCGGAAATGCGTAATTTCAGCTGAAGAATAGTCTGATAACAAAAAATTATTATTGAGAATGAGAATCATCTTTAATACGATATGCAATGAAGGCACAACCTCAACCCCGCACTGCGTCACAATAGAGCGTTAGATGCGAAAACAACTACTTCGAGGATTGGTGGTCAAATGACCCAGGAGACGGTTACGAACGGCACTGAAGCCCTGTTCACTCGCGAAGGCATGCCTCCCGTTAAGGAAATGATCCCGTGTGCCCTTCAGCACGTACTGGCATCGTTTGCCGGCATCATTACCCCGGCGGTCATCATGGCCGGCGTCTACGGCTTTAATAGCCAGCAGAGCACCGACATCATCCAGGTCGCGCTCATTCTTTCGGCGATCGATACGGCCCTTCAGGCCTTCGCTCCCTTCCGTCGCATCGGCGGCGGCCTGCCCATCGTCATGGGCGTTTCGTTCGCGTTCCTGCCGGCCCTGCAGGCCATGGGTGCCTCGGGCTTTAGCTTTGGTGCACTGCTGGGCGGCGAGATCGTCGGCGGCGCCGTCGCGGTCCTCTTTGGTCTGGCCTACAGCAAGATCAAGTGGCTGTTCCCGCCCGTCGTGACCGGTACGGTCATCTTCTCCATCGGCGTTTCGCTGTATCCCACGGCCGTCAAGTATATGGCCGGCGGTATGGGTACGCCGCTATGGGGCACCCCGCAGGCCTGGTGCGTCGCTCTTATCACCTTCGCCGTGGTCTTTGCGCTCGCCAACTTTGGCAAGGGCACGCTCAAGCTGGGATCCGTGTTCTTTGGCATGATCGTCGGCATGATCGTCTCCATCCCCTTTGGCATGATCGACTTCTCCAGCGTCGCCACCGCTCAGGTCTTCGCCCTTCCCAAGCTCATGCCCTACGCGCTCGAGTTTGATCCCGAGGTCTGCATTACCCTCGCCGTCGTGTTCCCCATGGTTGCTATCCAGGTTATCGGTGACGTCTCCGCCGCCTGCCTGGGCTCCATCGACCGTATGCCCACCGAGCGCGAGCTCTCCGGCGCCATCGTGTCCCAGGGCCTTACCTCTATGGTCGGCGGCCTGCTGGGCGGTCTTCCCACCAGCGCCCTTGGCCAGAACGTGGGCATCATCTGCTCCAACAAGGTCGTCAACAAGTGGGTCTTTGTGATCATCGCGGCCGTCTTTGCCATCGCCGGTCTGTTCCCGCAGCTCTCTGCCGTCCTTTCCGCTATCCCGCAGCCCGTCATCGGCGGCGCGACCGTCGGCGTCTTTGGCACCATCACCATGAACGGCGTGCGCATGTTCACCCGCGAGGGCCTCACGCAGCGCACTACCACCATCGTCGGTACCTCCGTCGTCTTTGGCCTGGGTATCTGGATGGCCAGCGGTTGCCTTGCCGGCGAGGGTATGCCCGCCTGGGTGTCCACCGTCATCGGCTCCAATGCCGTAACCCCCACCGCCATCATGGCCATTGTCCTTAACCTGATCCTTCCGCAGACGCCAGTCGTGGCTCAGCACATCGATGCCGCCAAGGACGCTGCCGTGGATCTGGTCTTGCCCGAGAGCAAGAAGTAACCAATTCGGTGCTATTCGTCGGCGGACGCATCGCCTCGTCCGCCGACGTCATGCGGCGCCAAGCCGCACTTCAAAGGGTTTGTCCCTTTGGTGAAGCGTTGACGGGAGAGGGCCCGTTTCCGGTGTAGGCCGGCGCTTCGCACTCCGCCATGTCAGAGGTGTCAAACCCCGCCTCTGATGTCGAAGGGAGCATCCATGCTTCTGGTCGCTAACGGTTCCGTCTTTACCCGCAACGCTCAGACCCCGTTCATTCCAAACGGTGCGGTCGCCATTGACGGAGATACGATCGTCGAAGTGGGCCCCGAGTGCGAGCTCAAGGCCAAGTACCCGGATGCCGAGTACGTCGACGCCCAGGGCAACCTCATCATGCCCGGACTTATCAACTGCCACACCCACATCTACTCGGGTCTCGCCCGCGGCCTTGCCATTAAGGGCTGCAACCCCACCAACTTCCTGGAGAATCTTGAGCAGCAGTGGTGGAAGATCGACGACAATCTGACGCTCGACGGCACCAAGGCAAGCGCCTACGCCACGATTCTTGACTCCATCCGCGATGGCGTCACCACGATCTTCGATCACCATGCGAGCTTCTGCGAGATCCCGGGAAGCCTCTTCACCATTAAGGACGCAGCTCAGGAGCTGGGCATGCGTTCGTGCCTGTGCTACGAGGTCTCCGATCGCCGCGGCCAGGAAAAATGCGACCAGGCCATTGCCGAGAACGCCGAGTTTGCCCAGTGGGCCGCCAAAGAGCGTCGCGATAACGACAACCACATGATCGCCGCCATGTTTGGCGGTCACGCCACCTTTACGCTGTCGGACGAGACCATGGACAAGATGGCCGAGGCCAACAACGGCCTGACCGGCTTCCACATCCATGTGTGCGAGGGCATGAATGACGTGTGGGACTCCCGTCTCAACCGCGGTGGTATCAGCCCCGTCGAGCGCCTGCTGCAGCACAACCTGCTGGGTCCCGACACCATGCTCGGCCACTGCATCCACGTGACGCCTGCCGAGATGGATATCGTCAAGGAGTCCGGCACCTGGCTCGTCAACAACCCCGAATCCAATATGGGCAACGCCGTAGGCTGCGCCCCCGTGCTCGAGTTCTTCCGCCGCGGCATACCCGTGTGCATGGGCACCGATGCCTACACCCACGATATGCTCGAGAGCCTTAAGGTCTTCCTGATCATTCAGCGCCACAACGCCGCCATGCCCAACGTGGGCTGGTGCGAGGCCATGACGATGCTGTTCGAGAACAACGCCAAGATGGCGAGCAAGTACTTCGATCGCAAGCTCGGTGTGCTCGAGGCCGGCGCTGCCGCCGACGTCATCGTTATGGACTACAAGCCCTTTACGCCGCTGAGCGAGGAGAACATCGACGGCCACATGCTCTTTGGCATGATGGGCAAAAACTGCCGCACCACCATCATCAACGGCCGCGTCCTGTACAAGGATCGCGAGTTTGTCGGTATTGATGAGGAAAAGATCAACGCGTGGACCATGGCTGAGTCCAAGAAACTCTGGAGCACGCTCAACGATCGCGCCTACTAATTACAAGTAGATTCACGCGCGTCGGATGTTTCGCCGCATCCGACGCGCGTATAGGCGGCCTCCGCGGGGTCGCCGGCGCTGTGCTAGCGCTACACCGTATTTGCGCCCGCCGCGCGGTCTCGCCGGGCGTTACAGAGAGGAGCTCATTATGAGCGACATCATGAGGCCGATCCCGTTTTCGCAGCTGATGAACTGGATCATCGAGGAGCACAAGACTCAGGGCGCCGTCTTTGGCGTGCGCAAGATGGTCACGACCAACCAGGAGGGTGCGCTTCCCATTTTTGACGAGCGCATCGAGACTCCGTTTGGCCCGGCCGCCGGTCCCAACACGCAGCTTGCCCAGAACATCGTGGCATCCTACGTGGCCGGTTCCCGCTTCTTTGAGCTCAAGACCGTTCAGGTTATGGACGGCGAGGAGCTCTCCAAGTGCGTCAACAAGCCCTGCATCGTGGCGCAGGACGAGTGCTACAACTGCGAGTGGTCGACCGAGCTCGAGGTTCCGCAGGCCTTTGCCGAGTACGTGAAGGCATGGTTTGCCTGCCACCTGATCGCTCGCGAGTACGGCCTGGGCAGCCCGGATGGCTTTGTCTTCAACATGTCGGTGGGCTATGACCTCGAGGGTATTAAGAGCCCCAAGGTCGATGCGTACATCGAGGGCATGAAGGACGCCAGCGGCTCCGAGGTTTGGAACGAGTGCCGCACGTGGGCGCTTGCCAACCTGGACAAGTTTGAGCATGTCGACGCCGCATTTGTCGAATCCATCCCGGCGCGCGTGTCCAACTCCATCACGGAGTCCACCCTGCACGGCTGCCCGCCGGCCGAGATCGAGCGCATCGCGACCTACCTCATCACCGAGAAGGGCCTCAACACCTACATCAAGTGCAACCCCACGCTGCTGGGCTATGAGTTTGCCCGCCAGCGCCTCAACGAGCTGGGCTTTGACTACATCGTCTTCGATGACACGCACTTCCGCGAGGACCTGCAGTGGGCCGATGCCGTGCCCATGTTCGAGCGCCTGATTGCCCTGTGCGCCGAGCGCGGTTTGGAGTTTGGCGTCAAGCTCACCAACACCTTCCCCGTCGATGTGACGAGGAACGAGCTGCCCTCCACCGAGATGTACATGTCGGGCCGTTCGCTGTTCTCGCTGACCATCGAGGCCGCCCGCCGCATTACCGAGCAGTTCGATGGCAAGCTGCGCATCAGCTACTCCGGCGGTGCCACGGTGTACAACATCCGCGCCCTGTACGATGCCGGCATTTGGCCCGTCACCCTGGCGACCGACGTGCTCAAGCCCGGTGGCTACGAGCGCTTTAGCCAGATGGCCGGCGAGTTTGCCGACCTGGATGGCAAGCCGTTCGCGGGCGTCTCTCTCGAGGCCGTGACCGCGATTCAGACCGACTCGCTCACCAACCCGCTCTACAAGAAGCCGCTGCGCCCGCTGCCCGACCGCAAGGTCGCCGGCAAGAGCCCGCTTTCCGACTGCTTTACCACGCCGTGCCGCACGAGCTGCCCCATCCAGCAGGATATTCCCGCCTACCTGGCGGCTGTTGACGAGGGTCGCTACGAGGACGCGCTCAACATTATCATCGAGCGCAACGCCCTGCCGTTCATTACCGGCACCATCTGCCCGCATCCCTGCGGCCGTGCCTGCGAGCGTGCGTTCTACGAGCCCGAGGGCGCCCAGATTCGCGCCAGCAAGCTCAAGGCCGCCCGCGAGGCCATGACCGCCGTGCTGCCCAAGCTGCGCGCCCAGGCCATCGCAAACGACGGCGAGCGCAACGTTGCCGTTATCGGCGGCGGCCCGGCCGGCCTGGCGACGGCGTTCTTCCTGACGCGTGCCGGCGTGCCCGTCACCATCTTCGAGGCCCGCGACTCTCTCGGCGGCGTGGTCCGTCACGTGATCCCCGAGTTCCGTATCGCGAGCGACGATATCTCCCACGATGCCGAGCTCTGCCTGGCCTTTGGCGCCAAGGTGCAGCTCAACGCTCGCGTTGATTCCATTGACGAGCTCAAGGCCCAGGGCTTTACCGACGTGGTCGTGGCCACCGGTGCCTGGATGCCCGGCTCTGCGGGCTTGGGCGAGGGTGCCGAGCTCGATGTGCTGGAGTTCCTCGAGGCTGCCAAGAAGGGCGAGAAACTCGAGCTGGGTGAGGACGTCGTGGTCATTGGCGCCGGCAACACCGCCATGGACGCGGCCCGCGTGGCCAAGCGCCTTGCTGGCGTGAAGAACGTGCGCCTGGTGTATCGCCGCACCAAGAAGCAGATGCCCGCCGACGAGGAAGAGCTCGATCTTGCTCTTGCCGACGGCGTTGAGTTCTGCGAGCTGCTGGCCCCCAAGGCGCTTAACGGCGCCGTGCTGACCTGCGACGTTATGGAGCTCGGCGAGCCGGATGCAAGCGGCCGTCGCAGCCCCGTCGCCACGGGCGAGACCGTCGAGCTTTCCGCCACCACGGTGATCTGCGCCGTGGGCGAGGGCATCGATGCCAGCCTGTACGATGCCGCGGGCGTCGAGCACGACCGTCGCGGCCGTCTTGCCGCCACCTCCACCGGCGTCGAGGGCGTTTGGGCTGCCGGTGACTGCCGTCGCGGTCCTGCCACCGTGGTCGAGGCCATCGCCGATGCCGCCGAGGTTGCCCGTGCCATCGCCGGCGTGGACTTTAACAAGTACGCCGACTGCAACGAGCAGGCCGGCCGCGAGGACGCCTGCTACGAGCGCAAGGGGTCACTGTGCCGCGACAAGCGCAACTGCACCAAGACCCGCTGCCTGGGCTGCGGCTCGGTGTGCGAGGTCTGCTGCGACGTGTGCCCCAACCGCGCCAACGTGGCAATTAAGGTGCCGGGCCTGGCCAAGCATCAGGTCGTCCATGTCGACGGCATGTGCAACGAGTGCGGTAACTGCGCCGTGTTCTGCCCCTACCAGGAGGGTCGTCCCTACAAGGACAAGCTCACCCTGTTCTGGAGCGAGCAGGACATGGAGAACTCCGAGAACGAGGGCTTCCTGGCTGTGGACGAGGACCACTTTAAGGTCCGCGTCGCCGGCACGGTCCGCACCGTCTCGGTCGATGCCGTCAACACCGGTCTTCCCGAGGCCGTCCGCCTGACCATCAGGGCCGTGCGCGACAACTATTCGTACCTTCTTAAGAAATAGGCGAGTCTCTTATGGCCAAATCCATTCAACATAACGTGGCCTACGTTGCCTGCGGAAGTGGTTGCGCCTCCGCAGGCGGCGACGCCCGCTGCAGCGAAGGCTGCATTGGCTGCGGCGCCTGCGTCACGGCCTGCCCCCACGGCGCCATTGCGCTGGTCGATGGCATCGCCCGCGTGGACCGCTCCAAGTGCACGGGCTGTGGCCTGTGCGGCATGGCGTGCCCGCAGCGCGTGATTGCCTTCGTCCCCGGCTACCAGAACATTCTGGTGCGCTGCAACAACACCGATAAGGGTGCCATTGCGCGCAAGGTCTGCGACACGAGCTGCATCGGTTGCGGTATGTGCGCCAAAAAGTGCCCTGCCGGCGCTATCCACATCGAGGACAACTGCGCCCATATCGACGGCGTGGACTGCCTGTCGTGCGGCATGTGCGCCGTCGTCTGCCCGCATGGCGCCATCCACGACCGCACCGGCATCGCCGCCGGCGTGTAGAAGGGAATCACCATGGCACAGGAATTCACTTTTACCGTTAACGGCGTCGAGCGCACGACGACCCAAAACAAACCGCTGTTGCGCTACCTGCGCGACGACCTGCATATCCATTCCGCCAAGGACGGCTGCTCCGAGGGCGCCTGCGGTACCTGCACCATCCATGTGGACGGTGCGGCCGTCAAGGCGTGCGTGCTGACCACCGCTCTTGCCGCCGGTCGCAACATCGTGACCGTCGAGGGCCTGCCCGAGGACGTGCGCGAGGCCTTTGTGTACGCCTTTGGCGCCGTGGGCGCCGTGCAGTGCGGTTTTTGCATTCCCGGCATGGTCATGGCGGGTGCAGCGCTCATCGCCGAGGACCCCGAGCCCACCGAGGAGCAGATCAAGTACGCCATTCGCGGTAACGTCTGCCGCTGCACCGGCTACAAAAAGATTATCGAGGGCATTGCACTGGCCGCTGCGGTGCTCCGCGGCGAAAAGCAGATCGACGAGGGCTTGGAGCGCGGCGACGACTACGGCGTGGGCAAACGCGCCTTCCGTATCGACGTGCGCAAGAAGGTGCTCGGCGAGGGCAAGTACCCCGACGATATCGACGAGCTCGATCAGCCGGGCCTGACCTATGCCAGCGCGGTGCGCTCCAAGTATCCGCGTGCTCGCGTGCTCTCCATCGACACTTTCAAGGCTGAGGCCCTGCCCGGCGTGGTGGGCATCCTGCGCGCCGAGGACGTGCCGGTCAACCAGGTCGGCCACCTTATCCAGGACTGGGACGTCATGATTGCGGCGGGCGATATCACCCGCTGCGTGGGTGACGCCATCGTGTTGGTGGTCGCCGAGGACGAAGCGACGCTCGAGAAGGCCAAGAAGCTCGTAAAGATCGATTACGAGCCTCTGGAGCCCGTGCGTAACATCGCCGAGGCCAGGGCTGCCGACGCCCCGCGCCTGCATGACAGCTTCTTTGCCTTTGGCAACACGGTGGAGCTCAAGGATAATGTGTGCCAGAGCCGTCACGTGACGCGCGGCGACGCCGCCAAGGCGCTGGCGGAGAGCGCGTTCACCGTGACGCAGCGCTTTACCACGCCCTTTACCGAGCATGCCTTCTTGGAGCCCGAGTGCGCCGTCGCCTTCCCGTACAAGAACGGCGTCAAGGTGCAGTCGACCGACCAGGGTGCCTACGACACACGCAAAGAGTGTGCCCACATGTTTGGCTGGGACAACGAGCCCGAGCGCGTGGTTGTAGAGACCATGCTCGTGGGTGGCGGCTTTGGCGGCAAGGAGGACGTGTCCATCCAGCACCTGGCCGCGCTCGCTGCCTATAAGTTCCAGCGTCCTGTGAAGTGCAAGCTCACGCGTGCCGAGTCGCTCGCGTTCCATCCCAAGCGCCATGCCATGGACGGCACCTTTACGCTGGGCTGCGACGCCGAGGGCAACTTTACCGGCCTAGACTGCGAGATCAACTTTGATACCGGCGCCTACGCGTCGCTGTGCGGCCCGGTGCTCGAGCGCGCCTGCACGCATGCCGTCGGCCCCTACAAGTACCAGAACACCGACATTCGCGGTTTTGGCTACTACACCAACAACCCGCCCGCTGGCGCGTACCGAGGCTTTGGTGTTTGCCAGTCCGAGTTCGCGCTCGAGAGCCTGATCGACCTGCTGGCAGAGAAGGTCGGCCTGGATCCGTGGGAGATTCGTTACCGAAACGCCATCGAGCCGGGCGAGGTTTTGCCCAACGGCCAGATTGCCGACTGCTCCACGGCGCTTAAAGAGACACTGCTCGAGGTCAAGGATGCCTACTACGCGCATCCCGGACACGCCGGCATTGCCTGCGCCATGAAGAATGCCGGCGTTGGCGTGGGCCTGCCCGATGCCGGCCGCTGCAAGATTCGCATCGAGGATGGCCGCGCCGTAGTCTATGCCGCCACGTCCGACATCGGCCAGGGCTGCAACACTGTCTTTTTGCAGGACGTTGCCGAGGCCTGCGGCCTGCCGCTTCGCTGCATCGCCAACGGCGAGTGCTCCACCGAGAACGCTCCCGACTCCGGCACCACGTCTGGTTCGCGTCAGACGGTCGTGACCGGCGAGGCCGTGCGCGGTGCCGCCTTCCTGCTGCGCGATGCCATGCTTGATATCGAGGCCGGCAAGTCTGCGCCCGCCGCTCCCGTGAATGCGCATGGCGACGGCGTCAAGATCGAGTACGACGACGGTCGCGCCTATCAGCTGCACACGCAGGAGCTCGTCGCCGGCCAGGGTATGCATCCTCAGGATCCCGCGGCCGCCATCAAGGCGCTCGAGGGATGCGAGTTTGGCTACGTGTACCTGGAGCCGACCGACAAGCTGGGCGCCGACGTTCCCAATCCCAAGAGCCATATCTGCTACGGCTTTGCCACGCATGTGGTCATTCTGGACGATGACGGTCGCGTGAGCGAGGTCTATGCCGCGCACGATTCCGGCAAGGTGGTCAACCCCATCTCCATCCAGGGTCAGATCGAAGGCGGCGTGCTCATGGGTATGGGCTATGCGCTTACCGAGGACTGGCCGCTCAAGGACTGCGTACCCCAGGCAAGGTACGGTACGCTCGGGTTGTTCCGTGCGCCTGAGATTCCGGATATCCACGCCATTTACGTGGAGAAGGACGAGCTGCTGCCCGTGGCATACGGCGGCAAGGGCATCGGCGAGATCGCAACGATCCCCACGGCGCCCGCCGTACAGAACGCCTATCGCGCATTCGACGGCAAGCTGCGTCCCGATCTGCCCATGGTGGATACGCCCTACAGCCGCGCCCGTCGCCGCGGGTAGGGTAGAGCGTGGACGGCCATTGTTGACGGGCCGTTCGCGCTCAACATCAACTGTATATGCTGCGCCTTTGGCCCCAGCTCCATCGCGAGCCGGGGCCCTTTGTTTGGAGCGCCTCCGCATACGGAAACTGCGTCCCGGATTTGGCGCTCAGAATGGGATGCGTTTTCCCTTTGGAGCCCTCGGCGGAAACTACGTCCCGGAATCCAGTCCCGGAGTGGGATGCGCTTTCCGGATCGGTCCTCAACCGGAAGCTGTGTCCCGGAATCATGCCTCAGAATGGGATGCGTTTTCCGCTGGCCGGTCGTTTGGAAAGTGCATCCCAGTTTGAGCGTTTATTCCGGGATGCGGTTTCCGCTGAAGGACTCAACCGGAAAGCGCATCCCACTCCGGGACTGGATTCCGGGACACGGTTTCCGCTAGGCCCGCCATCCGGAAAATGCATCCCGTTTTGAGCGTCCAGGCTAGGACGCGCTTTCCGTTGGCGTGGTCGTTGGGAAAACGCGGCCCAGATAGGGGGATGCGATCTGGCGATGCGTGGCCTAGCAGCTCCTACAGGTCCACCTCGTTGAGCCATGTCGGTAGAGCGGTCTGCCGGATGCCTGCCGTCTGCAGCTTTTTGGCGAGCATTCCTGTCGAGCGGACCTCGTTCATGGTAAAGCGCAGCAGAGGGTGGCCGTAGAGCGACAGGTGCGCTTCACGTTGCCGTTCGGCAACGAGCGCCTCGGCGGTGGTGCGTCCGGCCAGCATGGTCTGGTCGGTATATTTGATGAGCCCGTCGAGCTCGCCCAGCGTGAGTTCCCGCGCCTGGCGCTCCCAGGCAAAGTCTGTTCGTATGGGCTTGGCCGAATCGAAGGGGTCCGTCAGCTCGTATTGAAGCCAGTCGGGCGCAAAGCCCGTCTCGATCATGACGGCTCGGGCGACCGATTCCCCGCCGCTCTCGGCGCGGGCGTCGGCATATCGAAGCGTTGTGAGGGCGGTGCGAATCGCGCGGCCATTGCGGGCAGTCGCTCGTTGCTCAACGGCCTCCATCAGCTGTTCCGGCGCAAGGCCGAGCTTTGAGATCGCCGAATCGGCAATGGGCATGCCGTCGGCAAAACCAGTTTGCAGCAGGCAATCTGTGGCCGTTTGGATGGGCGGCGTTACCGATATGCCGGCTCTGCGTATTGCTCCGGCCGGCTCAATCTGGTGTCGCTGAATATGTGCGCCCGGACGAGCCGACGGCTTTGTCGAGCTGCAAACATGCACGACGTTCAGGTGTCGCCACGAGACCTCGAGCCCCAGCAGGCAAGCTGCCGAAAACGAGCAGAACGTCCAATCGGGGTGGATGATCGCAAAGGCGCGAATAATCTCGCAATGACGCTGCGCCCGGTTGAGCTCATCCCAGCGCATTTTGCGCGCGAACAGTCCCGGCATGGGGGAGACGACCGCGCTGCCGGTGCGCCGAAGGAGCGCTTTTCGGATCGCCGTGCTCGGGGGAATCAGACAGCGCCCCTCTTGTTCGGCTTGGTTCAACAGCTGGTCGATGAGTTGGTCATTGCAATGGGTCATGAGCTACCGCCTTCTTTTGGGTAGCAAAAACGTATCAGCTGGAACTTGCCGCTCAGCTGACCAAAAGCTGACCAAAATCTAACCATGCAGGTAGATGACCTGCTTTTGGCGACATATTTCTTGTTTGAATCGGTGGGCGGTAATCGGCGACCGTGAACGGTAGCTGGATATGAAGTCTTGGTAAGTTTCGGGACGTGTACTTTTCCGAAAAATGGTTGTTTATCTGCTATTTTGCAGCTCTGGATTGCGCGTTTGAGGACGTGTGATATGAGCGGCTGATCGGTCCTCAAGCGGAAATTGCATCCCGGAATTTGGCTCCAGAGTGGGGCGCAGTTTCCGATTGGGACCTCTGGCGGAAGCTGTGTCCCGGAATCGAGCCCCAGAGTGGGACGTGCTTTCCCATTAGGAGATCTACCGGAAACTGCGTCCCGGATTCGACGCTCGGAATGGGATTCGTTTTCCGGTAGAGGCCTCAAATGGAACATGCGCCCCAGGACCCGCAACGGCGCCGCCACGCAACTTTGTGTCCGCACGGACGGCTATGTTTACTGCAACGTAGCCATTCGTGGAAAGGACGGATGCCATGGAAACGGATAAGACCGGTTATGTGAGCGTTGGTGCCCGGATCGAGGATAAGGTCATGCCCGACCGCGTGATCTTTAGCATTGGCTTTGGCGGCCGCTTTGATACCAAGGAGGCGTGCCTGGACGATTACAACGCCGATCGCGCCAAGGTCGCCGCTGCGCTGGCGCCCTTTGGTCTGGATGACGAGTTAACGTGTCGCCGGTACACCTGCTATGCGCAGACGACGCGCAAAAGGGCAATCATCGTGGGCTACGACTACTATGCGTACGGCACGGTTGCCGCGCCTGTCGATTCGGTTGACTGTGCGGCTGTGTGGGCGGCGCTCAACACCTGCGGATCGCATGCCGACATGAACATTCGATTTGAACTTGCGGATGAGCGCGCGGCGGAGGACGTCCTGATTGCCCGCGCTGTCGAGCGCGCCCGCGGTAATGCACAGGCGCTTGCTGCGGCGGCGGGGGCCAAGCTGGGCGGCATCAAGCATATCTCGTATAACAGCCGGCCGGGGGATTATGGTGGGGTGTACTGCGCTGCCATGGGCGCTCCCGATGGGGCATCCGGAGGCCTTGGAGAAACGGTGCTGGATCCGGAACCCATCGAGGTCGAGTGCTCTGTGGACGTGGAGTGGTGGCTGGAATAGCGGAAGAGTCGGGCGAGCGTCGAGACTTCATGACTGAAAAACCATTTGTTAAGCCCGACGTCCGTGGGTAAAATGAGGTCGACGGCAGCCCAAGTGGTGAAGAGCTGGGCAGCGCCGTTGCTTGGTCAAGAGGTCAGTGCCTTAATGGCAGCGACTTGTTATGCTTCGAATGCTGCTTGAGTGCCTCGGAAAGTTCGATAAGCGCCGTGAAGAGCGAGACCAAAGCAACCAAGAGCTCTACGAGCTCTGATGGGCCCGGGATGACCGCTGATTCAAGTCACCGGGCCTAAATCTTTTTCATGCATTTGAATAGAGCGGGCGATTCTCTTGGGGCCGTCTGCATGGCGTGCGACCAGCGCATGGTATTGCGCCCCGCTTTCATGTCCGCACGAGCGCCTATCCTTACGGCAATGTAGCCGCTTATGTAACGAGCGGCATTTGACGGAGAAAGGCCCTGACCGTGCCAGAAAAAAAGACGCCGTGTATCTCGGCTATCGATACGACGAACTTTGCGCGCCAGATCGTGCTGGACTTTGAGTTTGCGCCGGTGCCAAAGCAGCGCCAGCGCCGTGGACTGCGCAATGAGATTATCGAGGTCGGCGCCGTCAAGCTCGATTACCACGGCAACGTTATGGGCGAGTTCTCGCAGTTTGTGCAGACAGAATTTACCGAAGGCGTTGCGGTCCCCGTCCGCGAGCTTACGGGGATATCGGCCGTGGACACCGCGATGGCCGATCCGCTCTATGTGGTGATCAAAAGGCTCAGCGATTGGATTGGTCGCTACTCCGCCCAGGTGGTCTGCTGGAGCGGGGCGGATCGTCGACAGCTTTTGACCGAGTGCCAGGCAAAGCATATTGACCTTGCTGCATTTCCTACGGACTGGGTCGACCTGCAGGCGTTTTACACCTCGATCATGGACGTGGGCAGCCACGGGTGCGTCTCTTTGAGTGACGCGGCGACGTGGTTTGGCATTGAGTTCGACGAGTCGACGGGTTATGCTCACAGCGCCTTAGCCGATGCGTGCGTGACCGCCAAGCTGCTCAAGCAGATGATGGAGGGGGACTATCACGTGAGTCCGCGCGCCCAGGAAGTCCGCCAACGGTGGGGGATGGGCGAGCGACCCCAGACGCGCCTTTCCAGTAAGTGCCCCGAGCTGGGCGACCTGCTGCTAAAGCTAAAGGCGGAGGGGAGGTAGGCGGAGCGGACAATATTGTCGTTTTCGCCTGCGAAGAAGGAATCAATTAACTACAAAGTGTGGATGGCTTCTAGTGAAGATTTAAACACCAGACTATGGAAGGGTTATCGAGCCATTGGGACTGCAACATTCGCCCATCGCAAGACGTCGCTTGTTCAAATTGGGACGCTCCACATCCTATGAAATGGTAATGCGGAGCGTCCCTGGAAGTCTGTCTTCTGTTACCTAATAGTAGAGTTCGATATACGAATACGCCTTATCAAAAAGAGCCTGGTCTTTGAGCTTGTAGCGCATCCATAGAATGGCACGGAGCTGTTTTTTAACCTCTTTCACGCCAGCCGTGGTAGCTTGCCAGCCGTCGAAGCGGGTTATCTTAACGATCTCGTCGATGTCATTGACGATGTTCTCGACGATGATAGGCGTGTCGCCGTTCTTGATGCCGTTAAAGAGCTCAGTGAGAGCAGCCTTTCCCTTGTCCTCCTCTTCCTCGGGCACGACTTCCTTTTCGGCGGCTCGTGCTTCTTTGGCGAGGTCGATGAGCATCTTGAGGAACTCGACGCTGTTGATGAGACCTTGCTCGTGACGTTCCCTCAGGTCCTCCAGGCGCTCGCCGAGCTTCTGGAACTTGCCATTCTTATCGTGTCTGCGGATTCGGGCGACGAGATCTATCTCCAGCTTACGCGTGATTTTCTCGGTATTGCTCTTGTCGTTGATGAAGTGCTCGATCATGTCCTCGTCGAGTTCAAGGATGTCGTCATCGTCTCGGACTCTCTCGACGGTGATGTTCTCGTGCACGAGCTCGATTGTCTTGGGCCCGAGCGCTGCCCAGATGAGCTTCCCGCGATTGTCTACCGGTCTCACGGAATCGTAGACCTGCGAGAGCCAGATGAAATCGGGCTTGTAGGGATTGAGACATGGGTCGGGCGAAAGCGCTTCCCACGCTCTGTTCAAGACCGAGAAGTCGGCCCCGAACTGGTCTTTCACCTTTGTCGTTGGCAGGCATTGCTGGGCTTCGAGAAGGGATTCCCAATCTGCACTGCGGCGATCTTTGACCGTTGAGAAGTACTCGAGGCAGTAATGCATGAGTCTGGGCAGTTCGGCCTTTACCTCGTCGATGTTGGTTATAACCTTCTGCACCTCGGCCTCGTCGAAGTGCAGAGACTTGGCGACGTTGTCGAAGAGGCCGATATAGTCGACAATGAGACCGAATGTCTTCTCATCGTTGTAGACGCGGTTGGTTCGACAGATTGCCTGCAACAGCGTGTGGTCGCGCAAGGGCTTGTCAAGGTACTGAGTTTGCAGGATGGGCGCATCGAACCCCGTGAGCAGCTTTGCAGTGACGATGAGAATCTTGAGCGGATCGTCCGGGTCGCGGAAACGGTCAAGGAGCTTTTCTTCGGCATCGCGATCTCGACGGTATGCCTTGTAGCGGTCTTCCTTATCGTTGTTCGTGTCCATGACGATGGTGACTGCATCAACGCCCAAGAGCTTGTCGAGCTCCTCCTTATACAGCAGGCAGCACTCTCGGTCGTAGCAGACTACCTGCGCCTTGAAGCCGTCGGGCTCAACCTTTGACTTGAAGTGCCTGGCGATGTGCTCGCATACCTTGTGGATGCGGTCGGGGGCCTTCATGACGGACTCGATCTTGACGCGCCTGGTGAGTTCCGCCTTGTTCTCTTTGCTGAGGTTTCGGGTCATTTCGTCAAAGGCGGCGTTCACGACCTCTTGGTTGACGTGGAGCTCGACGGGAACGGTTTCAAAATGGAGCGGCAATGTGGCGTGGTCGCGGATGGAGTCGGCGAAGGAATAGCGGCTCATGTAGCCGGACTTGTCCTCTTTTGCACCGAAGGTGTGGAACGTGTTCTTGTCGGTTCGGTTGATGGGCGTGCCGGTCAAGCCGAAGAAGAAGGCGTTTGGCAAGGCGAGTCGCATCTTCTCGCCGAGGTCGCCCTCTTGGGTGCGGTGCGCCTCGTCGACCATGAGGATGATGTTCTCGCGCTCGTTGAGAATCCCCGCAACCTCGCCGAATTTGAAGATGGTGGTGATGAGGATCTTTCTCATGTCCTGCTTGAAGAAGGACTCAAGCTCCTCCTTGCTGCCGGCGCTTGCGAGGTTGGGGATATCGGATGCGTTGAAGGTCCCCGTGATCTGGGTCTCGAGGTCGATTCGGTCATCCACGATGACGACGGTCGGGTTCTTGAGTTCGGGGACCATGCGCAGCTTCTGGGCGGCGAATACCATGAGCAGTGACTTTCCTGAGCCTTGGAAATGCCAAATGAGGCCACGCTTCGGGTATCCTGCGCGGACGCGGTCTACGATGAGGTTCGCGCCCTCGAACTGTTGGTAGCGACAGATCAGCTTGATGCGTCGATGCTTCTTGTCGGTGGCGAAGAGCGTGAAGAACTGGAAGATGTCCATGACGTTCGTGGGGGTTAGCATGGACGCCATGCTTCTCTTAACGTCGGCAAGTGTGCCCTCGCTCTTCTTGTCGCCCGCATGCCAGGGTCCCCACATCTCGGGAGGCATGTTCACTGACCCGTAGCGATAGCATTTTCCTTCGCTGGCGAAGTTGATGGCGCTACAGACGAACATCTGCGGGATGCTCTTCTCATATTTAGCGATGTCGCCAGCGCCGTCGAGCCAGGTTATCGAATCGCGCACCGGCGTCTTGAACTCGCCGATGACGAGCGGAAATCCATTGACAAGAAGGACGAGGTCGAGGCGCTTGCCGCCCTGCTCCTGGGGGTAGACCCACTGGTTGGTGACGATGTACTCGTTTTTGTCAAGATCGCCGTCCGCCGCCGTGCCAAAGAAGCGGATGGGGACCATGCGGCCGTCTTTGCCGTAGGGGAATGAGTTCTCCTCGATGACGAGCTTTTTGAACCGCTCGTTGGTGGAGACCAGGTTCTGCGGACTTGTGGACTGAATGAGGGCCCTGAGTCGGTAGATGATCTCGTCGGCGCGATCGGGGTCTTCTGCGATCTCCGGGTTAAGCCTGATGAGGGCGTCCTTGACCATGGGCTCGACCATGACGTCGGCATGGCGGCGCGGGAGGTCTTCGGCAGCCACGTATCTCCAGCCAAGGCTGGCAAGCGCCTCGACGCTCATTTGCTCGATGGTGTTGTCCTCGTTAAACATCTCCGAGTCCTAACTCCTGGTTCAAGATTTTCTTCGTCGTGGCGTTTAGCTCATCGAGGGCCTTTTGTACGGCAAATTTCGATTTGTCGACCTGAAGCACGAAGTCGGTGAACTCCTCCTGGAGTTCGAGCGGAGGAACTATAATGCTCGTCCTTCCAATTACGTTTAGATGGAGGTGTTTTACAGCAATCCCCTTAACGCCGCCTGTAAATTGGTCCTGCACTCTTGCGCTTTTTAGTTGTTCTCGTAGGAATACTCCATCAAGAATGTCGCGACGGTATTTGAGGACAGCGAGACTTTCGAATAGACCGATTGGAAAATCGACATCGACAATAGCCGGCATACCAAGTGATCCACTTTTTGTAAGAAGCACATCGCCGATTTGGGTTTCACAACGTTTTTGAATGGACTCATATTCATCCGTGCTTATATGCTTGATGTCGCTGAAATCTAGTTTGCCATCTGATGTGACATTCTTCGCAGAAATGAATGCAATTCCAGTTTCTTGATATTGGGGCGTTTTATGGGTGCCATCAGTAATTTTCGTGCATGCTTGTGAGAGGGGAATCAGCGGAAACTCTTTCTTGGAAAATATTTCGACAAATTGTGATTTGACGATGTCGTCGCAGGCGGCAAGCAAGCCGCGGTAACACCCC
>UQIK01000015.1 GCA_900541125.1 uncultured Collinsella sp.
CCGTACATGTACGGATGAATGTGGGAAGTGTTCGGATGAAGTTGCCAATCAAGGGACGATTCCGGAAAATGCGAAAAGAATTGCAGGCGTGTACATTGCACCGCCGAAACGTTGTATCTTTTGCATCATGACGGGGAATCCCCCTCTCTTCATTCGGAGCGCTGCGGTTTTGGCTTCACTCGAGACCGCAGACGCGCCGTTTGCGTGTACCTCGTGCAATAGGACGGGTGGGCCCGCTTCCCTGACTTCTTGCGCTTCTATTTTTATCATATCACTTATCTAGACAAGTTAGCATAAATACTACGGTCGGTAAACGGTTGATTATTGGCCGTAAACGGTATATGTCCAGTATTTCGCCTGTTAAATCTGACATAGCTGATGACTGCATTATAAATTTCTTTTCTACTTGTCTAGATGTGCTTATCTATATCTATAGACATACCTATACTTCATTACAACATTCACCACCACGTTAAGGAGTCACCATGAAAAGCGCGGTCTTCTATGGAAAGCACGACCTCAGAGTCGAGGAATCGGCAAAGCCGGCCGTGGGCAGGCGCGACGTTCTGATCAACGTCAAAGCTTGCGGCGTCTGCGGTACCGACGTTCATATCTATGAAGGCGACAAGGGTGCAGCCGACGTTACCCCGCCCACGATCCTTGGTCATGAGTTTGCGGGCGTTGTCGAGGCCGTGGGCAGCGACGTCGCTGGCTTTAAACCGGGCGATCGCGTGTGCATCGACCCAAACCATCCCTGCGGCTGCTGCGAACCCTGCCGCGACGGAATCAACCACTACTGCGAGCATATGACCGGTTACGGCACCACCGTTAACGGCGGCTTTGCCGAGTACTGCTCCGTCGATATGCAGCAAGTCTACAAGTTGGGCGATCACACCAGCTTCGAGCAGGGCGCTATGACCGAGCCCGTCGCCTGCTGCCTGCACGGCATCGATATGTGCAACATCAAGCCCGGCAGCACAGTTGTCGTTATCGGCGGTGGCATGATCGGTCTGCTCATGATGCAGCTTGCTAAAAACGCCGGCGCCACCAAGGTTGTCTTGCTCGAGCCCGTCGAAGGCAAGCGCAAGGTTGCGCTCAAACTCGGCGCCGACCTGGCAATTGATTCCATCCACGAGGACGTCCCGGCCCGCCTGAAGCAGGAGGGCGTCGGCAACGTCGATGTCGTTATCGAGTGTGTTGGCAAGCCCGTCACCATCGAGCAGGCCATCCAGATCGCCGGCCACAAGGCTACGGTCATGATGTTCGGCCTCACCAAGCCCGATGAGACAATCACCGTCAAGCCCTTCGAGGTCTTCCAGAAGGAGCTTGTGCTTACCTCGTCCTACATCAACCCTTATACGCAGCGTCGTGCGCTCGAGCTCATCGACTCTGGCAGGCTCGACGTATCCTCGATGGTCGCAAAGGTAGCTTCCCTCGATGAACTCGGCGCCATCCTGTCAGACCCGGCCCTGCGTGCCATGGGCAAATATATAATCGATCCCAGCAAGTAAATCGATTGACACCTGCGCGGACGGCCCTCATCCGTCGTTCACGCCCCAGCTCTAGGAGACCGTCATGGCGCGAGCCATCTTCCAAACTATTTACGACAACGTGAAGCAGTCGATTGACGACGGCACATACGCCTATCAGAGTTATCTGCCTTCGGAGACTGAGCTCACGCAGCTGTTTGACTGTTCGCGCATGACAGTCCGTCGCGCCATCTCGATGCTTGCGGCAGATGGTTACGTGCTCCCCCAGCAAGGCAAAGGCATGCGCGTCATTCGCAACATCAGTGACGAGAAGAGTCGTGGTGGCGGCGGACTCGAGACCTTTAAGGAAATCGCGGTCAACCGAGGCTTTGAGCTCAAGACTGTCACCACCGTCTTTGAGCTCCTCATCTGCAGCAAGGCGCTCTCCAAGATTACTGGGTTTCCCGAAGGCTGTGAGCTCACACGCGCCAAACGCATCCGTTATGCAGACGGACAAGCCGTGTGCTCCGACGACTCCTATTACCTAAGCTCACAGGTACCGGGGCTGACACCCGAGATTGTCAACGACTCGATCTATCGTTACCTCGAAGAAGATCTTGGCATTAAGATTGCCACGGGCAAACGCGATGTAACGATTGAGCACCCCACGCCCGAGGATACGCGCGTGCTCGATCTCGACGACTTTAACGCACTCGCCGTTATACGCGGGCAGACCTACAACGCCGACGGCATCCTTATGGAATACACCGAGACAAAACAGGTCCCCGGGTTCTTTTTGCTCCATGAAACCGTGACGCGCAACGGTACCGGTCGAACCGGCCACCAAAGCAGCATGAACTAACCATCTATTAGTTGCGGTGGAATAGTTCCTAGAATGGTCGGCTTAAGGGCAAAACAGGAACTATTCCACCGCAACTTTTTTGGCCGGCGGGGCAGCACCTGTCCCACCGGCCATCATTTACGCTCTTTTAGCTAGTCCGCAAGCTTCTCCACCTGATCGAGCATCTTGTCGAGCTTGGCCTTTGCCTCAGCCTTGACCTTCTCAGCTTCTTCGTGGGCCTTCGCCTTCTGGGCGGCCTTTTCCTCGGCTTCGGGATCGACGACGACCAGATTGGACGCGTCGTGCTCAACAAGCTTGAGCGCATGCTCGGGACACACCTTGACACAGGCGCCGCAGCCCAAACAATACGTGGACTCCAACGCAAAGCGGCCGCTTCCCACCAGATCGCAGGCAAACGTGGGGCACACGTTGACGCACTCGCCGCACGACGTGCACTTGTCAAAATCGCACTCCGGCGTGCTCACCTGCATGTTCTGGGCAAGCTCGGGGTGGTTTTGCAACGTCGAGAGCACCAGTTGACGCCCGTGCGTGAGCGAACGGCGACGCTTGGTCGTCGTGGTGCCGCACATGGTGTTGAGCGTGCGCTCCAGCTGGGTAATCTGATGGCGATGGGCCTTGAGCTTCTGCGTCACCGAGGCCAGCGCCGCCGTCGCCGGATTGAGCTTGGTCACCGTCAGGCCCGTGGTGCGGGCGATCTTTTCCATGTACTCCTTGCGCTCGTACTCGCGGCGCTTATGGCATTTGAGGCTCTTGGAGTCGACCTCCAAGCCCATACCCGTGCCGGACCACTCTTCGGCCTTCGCAATCGCCTCGCCCAGAATGTCCTCACCGCCGGTGTTGCGGCATTTATCGCACACGCCCAACGGCAGGTAGACGCTCACGTTGGGATAGTCGGCCAGCACCGAGAACCAGGTCTCGGCCGTAATATCGCCCACGCAGGCGACGACGACCTCGTTCTCACGCGGCATGCGCTTAAGGGCGCGCGTGCAGGTGACGTAGGCGGTCTCGTGGCTCGTAGCCGCCGAGACAATGTCGTCGTAGACGTTTTTGGGTGCAAGGCGCGGAGAGATGATCGCCTCCGTCGGGCAGGCAGCGGCGCACAGGCCGCACTTGCGACAGGAGTCGAGGATCTCGATGGAGTCTTCCTCGACCTCGATAGCGTTGACCGGGCACACGTCCATGCACGCGGTGCAGCCGCTCTTTTCGTTTTTGCAGGTCAAGCACGGAATGGTGTTGCCGCGCGGACGCTCCTTGTAGTCGGCAGGATTCCATTGCGGCGCCGACGGATCGAGTGCATCGGTCACACCGCCAAGCGGGTTTTTAAGAAAGTCGAAACCCTTGCTGATCTCGATAATGTCATCAAACAGATCGTGTTCCTGCGCCATGCGCGGCCCCTCCCTGAGCAGTGCAAACAAGCAAGAGATAATGATACGCCATCGACCCACGCCTCGGGCAAATTACACGCGGAGCATCTTTGCGGCAAATAGCCCATGGCCTATCGCCGTCTCGATTGCACAAGATCAATCAAGCGCCAAGCTATGCCTCGCACATGAGCTGCACGAGTTTTTGTTTGGTCACCTTGGCCTGTTCGTTAGCCATATTGCGCTCGTTTCTAAAGACCGCATTTGCAACACCCTGCAGATCGGCATCGGAAATCTCGCTGCACGGACCGTCCATCGAAGCCGCCGTGGGGCATACGCACAACGGCAACTCGGCATAAAACGCAACGGCCTTGGCGATATCGAGCATCTTGCCGCCGCCAATACCCACCACCATGTCGCAATACTCGGCCTGGGCTTCCTTAGCCATTTCGACAACGGCGTCTTCCGTACACGGACCGTCATAAATCTTAAAGAACGGCTCACTTAGGTCTTCGTCCAGAAATCCATCGACGATCTGCTTGCACAGCCGATCCTCGGTGCCCTGGTCAAACAAGACATAGGCAGCGCAGCCCAACCATGACAAATACCTGCCCTGGCGCGAAAGCTCCCCCGGCCCCTGAACATACCGGCCGGGACCGCCGTAAACCATAGGAAGCGCCATACGAGAATCCACCCTTCATCAAACAACGATTGGTGCAAAGTAACCTGGCCCCTTTGCACCATAGCAAAAAGGGGCAAAGCCATCTGTTGGCTTTGCCCCTTCCTTAGCTTGATTTACTCATCCATGAGATAGTAGTGGCCCAGCGCGTCGGCACCCAGGATGGCGTTTGCGACCATCTCGGGCGTCACCTCAAAGGGCATGTTGCACATGGTGTCATCGGGTGCGCAGGCGGCCTCGGCAACAATCATGGCCTGCTCGCGCGTAAGCTCGGCAACGCCAAGTTCCTTCATCGTGACCGGCAGGCCAAGCTCAATGCAGAAGCCCAAGACTTCCTCGAGCTTCTCGGTCGGGGCATCCTCGAGTACCAGCTGGACGATAGTGCCAAAGGCGACCTTCTCGCCGTGATACATGCCGTGGCACTCGGGCAGCATCGTCAGGCCATTGTGGATGGCATGAGCAGCAGCAAGGCCCGAGCTCTCAAAGCCAATGCCCGAAAGCAGCGTATTGGCCTCGATGATGTGCTCGACGGCAGGCGTGAGCGCACCCTTCTCCAGCGCGACCTTGGCCTTGACGCCATCGGCCATGAGCGTCTCGTAGCAGAGCTTGGCGAGCGCCAGGCCGGCCATTCCACCCTTACCGCCGGCGCAAGTGCCACCGTCGGCATCGTGCGTCGCCTGAGCCTCGAAATAGGTTGCAAGCGCATCGCCCATACCGGAAACCGTCAGGCGCACCGGGCTCGCCGCGATAACCGTCGTATCCATCAGGACAATGTTGGGGTTTGCCTTAAGGAAGAGGTACTTGTCGAACTGGCCGTCATCGGTATAGAGCACCGAAAGCGCCGAACACGGGGCGTCGGTCGAAGCAATGGTGGGACAAATGATAACCGGGGACTCCAGGTAATAGGCGACGGCCTTGGCGGTGTCGAGGATCTTGCCGCCACCGACGCCGACGACGATATCGCAACCGTTGTCGCGGGCGAGCGCAACCAGGCGATCGACCTCGCCCTTGGAGCACTCGCCGTTAAAGTCCTCAAACAGCAGCTCAGCCTTAGCCTCGGCAAAACCGCCCTCGATCTTGGCGCCGACGCGCTTCTTGCCCGAAGGCGTCACGATGACGAGGGCCTTAGCGCCGAGCGGCTCAACGTAAGAGCCGAGCTTGGCGAGCTCGTCCGGGCCCTGGATGTACTTGCTGGGGCTATTGAAAATTGCAGCCATTTTTATCCCATTCTCTAATAATTAAAAAGAAGGGGCTCCGTACGAATACGTGCGGAGCCCCTCGTTACGATAACAAGAGTCGATTAGAAATCGATGTCGGTGTCGTAGTAGCAGGCCTTGAGGATCTTCTCGAAGTCAGCAGCCTTGGTCTCACGCGGGTTCTCGGGCGTGCAGGCGTCCTGCTCGGCGTTCGCGGCGATCTCAGGCAGCTTGGCGAGGAACTCCTCCTCGGAAACCATCTGCGGGTTCTCGGCGTCGACCTTCACGCCACCATTCGCGTAATCCTTGATGGACTGCGGAATGTTGAGCTGGTCGTTGAGGTCGCGGATCTTCTGGACGAGCGCAGCGATGAGCTCCTCGTTGGTCTCGCCGGGAAGGTGCAGGATCTCCTTGGCCACGTAAGCGTAACGCTCGGCAGCACGGGGATCCTTGGAGTTCCACTGGATGACCTTGCCCAGGTACATGGCGTTAGCGGCACCGTGGATGATGTGGCCATTCTCGAAGGCAGCACCGGTCTTGTGAGCCATGGAGTGAACGATGCCGAGCAGGCCCGAGGAGAAGGCGATACCGGCGATGCACTGAGCCTCGTGCATGTGCTGACGGGCCTCATGGTCGCCAGCATAGGACTTGGGCAGCCACTCGACGATCTCGCGGATGCCGTGCAGAGCGTTGGCGTCGGTGAACATAGAGGCGCAGGTGGAAACGTAGGCCTCCATGCAGTGGGTCAGAGCATCCATGCCGGTGTGAGCGCACAGCTTGGCGGGCATGGTGTAGGTGAGCTCGGGGTCGACGATGGCGACATCAGGGGTGATGTTGAAGTCGGCCAGCGGGTACTTGATGCCCTTGGCGTAGTCGGTAATGACGGAGAACGCGGTGACCTCGGTAGCGGTGCCGGAGGTAGAGGAGATGGCGCAGAAATGAGCCTTCTGACGCAGCTCGGGGAAGCTGAACGGCTGGATGATGTTATCGAAGGACTCCTCGGGATACTCGTAGAAGACCCACATGGCCTTAGCGGCATCGATGGGCGAGCCGCCACCGATGGCGATAATCCAGTCGGGCTCGAACTCGCGCATGGCCTCGGCGCCCTTCATGACCGTCTCGATGGACGGGTCGGACTCGACGCCCTCGAACAGCTTGACCTCGAAACCGCCTTCCTTAAGGTCGTTCTCGACGTCCTGCAGGAACCCGCCGCGGCGCATAGAGCTGCCGCCAGAAACGATGATGGCCTTCTTGCCCTTGAGGTTCTTCACCTCGTGGCGAGCGCCCTCACCAAAGTACAGATCGCGAGGATTGGTAAAACGTCCCATACTGTGCCTCCTAAACAAGCCCCTCTTAGACTTGCGTATATAACGGAGCACCCAATTGGCTCCGTTAGGACCGGTTTGCGCGTTGCCGGCGATGACAATGCGCGATGTCTAAACGTCTCAACGCTCAGACAAACACTATTTTACCGTTCTGGTTGGTCAGTTATTCACCTAAAGCCGACAATGATGAAACGTTTTTTCTATCCCTGAAGACCCTTGTGGAGCATTCATACTCCCAAGCTGGGCAAACGTTTTATCAGGGTTGACCACATATCCTGGGCAGGACTGTGCCCCTCCAAAATGCGCCCCGTTCGCCGCCAAAAATCGACCGTTTGCGGCACCGTGATACCACTCAGTCGTCCAAGGTGCCGACATTTGTGCGACATCTGTCTTCGTGGTGCAAAGGTGCACGTCCAAGTGCGGCACCCCCGGTGTGCCACATGCGGGTAAACTAGAACCTTATATAGAGACATTTGAACCCTAACCGCAGCAAAGGAGGCCCCATGGCATTCGATCCCATTCAAGAGGATTGCCATCGCCTCGTTCTTGAGGCCTTGCGCCGCGACAATATCCCGCTCACCGACGCTGCCGCCGTAGAGCGTCTGATGGAACAATTCACCCGCAACCCCGCACCACTCATCGTGCACGACCGCGACCGCGCCGGGCACCTCATTGCCAAGGTGGTCGAGGCTGTCGACTACCGCATTCCCTTTATCCCTGACGATACCCAGGCAGAGCAGGAAGAGGCAGCTGCCGAGAACATGCTCCGCGAGGCGGCCGCACTCGATCCGGCCAACTGGGACGCCCAGCGCATGCTGACGGCGCTCACCGCCGAATCCAACGAGGAATACGTACAGTACCTGGTGTCCAAGTGCGACGAGGTGGAGCACGATCTGGCGCTCAAGACCGCCTCGGCGCAGGACCCCTACGAGCGTGAGGCCGCAGGCGACCTTACACGCCGCCCCTATCTGCGCTGGCTTGCCGCCTTGGCATCGCGCGCGCTCATTAGCGGACGCTACCGCATGTCGCTCGAAGCCGCGAATCGCAGCTTGGACTTTGCGCCCAACGACCCCGCTGGTGTCCGCCACACCGCGATGCTCGCCATGGCAAAGCTCGAATACCCCGCCGAGGAGCTCAAGCGCTTTCGCTCCGCTCACTCCGTGCCGTACCTCGCGAATACCCCGCTGCGCCGCCGCCCCAAAGATGCGGAGCGCGACTTGGACCCGTGGACGCTCATCGCACTGATGAGCGCAGCCTGGCGCGAGCTGGACTACGAGGGCGCCGAGCACTACTTGCGCATCCTTGCGCGCTCGTGTCCGCACGCAGCCGAGGCACTCTACTTCCAAACCGAGTTTCCCGATGGCGTCTATGCCCGCGTCAACGTGGGCGTGGGCTCCACCGACGAGCTTGTCCTTGCGCTGTCCGAGGCGACGCCGGTACTGCAGGAGGGCCTGGGCGCTCCCGACAACGCCAGCTTTGCCGCCTGGGTCGCCACCAACGATATCGTGCGTTCCCAAATCGATGAGCGCATACTGCGAGCGGCCGAGCAGGGTTTGCCGTTTAAGGGAGGAGACCTCTAATGGATCCGAGCGTCTACATCCCCGCCTACCTGGAGCGCACCTATCTGGCGTCGCACCCCGAGCTCACCGATGCAGCACGCGAGCTTGTCCATAACGACGTAAGCGTCAACCCTCACAAGTATGCGCAGACCGAGCATGCCCAGGCGCTGCTGTCCTATGCCGGTGTTCATCGCCACCTGCTCGACGAGCTCCATCGCATCGAGGACATGGGCAGCGATGAGGAGTTTGAACAGACGCGCAACCGCCTGTTCGACGATATGCGCGATGAGCTGCTCAAGATCGTCCGCGTCGATGCACTGGCCGTCGACGCGCAGCTGCTCGCCATCATCCTGGCCGACACGCCCGTTGACGCCTGCCTGGGCGACCTAATGAAGCTCGAGGCGACCACGGCCGATTACCTGCAGCAAAGCGTGCCCGGGTTCGACATGGAAGCCCCGCACTACTGGGCCAATAATGTTTTGGCCGATGGTGTCACCGCAGCAGACCTTACCGTGAGCGAGCCGGCTCTTATCGGGTGGCTTCATACGCTCGAGGCCATCTCGCAGCTGTGCATGGCGAGCGCCCGCTACCGTGCTGCCGCCAACTACGTCCGCCGCGTCCTTAAGGCGGAAGGCTACCCCACCCGAGCCGCAGGCACCGTGCTACTCGCCCTCGCTCGCTTGGAAGACGAGGACGGCTTTTTTGCCCTGGCCCACCAGCTCGAGGAGCAGATGGGGGCCGATACCCTCGAGAACTCCCCCTGGTACCTGCTCGCCCGCACGATCTTGCTGTTCAAAACGAACAAGATGCGCCCGGCGACACGCGCGCTGCGTGAGTTTGCCAACCGCTGCGAGGGCGGCGCGTTCTTCTTGCTGAACCCCATGTACCAGACGCCGTACCTTCCCTGCCGACCCGAGCCGCGCGACCCCTGGGATCTTTCGCACCAGGCCGTTTGGGAAGCGGACGGTATTATCTCGGACACTCCCGACTTTGCCCCCTGGGCCAATGCCTGTGAAGACGTGTCACAGCTTGCCCAGGAATTTGCGCGCCGCTACGGTTTTTAGTGACGCACTCGACCCGACCATGTCGTTTACGTTAGGAACGGTTTCATGAACCTCCGCTCATCTCTCGCCTGTACCTCGAGCGATATCGCTCGCTGGGGACTGCGCTCTGTCCTCAAACGCCAGGGCGGCGTACTCCCCGGCCGCATCGCCATGAAGATCGACCCCGAGCTGCTAAGCGACCTCGCCGGCCTTGTCGACCGCAGCGTGGTGATCACCGGCACCAACGGTAAGACCACCACCTCCAACCTCATCGCCGACGCCGTTGCCGCCAGCAGCGCCACCGTGGTATGCAACCGCGCCGGCAACAACATGGAGCCGGGCGTGGTGGGTGCACTGCTCGAGGCGCGCAGCGGCCTCAAGCGAGCCGGCGGCGGCAAGCGCGTGGGCGTTTTTGAATGCGATGAGCTCTACACCGTGCGCGTCCTGCCCAAGCTCAAGCCGACGTACTTCGTGCTGCTCAACCTGTTCCGCGACCAGCTGGATCGCTATGGCGAGATCGATCACACCCAAGAGGTCATCGCCCACGCGTTGGAACTTTCGCCGGCAACGACGCTCATCTACAACGCAGACGACCCGCTGTGTGCCGCGATCGCCGCACGCGTTCCCAATGCAAGCATCGCCTTTGGCATCGACGGCGCCACCAACACCGAGTCCGACCGTATTAGCGACTCACGTTTTTGCTCAAAGTGCAACGCGCCGCTGGAGTATGACTACGTGCAATACGGCCAGCTCGGTGCCTACCATTGCCCCTCGTGCGGCTGGGCCCGCCCTGCGCTTGTCCGTCGCGTGACGGGCGTGGAGCTCGGCTGCGACGGCTATGGTTTCGACCTGGTCTTTGGATCTGCGCCCGACGCGGCTGCCGTACACATCGCCACACGCTACAACGGCCTGTACATGGTCTACAACGTTGCCGCTGCATTCTTTGCCGCACATGAGTTAGGCGTGGATACAGCGCACCTGCAGCCCACGCTCGATGCCTACGTCCCCGCCGGCGGACGCATGGGCCGCTGGGATATCGCCGGCCGCACCGTCGAGGCCAACCTGGCTAAGAATCCCGTAGGCTTCGATCGACAAATCCAGTCCATCAAGACGGCAGGCGGCAGACTCTGCGCTTTCTTCCTCAACGATAACGATGCCGACGGCCACGATGTATCGTGGATCTACGACGTCGACTTTGAGCGCATCGCCGACACGCCGGGACTTGTCGCCTTTGCCGGAGGCACGCGCGCGCACGACATGCAGGTGCGCCTCAAGTACGCCGGCATCGATGCCGCGATTATCTCGGACGTCGCGCAGGCAATTGGCGCCGTGGCAGACGAGGCCGCCGATGACACCTTCTACGCCGTCGCCAACTACACGGCCTTCCCGCCGCTGGTCAAGGAGCTCGACGGACTGAAGGGCGCCACTTCCGACGCTGTTGCCGGGCGCGCCGTAGCCCGTGCCGACGGCAGCGCTCTTCCTGTCGGCATCGCACCAGTCGAACTTTCGCGCCCGCTGCGCATCGTCTACCTGTATCCCGATGCCCTTAACCTCTACGGCGACGGCGGCAACGTTATCGCGCTCGAGCGCCGCTGCGCCTGGCGCGGCATTCCTGTGCGCGTGGACGAGGTCCGCATGGGCGAGGCGCTCGATCTCACCGACGCCGACATCGTCATGATGGGCGGTGGCTCCGACCGCGACCAGCTAGCCGTAGCACACGAGCTGCTCGCCCAAAAAGACAAGGTCGCGGCCTATGTTGAGGATGGCGGCTCGCTGCTTGCCATCTGTGGCAGCTATCAGCTGCTCGGCCGTTCGTACTACATGGGCGACGATCGCATTGAGGGCCTGGGCGTCATTGCCGCCGAAACCGTACGTGGCTCCGATCGCCTGATCGGCAACGTAGCCGTCAAAACCGATCTGGCACCTGAGCCCTTTGTGGGATTCGAGAACCATGGAGGTCGCACGCTTTTGGACGCCGAGGCCACGCCGCTCGGAACGTCCGTCGTCACGGGCACCGGCAACAACGGCGACGATGGCTTTGAAGGCCTCGTCTACAAGGGCGTCATCGGCACGTATCTGCATGGCCCAGCGCTGCCCAAGAATCCCGAGCTCGCCGACTGGCTCATCGCCCACGCACTCGAGCGTCGCGGCGACGCACAGGCCAACGCCCTGCTGCCGCTCAAGCCCCTCGACGACACCTACGAGCACGCCGCCCACGACGCCGCCATGAAGCTCCTCCCCTAGCACCCCACCACCACAAAGGGGACAGGCTCCTTTGTGGTGGTTTTCCAGTTTGCCAACGATATACGCGCCGGCAAAAAAGTCTGCTATACTCTTTCCCGCTGTCCCCATCGTCTAGCGGCCAAGGACGCCACCCTTTCAAGGTGGATATCGCGGGTTCGAATCCCGCTGGGGGCACCATTTGAAATCTGAAGCCCGTTACCAATTCGGTGACGGGCTTTTTGCTACCGAAACGCCGGGATTCGAACCCGACAGGGTGCGGATCCCGGCATCATCGCAAGGCCTGTGGTCAAAAAATGGCAAATATGAGTACTGTTACCATTTTAGTTACAGCGATTTCATGCCTTCAGAAGGCGATTTAGCCGTCAGGCGTCCTACGGCGGAAAAATTGCAGACGTTTATCGGCTAAGTACTTGGACATATGTTGCGTAACACTACATATTTTGCAAATAAATAATGTTACAGGACTTGTGACAGTACTCATATTTGACGTTTTTTGCCCACGGCCCCTTATTGCGTGGGCGAATCAGTTGCAAAACGGACTCCTAAACGTCCTTCGCAAACAAAAACCGGGGCCCGCATGATGCGGACCCCGGCTCAATACCGTGACGATATGTCAGTTACGCCCTACACGTAGAACAGGATGTCGTCGTAGGTCGGGACCGGCCAGTAGTCGGCTGCCACGATCTCCTCCATGGCGTCCACGGCGGCACGCAGCGCATCCATAGCGGGAACGACCTCGTGCGCGTACACGTTGGCCTGCTCCTGGCCATCGAGGGCCTCAGCCTTCTGATGCACGGCGTCGAGCGCCTTGATGGAGTCGTTGATGGTGGTGATGCCGTTGCAGAGCTTGTTGAGCGTGTTCTGCTCACACTGCATGGCGGCCTCGGCGCCGGCGGCACGAATAGTCTCAAGGCCCTTAGCGACCTTGGTGGCATAGGCGGTAATGACCGGGCGATAGGTACGACGCGCCTCGCGAACCATCGTGGTAGCCTCGATGTTCATGAGCTTGTTGTACTTCTCGAGCTTGCAGTCGTAGCGGCACTGAGCCTCGGCCTTGGTCAGGACACCTGTCTCCTCAAAGAGTGCGATGGCCTTATCGGAAACAAAGGCGGGCAGGGCGTCGGCCGTGGTCTTGTTGTTGGCAAGGCCGCGCTTCTCGGCCTCGACGGGCCACTCATCGGAGTAGCCGTCACCGGAGAACAGGATGCGCTGGTGGTCGGTCAGGACCTTCTTGCAGTACTCGAGCGCAGCGTCCTGGAACTTATCCTCGGGCGTACCCTCAAGCGCGTCGGCGAAGGACTTGAGCGACTTGGCCACGGCGGCATCGAGCACCAGGTTGGAGTCGGAGACGTTCTGCTCGGAGCCGCAGGCACGGAACTCGAACTTATTGCCGGTGAAGGCAAACGGGGAGGTGCGGTTGCGGTCGGTGTTATCCTGCATCAGCTTGGGCAGGGTATCGGCGCCCAGGTCGAGCACGCCGCGCGTGGCATGGACGGAAGCCTTGCCATCGATGATCTTCTCGACGACCTCGGTAAGCTGGTCGCCCAGGAAGATGGACATAATCGCCGGAGGAGCCTCGTTGGCGCCCAGACGATGGTCGTTACCGGCCGAGGCAACGGAGGCACGCAGGAGCTCCTGATAGTTATCGACGGCCTCGATCACCGCGGTGAGGAAGACGATGAACTGCAGGTTGTCGAGCGGGGTGTCGCCCGGATCGAGCAGGTTCTCGGACTCGGTGCCAAGCGACCAGTTGTTGTGCTTGCCCGAACCGTTGATGCCCTCGAAGGGCTTCTCGTGCAGCAGGCAGACCAAGTCGTGGCGGGAGGCGATGAGCTTCATCTTCTCCATCATGACCAGATTCTGGTCGATGGCCTCGTTGACTTCGCCATAGACGGGGGCAAGCTCATGCTGGCAGGGAGCAACCTCGTTGTGCTTGGTCTTGGCGGGAATGCCAAGCGCCCACAGTTCATCGTCCAGGTCCTTCATATAGGCCGAGACGGTGGGGCGGATAGCGCCAAAGTAGTGCTCCTCGAGCTCCTGGCCCTTGCAGGGAGCGGCGCCAAAGAGGGTGCGGCCGGTGATGACCAGGTCCTTGCGCTTGCGGTAAGCGTCCTTCTTGATCAGGAAGTACTCCTGCTCGTCACCCACGGAAGGAACAACCTTCTTGGGGGTCTTGCCAAACAGCGCCAAAACGCGCTTGGACTCACGCGAGAGCGCGGTCATGGAGCGCAGCAGCGGGGTCTTCTTGTCCAGGGCCTCGCCCGTGTAGGAGCAGAAAGCCGTGGGGATGCACAGGACATCGTCCTTGATAAAGGCGGGGCTGGTGGGATCCCAAGCGGTGTAGCCACGGGCCTCGAAGGTGGCACGCAGGCCGCCGTTGGGGAAGCTGGAGGCGTCCGGCTCGCCCTGGATGAGGTTCTTGCCCGTAAACTTGGTAATGGCGGTGCCGTCGTGGTTGGGCTCCAAGAAGCTGTCGTGCTTCTCGGAAGTAATGCCCGAAAGAGGCTGGAACCAGTGCGCGTAGTGCGTCGCGCCCTTGGAGATGGCCCAGACCTTCATGGCATGGGCAACGGCGTTGGCCACATCCAGGTCGAGCGGCTCACCGCCCTCGAGGGTTGCAGCAAGGCGCTTCCAAATGTCCTTGGGGAGGTAGTCCTTCATGACTTCCTCAGAGAACACCATGGTCCCGAAGCGGTCAGTAAGTTCGGCCATACGGAACTCCCTTCGTATCGGCACCGCGTGAGAAGCGGTGTTGATTACTAACGAACGAGTCATAGCTTAGACTCGCCGTGTTTCCGCAACATTACCGTTATGTTGCTGTCGCGAAACCAATCAATGAGGTTACCCTATCGAGGCGGCGTTGCCACCCTCAACAGCCAATCAACTGTATAAATTGCAGACCTTTCCCCATGGTTTAAGGGTAGTCAATTTGGGATGGGGCTCTATTAACTGGTATTCCACATAAGATACCAGTCTTTATAGCCCCATCCTAGATTGACCGCCCTGTTATAGGAAATGCCGATAGCAAAGCATTTTCGATTGGTATCCCCAAATAGCGAGTGAAACTCCACCGTGACACAGCGGTGCTGTAGAATCCTTACAACACATCGCACTATTACGTATCTAGAGGAGCACGATATGCGCGTCGACGAGGTTTTTAAGCAGGCAGCATCCCAGGGCACCGCACCCGTTTCGTTTGAGATGTTCCCGCCCAAGGGCGAGCTTACCCTCGACACGGCTCGCGAGGTGGCGGGCAACCTGTGCAAGCTTTCGCCGAGCTTTGTCTCGGTCACCTGCTCGGCCGGCGGCTCGGGCAACGGTGCCACCACCGCCCCCATTGCGCATATGATTACGAGCGAATTCGATACACCCTCGGTGGCACACCTTACCTGCGTGGGCCGTTCGCACGCCGATATCGCCGCCAAGATCGACGAGTATCGCACCGCCGGCGTGGAAAACATCCTGGCCCTGCGCGGCGATCTCCCTGCCGGCGCGACCGAGGACGACAAGCCCGCCTCGGACTACGCCTACGCCCGCGACCTCATCCCCGAGCTCATCGACGCCGGCTTTTGCGTGGGCGCCGCGGCCTACCCCGAGGGCCACATTGCCTGTGAGGATCTCAACCTCTCGGTCGAATACCTCAAGCAAAAGCAGGACGCCGGCGCAAGCTTCTTTGTGACGCAGCTCTTCTTTGATAACGAGTGCTTCTATCGCTTCCGCGAGCTTGCCGACAAGGCCGGTATCACCGTGCCCATTACCGCGGGCATCATGCCGTTTATGGGCAAGTCGCAGATCAGCCGCATGGTCTTTATGTGCGGCGCGTCGCTGCCCTCCCCCGTCATCAAGATTCTCGCCAAGTACGAGAACGACCCCGAGAGCCTGCAGGCAGCCGGTGTAGATTATGCCGCCCGCCAGCTTTGCGACCTCAAGGAGCACGGCGCCGACGGCCTGCACCTGTACACTATGAACCGTCCTGCGATCGCCGCGACCATTATGGAGCGCCTGGGGTAATGGAAAAACCGCACATCGATACAACCGCTGCCGAAGTGCCGGCCGACCTTGCGTCGCCGGCGCTTTACCGTGTCGATGCCGCGCACCATCCCCGTGTCGACCGTGCCGAGATGCTGCGGTATCTGGGTTACGGCGGCCAGCAGATCGAGCCCGAACTGTCACGACGTATTGAGCTTGTGGTCGAGCGTCTGGAACTTGACATTGAGCCCCGTGGCGTGCGCCGCGTGTTTGCCGTCGATGCCACGGGCGTGGACGAACAAAGTGAGCCTTGCATTCGCTTGGTCGGCACCAACGTTGAGCTGCGAGGTCGCGATATCTATCGACATCTCAAAGACGCTCGCTTTGCCGCACTCATGGCTTGCACCCTCGGCATGGACGCCGAGCGTCGTCTGCGCACCACGGGAGCTCAGCAGCCCCTCGAGGGAGCCGTGCTCGACGCCGCGTGCTCCGCTTACGTGGAAGCCGCCGTTGAGCAAATGGACCAACATGTCAAGACGGACGCCGCTGCACACGGGCTCGCCGGCAACTGGCGCTTCAGTCCCGGCTATGGCGACTGCCCGCTCTCTGCCCAGCGCTCGATCGTGGATGCACTCAATGCCACGCGCCTCATTGGACTTACCGTCACCCCCACCAGCCTGCTCATGCCCACCAAGAGCGTGACCGCTGTGATCGGTCTGTTCGACGGCGAAGTCCACGACGCCCAGAGCCGCCCCACCTGCAATATCTGCCGCATGCGCGAGCACTGCCGCTTCCGCGCCGCCCACACCACCTGCTATTCCAGCCATTAGGAGCCATCGATGTTTACTCCGCTTATCACTCATGATTCTGACGGCACTGCATTGGCGGCACCCGTTGATGCCGCACGTCGCAACGGTGCCACGTACAAGACGCGCACGATCGACGATCTGCGCATTAAGAACGATCGCCTGCGCGCCGCCATCGAGGGCACGGGGCACCTGCTGTTCGACGGCGGCATGGGCACCATGTTGCAGGCCGCTGGCATGAAGGCGGGCGCCCTGCCCGAGCTGCTCAACTTTGAGGAACCCCAGGTCATTACCGACATTCAGCGCCAGTACGTCGAGGCCGGCTGCGACGTGATTACCGCCAATACCTTTGGCGCCAATGCCCACAAGCTCGACGGCGCCGCCACCGTGGCAGACGTCTTTGCCGCGGCCGTCGCCTGTGCCCGCGAGGCCGGCGCCCGCTACGTCGCCGGTGACATCGGCCCCATCGGCGCGCTGCTTCGTCCCTTGGGTACCCTCAGCTTCGACGAGGCCTATGACCTCTTTGCCGAGGAGGTGCGCGCTGGCGTCGACGCGGGTGTGGACCTCTTTATTATCGAGACCATGACCGATCTTGCCGAGATCAAGGCCGCCGTCCTCGCCTGCCGCGAGAACTCCGACCTGCCCGTCTTTGCCACCATGACCTTTGAGGAAGACGGTCGCACCTTCCTGGGCACGAGTCCCGAGGTGGCCGCCATCACGCTCAATGCCATCGGCGCCGACGTTTTGGGCATTAACTGTAGCCAGGGACCGGCCGAGCTACGAGGACTCGCCGCACGTATGCTCACCGTTACCGACAAGCCTATTATGGTGCAGGCCAACGCAGGACTGCCCCACGTGGACGACGACGGCAACACCGTCTTTGATATCCAAGCCCCCGAATACGCCGAGGCCGTCGCCGGCATGATCGCCGACGGTGTGAGCGTCGTGGGCGGTTGCTGCGGCACCACGCCGGCGCACATGGCGGCCCTGCGCACGCTTATCGATAACCACACGCCCAGCCCGCGCCACCGCAAGCCCAGTATGTCGGTCACAAGCGCCCAGACCGTGGTGGACCTCCCCTGCGATGGCCACAAAATCGCCGTCATCGGCGAGCGCATCAACCCCACCGGCAAAAAGCGCCTGCAGCAGGCCCTGCGCGACGGCGATCTGGACTACGTGGTGAGCCAGGGCATCAGCCAGCAGGAGCAGGGCGCCGACATCCTGGACGTCAACGTGGGCCTGCCCGAGATCGACGAGGTCAAGATTATCCAACAGGCGACCGAACAGCTCCAGGGCTCCACGCTCCTGCCGCTGCAGATCGACTCCACCGATCCCGCAGCCGTCGAGGCCGCCGTGCGCCGCTACGCCGGCAAGCCCATCATCAACTCGGTCAATGGCAAGCAGCAGATCATGGATGAGATCTTTCCGCTGGTCGCCCACTACGGCACCAACGTTGTCGGCCTTACGCTCGACGAAGGCGGCATCCCCGATACCGCCGAGGCCCGCTTCGCCATCGCCGAGCGCATCGTGGCCGAGGCTGCCCGCTACGGCATCGGACCGGACCGCATCCTCATCGACTGCCTGGTCATGACCGCCTCGACCAATCAACGCCAGGCCGAGCAGATCCTGCGCGCCATGTCCCTGTGCAAGGAGCGTCTGGGCGTCAAATGCGCGCTCGGCGTGTCGAACATCAGCTTTGGCCTGCCCGCTCGCCCGCTGCTGGGTTCGGTCTTTTTGGCTGCCGCTTTTGGCGCGGGCCTGGACGCCCCCATCATGAACCCGGGTTCCAAGCGCTTTATGGATACCGTCTACAGCTATCGCGTCCTGAGCGTTGAGGACGAGGGCTCGACCGGATACATCGAGCGCTACGCCGGCTGGACCGATCCGTACAAGATCGCCGCCAACCCGGCAGCAGCTCAGGCTGCATCGAGTGATGCCGCGCCTGCCGCGGGCACCGCCGGCACCGACGGCAACGACGACCCGATTCGTCGCATGGTCGTCTCGGGCCGCAAAGGCGAGATCGCTGCCGAGACCGAGCGTCTGCTGGCAGACCACGACGCCATGGACCTCATCAACAATCACTTTATCCCCGCCCTCGACGAGGTTGGCGTCCTCTTTGACCAAGGCAAGTTCTTCTTGCCGCAGCTCATGGCCTCGGCCGAGGCAGCGCGTGTGGGCTTCGACACCATCAAGCGCCTGATGCCCGCCGGCGAGATTGCCGATAAGGGCAAGATCTGCGTGGCCACCGTCAAGGGCGACATCCACGATATTGGCAAGAACATCGTCAAGATGCTGCTCGACAACTACGGCTACACCGTCTTTGACCTGGGCCGCGACGTCGATCCGCAGGAGGTACTCAAGACCGTCAAGGAGCGCGATATCAAACTCGTCGGCCTCTCGGCGCTTATGACTACCACGGTCGTCGCCATGGAAGAGACCATCAAGCTGCTTCATGCTGAGGTGCCGGGCGTCAAGATCATCGTAGGCGGCGCCGTACTCACCCCCGAATACGCCAAGCAGATCGGCGCGGACTACTACGCCAAGGACGCCGCCGAAAGCGCTCGTATTGCCGAAGAGGTCTTTGGTCAGTAACACAACGGAAACAACCGAGCACCAAAACGTGCCGCATGCGCCACTTGGCACGTGCGGCACGTTAGAATAGATAAGGCTATGCTCGTTTTGGCAGATAGGAGCGCAAGGATGGCGATCACGCCCGCAGAAATCGCGGAAACCCGCGGCATGGTTGAGGAGCAGAACCTCGACATCAGGACCATCACCATGGGTGTTTCGCTCATGGGTTGCGGCGACGAGAACCTCGACCGCATGTGCACGAAGATCTACGACCACGTGACGCACACGGCTGAGCATCTGGTCGAGACCGCCGAGAACCTCGAGCGCGAGTACGGTATCCCCATCGTCAACAAGCGCGTTTCCGTCACCCCGGTGGCGCAGATCGCCGCGTGCTGCAAGGATGAGGACCTCACCCCCATCGCGCATGCCCTCGACCGCGCGGCTGAGACGCTCGGCATCGACTACCTGGGCGGCTTCTCCGCACTCGTCCAGAAGGGCATCGGCGACGCCGACCGCCGCGTCATCCAGTCCATCCCCCAGGCGCTCGCCACCACGAGCCGCGTCTGCTCCAGCGTCAACGTCGCCAGCCTGCGCGCCGGCATCAACATGGATGCCGTGCTCATGGCCGCCCAGACCATCATCGATGCCGCTAAACTCACGGCCGACCAGGATTCCGTCGGCGCTTCCAAGTTTGTCTGCTTTGCCAATATGGTCGAGGACTCCCCGTTTATGGCGGGCGCCGTCCACGGCGGTGGCGAGGCCGACGCCGTCATCAACGTTGGTGTCTCGGGCCCCGGCGTTATGGCTGCTGCCCTGGAGACGCTCCCCGACTCCGCCTCGATGATGGAAGTCGCCGAGAAGATTAAGCAGACCGCCTTTAAGATCACCCGTGCCGGCGAGCTCATGAGCCGCGAGGCCGCCCATCGTCTGGGTGTCGAGAAGGGCATTGTCGACCTGTCGCTGGCTCCCACGCCTGCCATCGGCGACTCCGTTGCCCGTATCCTCGAGATCATCGGCGTGGGCACCTGCGGTGGCCCCGGCACGACCTGCGCGCTCGCCATGCTCAACGATGCCGTCAAGAAGGGCGGCGTCATGGCCAGCTCCAGCGTGGGCGGTCTCTCGGGCGCTTTCATTCCCGTGTCCGAGGACGCCGGCATGATCGCCGCCGTCGAGGCCGGCGCGCTTTCGCTCGAGAAGCTCGAGGCCATGACCTGTGTGTGCTCCGTCGGCCTGGACATGATCGCCATCCCCGGCGACACCCCGGTCGAGACCATCGCCGGCATCATCGCCGACGAGATGGCCATCGGCGTCATCAACAACAAGACCACGGCCGTCCGCGTGATCCCCGCCATCGGCAAGGGCGTGGGCGACTGCGTCGAGTACGGCGGCCTGTTCGGCCGTGCGCCCATCATGCCGGTAAACCCCAACGCCGGCACCGTGCTTGCCCACCGCGGTGGACGCTTCCCGGCGCCGCTGAACTCGCTCAAGAACTAGCTGAGGGGGACTGGCGAGGAGCCCCGGGGAGGGCAAATATATAAGGTCGCCTGCTCGGACAGTCCTGACTCGCACGGAGAGCACTTAATGTGCTCTCCGGCTCGTGCGGAACTCGCGATCGACCTTATATATTTGCCCTCCCCGGGGCTCCCGCACAACGGGACCTCAGTTGGGTTCTATCCCGTATGGCAGTCGCTTCGCTCCTGCCCGCCTTGGTTGTGAGGGCGGTTTGGCGTTGGATCGGTTCTTTCTGATATATGCTGGTTGCGGCTCTTCTTTTGGGAGGAGTCGCTTTTTTGTTGCTAGGAGGTTGGCCCGTGACTGATGATTTGATTCGTTCTGAGCTACTTTCTGCGGATTGGAATGGCGAATGGATGCGGCTGCAAGCTGCTCGGCGGCGGGCTGATGATTCTTTTGAATGGGATAAGCGGGCTCGGCATTTTCGGCCGTTGGAGACTGCCCCTTATGCTCGGGATTTTATAAAGCTGTTGGCGCTTGAGCCCGGCGAGTCGGTGCTGGATATGGGATGTGGAGCTGGGTCGATTGCTATTCCGCTTGCGCAAGACGGGCATCCCGTGATTGCCGCTGATTTTTCCCCTGCCATGCTGGGCACGCTTGATGCCGGCATTGAGTACTATGGGCTCGAGGATCGCATTACGCCGCTTGAGCTCGCTTGGGATGATGATTGGGATTTGGTTGGACCGGTCGCGAAAGCGGTGGATGTTGCCTTTGCCAGTCGGTCGGTTACGACGACCAATCTAAAAGGTGCGCTTGCCAAGCTTGACCGTACGGCTCGTCGGCGTTGTGCTGTCACGATGGTTGCCAACTCCAGCCCGCGCTATGATCTGCACTTGATGAACGCTATCGGTGCCTCGGTTACCTGCAGTAATGGCTTTGTGTACGCCTTCAACATCCTCATTCAAATGGGCGCCCTGCCGCAGGTTACGTACTTTGAATCGCCTCGTCGCGATACCTTCGATAGCCTTGAGGCAGGTGTGGCGGACTTTTCCCGCATGCTTGAGCATGGCAACGAGGATAAGGTCGACCGTCTGCGCGACTACATCGCCCAACACATGATCGAGAACCCCCATGCCGGCGAGCCGGGCTCCAAGGGCGTGCCGCAGGGGCGCTATATGCTCGATCATGTCCGCAAGGTTCGTTGGGCATTTATTGCATGGGAGCCGGTCTCCGCGCCCAGCTCATAGCCTGTTCGCAGCCCGCACCGCCCACTCACTCGGCATCCGCATTCTTTTTGAACTGGGCAAACGCGCTCCACACCGCGCCGTTCCTGCGCTATCGTGGGACAGCTCACGTAGATTAAGGCCCCGTCGCGGGGCGCCCCATACATAGAAAGCGAGAACCCATGGCACTGACAGGAGCCCAGGTCAAGCAGCTTCGCAGCATGGCCCATCACCTCAACCCCGCCATCATCATCGGCAAGTCCGACGTCAACGAGGGCACCGTCGAGCAGACGGTCGCCTACCTGGAGAAGCACGAGCTCGTTAAGTGCTCCGTGCTCGATGGCTCCAGTCTTTCCGCCCGCGAGGCCGCCGAAGAGCTCGCTGAGCGCTGCCACGCCGAGGTCGTCCAGGTCATCGGCCGCAAGTTCTCGCTGTATCGCGAGTCCTCGCGCAAGGACATCGAGAAGATCAAGCTCGTCTAAGAGCCAATGATCCGGCGAGCCAACACATAGCAAGCTTACGGGTGCCCAAGTACTTCGGGCGCCCGTTTTTTTATCGCTCGACCAGCACGCGATTGAGCCGCCCCTCCACCAAGCGCTCGTATAGACGCCGCGTCTCGGGCTCGGGCACGCCATTGACCTGCTCCCTCAGATGGTGCATATGCCCGCTGTATAGCTCAACGATATCGCGTCGCCGCCCCGCCGCACTGTAGACGCGCATGGCGCAGCGCACCATATCCTCACGCGCCGTTTCCTGCCGAAGCCCCGACTCTGCCAGCCAAATCGCCGACTGCAGATCGTTTTCTTCTAGAGCGGCATTTGCTCCCTTAATCATGCAATCGATGTACTTTGACTGCATGATGCGTCGCATACGCAAAAAGTAGGTGGGATTACAGCCATTGGGAACATACAGCGGTCCGGCATAAAGCTGCTCAATCTTAAGGCACAGCTCAACTAAATGGGGTCCGCGCGCACCCGTGCGATTTCCCAAAACCTCGCGGCTTATCTGGTCAAACAGCCGTACATCGGTCTTGACGTAGTCGCCGTTGAGTCCAATGCATTCATTTTGGATGAGCACACACGACTTGCCATCCGGCGTCGGTCCCAAAGCCGACCGCAAGCGCGATATCGTCGAGTACAGGTTGTTGCGGGCGCTATTGAACTCGGCATGGGGCCACAGCTCCATGGCCAGCGTCTCACGATCGACGAGCGCATCCATGCCCAGCGCAAGCCGCTCGGCAAGCGTCGCCGCCTTCTTGCGGCGCCACATTTTGTCCGTGATGGGAAACCCGTCGCGCTCGGCGCGAAACGCACCAAACATGCGAATCTCGATATGGTCGATGGTATCAACGGCTTCAACCTCGCCGGCCTGGAACAGACGCTCGCCCTCCCCTTCCAAATCGTCGCGCAGCGAGTACCGCGACAGCTCGCGCACGGGAAGCTTCTTGCGTATCCTGGCCGCCGGCTCGCCCAGACAATGCATGGCAAGGCGCGCAAAGAGCCGATACGACGGTTCCAGAATCCCCGCGCGATTCATGGACATCCAGGCCGCAAGGTCGCTGTCTCGGCCCGCACAGGCCAAATGCAGCGCCACCATCCAGGCTTCTGCGCCACCAACCTGCGTCTGGCTTATATCGAGCAACTCCGCTTCCTCGCGCACCGAAACCATCGAGGTGTTACGCAGATATGCCGCGCGCTCCAGCAGCAATGCGTTATCGCGCATGTACGCAATCGACTCCTCGGCAAGTTTGAGCACTTGGACCGCACGGAACTTCGCATTAACCGGCCGTCCCTCTGCCAGCGACTGCCAGCCTTCCAGCAACAGCCCAAACAGCTGAATCTGGTTGTCACGCATGCGGACGGCAAAACGATCGAGCTCGTTGAACGCCGCATCGTCGGTTACCGGCAAGCCGGAAAGGAGCCGCCGTGCCGCCAACACCATGCGCACCCAGATAGCCATCGCCTTAAGCCCGCGTACGTCGAGCGCCTCCCGCACCACCGTCATCTCGTCGTCGCGCTCGTCGGTTCCCGCAAACGACCCGTCAAAGAGCTCCACCAGCATGCTATCGGCCCGTAGAACAATCCCCGCGATGTCGAGCTCGCAGTCGTAGGCCTTGCTCGTTTTGAGCTGCTGTAGAACGCCGCCGTCATCTCCCCGCTCAGTCAGACAGCGCTTGACCTCGATATGCGCAGACAACATATCGAGAGCGGTATGGGATGTCTCGATTTCTGGCACGGCCAGGTTCGTAGGAAGCCCAAGCCCGTTATCCCCATAGCAAACAGCCGTCAGTGTCTGGGCCACCCTCCATGAAACAGGGTCTATTTCGCAGGCCGCCCGTTCGCCCCCGCGCTCGATAACCGATGCCATATAGCGAGCGAGCTTTGTATTGGACACGCTGACCGCTGCCAGATATACGCCAAGCGCCTCGGCAGGCGTTGGTTCTGGAGCCGGATCGTCGGCATCGATCGTGCCCAGCGCTGCTCGGCAGATATCGGCCCCGTGCCCCGTCAGAGCAAGATCGACCCCATACTGCCCAGCAAGTTCAAGGACCGCTTCACGGCCCAAAAAGGCGTCCGCCAGGCCCATCGCCGCATCGCATCGGCCCGCCTTAAGCAAAATCCGGGCCGCCCTCGGAACAAGTTCGGGGCGAATCTCGGCCACCAACTTACGCAAGCGCAAGCGTCCGTTATCCTCCGTGCCCAGACACGTAAAACTCCGCTCGGCGGGATCCAAGCCAAAGATCGGGTAGTCGCGTACAAAATAGGACTGGTCGACCATCGACAGCCTCATCCCGCAAGCCTCGAGTTCTGCGATATTGCCCTCGCCCATCAAAACCATGAGACATGCCACGCAAAACAGCGCATTATTGTCGAGCGAAGCCAGATCGGCAAGTGCCGCGCCATATACGTTGACAATCTCGTTTTCGAGCAGGCCGGCTACGTCGCCTTGGCCATACAGACCCGTCTGCAATGCCGAAACCAGCTCGGGCACGCCCTGCGTGAGCTGATAGAAGTCGAGCGATGTGCTGATCGAAAACGCCGATGCCCACGCCGAATACTCATAGGCATGCACCTTGAGCATCTGCGCATTGATCTTAACCGAATCGCCCAGCCCATGAATCAGCTGACGATTTGAAGGACGGCAGGAGATAAAGACCCCAACCCCCATAGCGCGCAGGCCGCGAATCCTGTCGATGAGGTCTTCGGTATCGTGCTGATCGAGGTTTGGCACATTATCAATCGCGATAAGGGAGTGCGGTTTGTCTTTGAGTTCTTCGGTAACCACCTCGAGCTGCATAAACACCTCGCGCCCAGTGGCGCGATCGGCCTCGATAATCCGCACGGGGCCTCGCGTCGGGTCGCATTTAACCTCATGGGTGTACTGCAGCAGCACCGAGGTCTTCCCAAACCCGTCGGGCGCATAAAGAACCACGATGCCGGCCTTTCGGCCCTTGGCGATAAGCTCATTCATCAAGCGTTCGCGTCGCACCATATAGCCTCCGCCCAGCGGCATCAGCTCGAGCTCGTCTATACTGCTCAAATCGTTTACCATGCCCGCTCCTCAACTCGACCGTATGGACACTGTAGCCGCAAGACCATACAAGCCGCGCTATGAATAGAGCGACCTTGTGTTTTAGGTTGTCTTTTGGTACGCAAGCGGCAAGTTTTTGTACAGCGAGGGCCGACTGTTATTAATCCCCCGACTAATCGGTCTTTAAGCAGTTAAATGAGCTTGTCAGCTTGTCCCATCTAAGCGGCAGTGTAACGCAGATGAACAAGGTCCAGCCATGTCATTCAACTCGCCTAGCACCCACTACCGTCTACGACCTTCTAGTGGCATTTTTGCATAGAATCTGGTATAGAATGAATCAAGCTGTTGGACATCCGGCATTCGTCAAGCTTGCGGCAAGTTTTTGGTCAAGTGGGCAAAAAGGGATAGCAAAAAGGCCCCCGCAAAGCGGAGGCCTTAGGCAAGGCTATGTCGAGCTGCAGGATTCGCGCTACTCGCAGAGCGAAAGGGCGGCCTCGTCGGCAACGACAACGCAGTTAGTGTGCAGCTGCAGGATCGAAGCCGGGCACTCGGGCGTAACCGGACCATAGCACATGTCATGTACGGCCTGAGCCTTGGCCTCGCCATTGGCGACGACCAGGATCATGCGGGCATACATGATGGTCTGGGTACCCATGGTGTAGGCCTGACGGGGAACATCGTCGATGCTGTCGAACAGGCGGCTGTTGGCCTGAATGGTGCTCTCGGTGAGGTCGACGCAGTGCGTGCCCTTGGAGAAGTGGTCATCGGGCTCGTTGAAGCCGATGTGGCCGTTGTTGCCAATGCCGAGCAGCTGCAGATCCGGGTAACCGGCGGCGGCGACGATCTTGTCGTACTCAGAGCAGGCAGCGGCCGCGTCGGGGTTGGAACCGTCGGGCACATGCGTGTTGTTCAGGTCGATGTTGATGTGATCGAAGAAGTTCTCACGCATGAAGTAGTGATAGCTCTGGGGATCGTCGTGCGAAAGGCCGCGATACTCGTCCAGGTTGTAGGTGCTGACCTCGGCAAAGTCGACGTCGCCCTTCTTGTACCAAGCAGCGAGCTGCTTGTAGGCACCGATCGGGGTGGAGCCGGTGGCAAGGCCCAGCACACAGTCGGGCTTGAGGATAACCTGGGCCGAGATGATATTAGCGGCCTTGCGGCTCATATCCTCGTAGTCTTTAGCTTTAATGATCTTCATTACGCGTCCTTTCTCGTACAAGAGAGGCAAGGCTCCCTTACAAGCACTTGCCCGCGGCCCGCGTCGGCCGCAACCAACGTGTGCGGCCACCAGGGCGAGGTCGCGTAATGTATGCGTCTCGTGTCTAACCGCGTCGAGGCCCCTGCCCGTCCACGGTGACCCAAAGCCTTTTAGCTTCGGACAAATCCCATCTTGCCACGGAGGGCGTCCTCTTTCAAGGGCGCCCTCCGTAAACGTGTTTGAATTGTAGGCTAATGGCCACGTGCACTTGCTAGCGCTCGCGAGCAACGATGAGCTGGTCCATCTCTTCGACATGCACGCCAACGGAGCCCTTGATGCTTGAGAACTCAACGGAGTTGCATACCAAGATGGGAACCGTCACATCGTAGCCCTCGGCAGCAATTGCCTCGCGATCGAACTCAATGAGCACATCGCCCTTATGGACGATGTCACCCACTTGCGCATGTACGGTAAAGTGCTTACCCTCGAGCTGAACGGTGTCCAAACCAACGTGGATGAGCACGTCCAAGCCATCGACCGTGTTAAGCGCAACGGCATGTCCCGTGGGAAAAATGGCCTCGACCTTGGCATCAGCCGGCGCGATCACGCGCGTTCCGGTGGGCTGAATCGCCACGCCCTGGCCCAAAAGGCCGGTGGCAAACGTCTGATCGTTTACCTCGGAGAGCGGAATGACGTCACCCGAGATGGGAGCATCCAACGTAAGGACTCGACCACGCATACCAAAAGACCTTAGGACTTTAGTGAACATGCTCCCCCTCGGACATACCGATCAACCAAAATAACCTTAACAGTTTACCACTTGGCACCCGTTTTTGACCATTAAGGAAGTTCGCGCTTGACAACCTCGACGATGTCGTCGACAACGCGCTGGGTCAGCTCGTGCGTCTCGGCCTCGGCCATCACGCGGACCAGCGGCTCGGTACCGCTCGGGCGCACCAGAATGCGGCCGCGGCCGTCAAGCTCCTTCTCGGCAGCAGCGACGGCATCCCAGATGGGCTGGCAATCGTCCAGACCAGCCTTGTTGTCGGAATGCACGTTGACGAGTACCTGCGGGTACTTCTTCATGATGCCGGCAAGATCGGTGAGGGTACGACCGGTGCGCTTGAGCACGGCCAGCAGTTGCAGAGCCGTCACCAGGCCGTCACCGGTGGTGTTGTGCTCCAGGAAGATGATGTGGCCGGACTGTTCGCCGCCGATGACGGCGCCGTCCGCGAGCATGCGCTCCAGAACGTAGCGGTCGCCCACGGCGGTCTGGACCATCTCGAAGCCCTGCTCCTTCATAGCGATGGAAAAGCCCAGGTTGCACATGACGGTCGAGACGATCTCGGAGTTGGCGAGCTTGCCGCGAGCGGCAAGGTCAGAACCGCAGATAGCCAGGATGTAGTCACCATCGATCTCATTGCCCTCGCTGTCCACGAACAGTACGCGGTCGGCGTCGCCGTCGTGGGCCAGACCGATGTCAGCATGGGTGCGCAGCACGAGCTCGCGCAGGGGCTCGAGGTGCGTAGAGCCGCACTCAACGTTAATGTCAGTGCCGCAGTAATCGGTATTGATGGCATGGACCGTGGCACCTAGGCGCTGCAGTGCGGCGGGCGTGGTCTGGCAAGAAGCACCGTGACCGCAGTCGACGGCAACGACCAAGCCGTCGAGCCTCAGGCCATCAAGCGTATCGATGGCATGATCGACATATGCCTTGCGTGCGTCCTTCATCTTGATAATGTGGCCCACGCCGGCACCGGTCGGCAGCGTGTCGGCAGCCATGGCTTCCTCGGACATGACCCAGGCGCTGATCTCTTCCTCGACCGCGTCGGGAAGCTTCATGCCCTTGCGGCTAAAGAACTTGATGCCGTTGAACTCCGGCGGATTGTGCGAAGCGGAGATGACGATGCCGCCATCGAGCTCGTTCTGAACGGTGAGCAGTGCCACGGCAGGCGTGGGGATGACGCCGCAGCAGTGCGGACGGCCGCCCTCGGCCATAATGCCGGCGGTCAGAGCACTCTCGAGCATGGTGCCCGAAAGACGCGTGTCGCGGCCGATGCAGATGTCCGGACCAAGAAACTTGGTCGCCGCGCGACCCAGACGAAACGCGAGGTCGCACGAAAGATCGGCGTTGGCGACGCCACGGACGCCGTCGGTACCGAAGATGTTCTGGGGCATAGGATCGCTCCTTCCCTAGCAGGCGATATGCAACCGCCCACCCTAGTCGAAAAAGAAAAGCGGGACCCGCCGAGGAATCGGCAGGCCCCGCTTGTACATTGTATCTCGAAAGGAGATAAAACCTTAGCGCTTGGAGAACTGGGGAGCGCGGCGGGCCTTCTTGAGGCCGTACTTCTTGCGCTCGACCACGCGAGCATCGCGCGTAAGGAAACCGGCCTTCTTGAGGTCAGCACGGTAGTCGCCAGCGTTCAGAAGAGCGCGAGCGATACCCAGGCGCAGAGCGCCGGACTGACCGGAGATGCCGCCGCCATCGCACAGAGCGATAACGTCGAACTGACCGGCGGTGTCGGTCACCTTGAAGGGAGCAAGGGCGTTCTCAACGAGCTGATGACGGCCGAAATACTGCTCGGCGTCACGCTTGTTGATGGTCACCTTGCCGGTGCCGGGGACGAGACGGACGCGGGCGACGGCGTTCTTACGACGGCCGGTACCCTGGTAGACAACGGTGTTCTCAGCCATCTTTAAGCCTCCAGCTCAATCTTCGTGGGGTTCTGGGCAGCATGCGGATGCTCGGCACCAGCGTAGACCTTAAGCTTGGTCATCTGGGCACGGCCGAGGGTGGTCTTGGGCAGCATACCGCGAACGGCGCGCTCGATGACCTTCTCCGGGTGCTTCTCCATAGCCTGGCGGAAGCTCTCAGCCTTGAGGCCGCCGTTGTAGCCGCTGTGGCGATAATAGGTCTTCGTGTCGGCCTTGTTACCGGTAAGCTGGACCTTATCGGCGTTGATGACGACAACGAAGTCGCCGCAGTCGCTGTTGGGCGTGAACTGGGGCTTGTTCTTACCGCGCAGGATCATTGCGATCTGGGTGGCAAGACGGCCCAGGACAGCACCATCGGCGTCGACGAGAACCCAGTTGCGCTGGACCTCGCCCTGCTTGGCGTAGTGAGTCGATTTCGAAATCACTTAGACTCCTCCATGTACAGTACGTGTTGTTACAGAGATTCACGGGGCTCTGCAAGTAACCCGTCCATATTACCCCGCTCGCCGTACGAGTCAACAGGTATTTTGGCTCCGACCAGAGTTTCTGCACATGTCATCCACGAGCCGTGATTTTCCCAGCTCTTTAGCTGTTGTCATTTTTTGAGGGTTCGCCGTCGCTAGCGCTCAACGAACTCTTGGATTTCCGCGAGCAGGCGCTTTGCCTCCTGACGGCCCTGGATATACAGGTCCAAAAGCTTTGCCGAATCGTGCTCGACATGGCCGACCTCGACCGGCTTTTGCGGAGCGACGACCAACGCACGGCCCTCGCGCTCATACTTCCACAGGTGCATGCGTTGTATGTTGTAGCGGTCGTGGCGCGTCTCGATTCCCTCGAGCAGATAGGGGTAGTCGGCATAGCGGGCGCGCGCGGCAGGCATAAACTCGTAAGGCTTTTTCTCGTATGAGCGGTCCTGCGTGACGATGACGACCGCACGGTCGAAGCCCGCCTCCTCCAGCACATGCTCGATGGGGATCGAATCGGCTACGCCACCGTCGACGTATTTGTGCCCGTCAATCTCGACCGGCGGCGTCACCAGCGGCAGCGACGTCGATGCGCGCACAGCGTCAAGATCGAGCACGGCGCTTTTGACCGGCAGGTAGGCAGCGGTTCCAAACAGCATGTCCGTCGCAACGGCGTACATCTCGATGGGACTGGCGTCGAACGTCTCGTTGTCAAAGGGATCCAGGCGGTCCTGGACATCGTTGAAGATAAAGTCGTAGCCGACGATAGAGCCCGTGGACGCAAACGATGCGGCGCCCATGAAGCGGTTGTCGTTGCAGAAAGCCAGGTTGATGCGGTTGGCACGGCCGATCTGGTGCGACTTGTAGTTCACGCCGTTGAGGGCGCCGGCCGATACACCGTAGACAGCCGGAATCTCGACGCCAGCCTCCATGAGAACGTCGAGCACGCCCGCGGTAAATTGCCCGCGGAAGCTGCCGCCCTCCAGGACGAGCGCGACCTTGCCGGCGTTCTTTGCCTTATCTTCTGCAGTCATGTTGACCTCCTGCGATTGCGTTTTGGCCTTCTTCTACCCAGTTTTGGGATGGCGAGCGCACGGGTTTTTCGAGGCGGCAGGTGAAGCGGAAAGTGTGTCCCAGTTTGAGGCGAGATTCCGGGATGCGCTTTCCGCTTGGACTGCCATTGGGAAAGCGCGTCCCGTTCTGAGCGCGGATTCCGGGATGGACTTTCCGCTAGCCATTCATTTGGAAATTGCATCCCATTCCGAATGAGGATTCCGGGTCGCAGTTTCCGCTTGAGGCGCCATCCGGAAACTACGTCCCAGTCTGAGCGCGGATTCCGGGATGGACTTTCCGCCTGGGCTGCCGTTGGGAAAGCGCGTCCCGGCCTGCGTTGACGCGACGTTTTCTTTACGCCCGCGCCCTGCACAGAGTTCGATTCTCCGCGGATGAAGGAGATCTGTCGGCGCGAGGCACAGCCAGCAGAAATGCCGTCGGCATCGCATCTATATCTGGCTGAAGCATTGCGCGGAGGATCCGCGTATTTGCTTCGCAAATCCGCACCGGCTTCGGCCGCCTGCCGGCGTCCTCGCCCGCTCGCTACAAACGCTCCGCGTTTGTTTAACGCTCGCGCCCTGCACAGAGTTCGATTCTCCGCGGTACGGACTAGAAATAAAAAGGCAGGTAGATATAAATATCTACCTGCCTGTTACTTATGGTGGAGGCGCGGAGAATCGAACTCCGGTCCACGAAAGCCCCCTGATTGGCATCTCCAAGCTCAGTCGCTGGTTTTGTCTCGGACGCTTTGCGCGCAGCGACACGCTCGCGGCATCCCAACCGGTTCGGTCTTAGCCCGCGCCATACCGATTACGTGCGCAGGAGCATTCCCCTAACATGACGTCGCGCCGGTGTCGGGGAAATCACCGGGTTGACGCGCCGCTATAAACTAAGCAGCGAGAGCCATAGGCTCAAAAGAAGAGTTGTTGTCAATTCAATTTGACGGTACCCCTGTTTAACGAGGCGAGGAGACCTCGGCTTGCTTCCTCTCTCAGAGCTATCGTGTCGAAACCAGTCGCCCCCGAATGTCGGGAAAGTCTGGATGGCATTGGGCACGAGCGCCCAACACCCGTCGACTTTTCAAGGAACACGCGGGGTGAACCCCGCTCGTGGATAGCTATCTTACCACGTTCTAAAGGCAGACAGCTGTTCTATGCACGAGCTGTGAAGACCCCAATGTGTGCCGCACTTCGCACTTTTGCTACCGATCGCGTCACGTATATTTTCGCCAAGCAAAATTGAACCGTCGAAAGGACCATTATGGATACCAAGCAGCAACTCGTCAATGCCCTCGCAGGCCTGGGCTCAACCATTACCGAAGCTATGGATGTCATCGAGGGCTTTGTCCCCTGCGGACATCCCGCCCTCACGGTATCGAACGCACTCGTCGCGCTGGACACTAACGATGATGCAGCTCTCGCCCAGCAGCTTGAGACCGTCGAGGGCTTTATCGACCATGTAAGTGAGAACCGCGGCGTGACCGCCTACCACGGCATCGAGGTCGAGCTCGCGGGTCCCAAAGCCGATCTGCTCGCAGCAATCCGCGAGGTAGGCACCCTTATGCAGACCGCAGGCGTCAAGAACACCCAGGTCAACGAGTGGGTCTACCGCAGTCTGGCAGCACTCGACAGCTCCGACGAAAAGGCAGCCGAGCAGCTCGCAGAAAGTCCCGCCATTAAGGCCGAGCTTTTGTAAATAGCAGACGCGGGTCCCTTGGCGCATCGTCGTCCAAGAGGCCCGCAAACAGTTCGCGTCAACCGATAGCCGCGCCGCCACGTTCGGTCAAAGCCAGAATTGGCATCATTTGGCGCGGGGTCTTTGCTGCAAGATCGGCATGTTCGAGCAGCTTACGATCGTTGGTCACCAAGTAATCGACCTGCGCGCGCTTGCACGCGGCGAGCACCAAGTTGTCCTCGTAATCGCGATGGAGCGCTAAGTATTTGTCGGCCAGCCAAAGGTCCGACGCATCTGCACCCACGGCCGTGGCGTTTTCGGTCATGCTCCGAACAAACGCCAACGCTGCATTGCCAATTGCACGGGCAGATGCCTCGTCGAGCGCTCCCCCGCTGGCAAGAACGCTACGCTTCAGCTCGTGTTGGACAACATGCAGCACGTCCTTGGCGATATGCACCGGAAAGAACAGCAACGCCCCCGTCTCCGCCGCCTGCCCAATAAACGCACGCGCAGCAAGCGACTCGGCATGGTCAACACAAAACGAATCAACCCACACATTCGCATCCACCATGATTTTAAGAAGGGCTCCGCTCACAGGATCATCCCCTTTTGGCGATAGCGCTCGTCCATGGCTTCGGAATAGATTGCGTCCCAATCGCGATCATCAGATACGGGCGACGTAGCGATGCCCAAATCTGCATAAAGCCGGTCTGCCGCTGCCCACGACGCGGCGAACGGCGTATCGGGCGCGACGGTCTGCTGCCGGTCGTCGACGGCCGCAAGCACTTCCTCGCACTGCCCGCCACCCTGTGCGACCTTGGCCACCACCTTTTTGATGAGCTCGGGCAGCGACCTGCCCGAAAGCCGCAACGCTTCCTCGGCGCGCTCTTTAACCGAGCGATCTACGCGAACATTCACCTGCGCCATGCCGCTAACAGCACCCACGTCGATCTCGCTCCCTTCAATTGCTAGCCTTGCTAGCAACACTATATAGAGAAGTTAGCAAATGTTCAAATGCAAAAGGCCTGCGCCCGGACGACACCGATGCCGTCTGGGCGCAGGCCAGATAACGTGGGCGAACACGTCTGCTAATGCAGGTAAGCCTTCGCGTTGCTCAGGCTGTAGGCAATCGTCGAGCCATTGTGCAGCAGCGACGACGCCTGCGGAGTGATCATGCCGGTAATACCCAATGCCAACAGCGCCGAGTTGGTGAGCATCACCTTAGAGTAGGAGCTCGTCAGACGGTCGATAAGCCCCTGGCTCATGCGGCGTAGACGCACGATTGCAGCCAGATCCGTATCGGTCAGGATGATATCAGCGACCTCCTTGGCGATGTCGCTTCCACCACCCATCGCCAGGCCCACGTCAGCCAAACCGAGTGCCGGCGAATCGTTAACGCCGTCGCCCACCATGGCAACATGGCGCCCTTCGCTCTTAATGCGCTCCACATACGCGTACTTGTCCTCGGGCAGCAGCTCGGCCTTAAACTCATCGACGCCCGCCTCGCGAGCAATGCGCTCGGCCGTGCGCTCGGAGTCGCCCGTGAGCATGACCACGTGCTTAACGCCCAACGCGTGCAAGTCGGCGATGGCCTCGCGGACCCCGGGCTTAAGCGGGTCCTCGATGCCGAGCACGCCGACGACCTTGCCATCGACCGCCAGATACAGCGGCGACAGGCCCTGCATCTGGGACTCAATGCGCTCCTTAATGTCGGACTCGAGCTGCGCGCTCTCATCCTCAAATACAAAGTGCGCGGAACCGATGATGGCGCGACGCCCTTCAATGGACGAAGCGATGCCGTGCGCCACAATATACTCGACGGCAGCGTGACGCTCGCGGTGCTCGAGCCCGCGCTCGCGAGCGGCGTTGACCACGGCACGCGCCACCGGATGCGGGAAATGTTCCTCCAAGCAAGCAGAAAGGCGCAGGACCTCGTCCTCGCTCCAGCCGTCGGTCGTCAGCACGCAAGCCAGGCGCGGCTGCGCCTCGGTCAGCGTACCGGTCTTATCAAACACAATGGTGTCGGCCTTGGCAAACGACTCAAAGTACTTGGCGCCCTTGACCATGACGCCCATCTTGGCAGCATCGCTCATAGCGGTCATGACGGCGACGGAACCCGTGAGCTTGAGTGCACACGAGTAGTCGACCATCAGCGCCGCCGAGGTCTTAATGAGACTACGCGTGGTGAGTGCAACCAAGCCCGCAAGCAGGAAGTTCCACGGGACGATCTTGTTGGCGAGGTCCTCCATATGCGACTGGCCCTCGGACTTGAGCGAGTCGGCCGTCTGCACGAGCGAGACGATCGAGCGCAGTTTGGTCTGCGCCGTGTTGGCGCGCACGCGCACCAAGATGCTACCGTCTTCCACGACGGTGCCTGCGAACACGTCGTCGCCCACGCTGCGCTCGACGGCCAGCGGCTCGCCGGTCAGGGTCGCCTGGTTGACCATGGCGCTCCCCTGCTCGACCACGCCGTCGATGCAGATGGACATGCCGGTGCGCACGGCGACCAAATCGCCGGGCTCGAGCTCGGTGGCGGCAACGCTTACCTCGGTGTCGCCGACGACTTTTTGCGCCTTGTCGGGCACGTCGAGCAGCGAGTTGATGAGCTCGTTTTCGCTCATGGCGCGGGTGTAGTCCTCGAGCAGCTCGCCCACGTTGAGCAGGAACATCGTCTGGCCCGCGGTGTCGACATCACGCTTGACGAACGAAATGCCGATGGCCGAAGCGTCGAGCACGGGAACGGTCAGGCGCGGCTGAGCCAGCTCATGAAGGGCAGCGCGCAAAAATGCCATGTAACCGGCCACGACAAACACCGCACGCAGAGGCGTCGGCAAGAACCAGCGACGTGCGTAATGGGCACCGACGAGTGTCGCCAGGTCCATAACGAGTTTGTGCTTGCGCGGCTCGAGTTGCATCACGTAGCCCGACTTGGCATCCGCGATAGCTTGAGCATCGAGTGCGCCCAAGGCGTCGAGCACGCTCGCGCGGTGCGACTCGTCGTACTCCAGTGCCATCTGGCCAATGCGGCCATACACGCGCACCTTGTGCACGCCGTCAATGTCGCCGCCAAGCTTAAGAAGTGCATCGAGATCGCTCTCTGGCACAGGACCCGCCAATTGAAGACGGGTCCTGCCGGGGATCTCGCTAATAATCGAGAATCTCATAGTTTGTGCCTGGGAGCGTTACTCGGCTGCCTCGTCAGCAGCGGCCTCGCTCTGGGTGATGTAGGCCGCCTCGGCAACCATGTCGTCGACATTAGCCTTGGCCTGCTCGACCATGTCCTGGTAGCAGTTCTTGATGCGCATGCCGCACGCGATACCCTGCACGCAGGCATTCTTTACCGGAGCGCTGGTGAGCAGCTTGATGCCAGCCGTACCAAGCAGAAAACCGCCACCGACAAGCAGGGTATTGAACGTCGACTTCTTCATGTTGCCTCTCCCTTTTGCCGCATTGGACGCGGCACGGTGCCTCAGCACCCGAGTAAACAAGTTTGCTCGAGCACACTTTTGGAAAATAGTTTAGTTTATCTAACTATTAAGTTCAACAAAGGTTAACTTTTTGGAAACTATGGGGATGAACTCAATATGACAAAGGGACTGCCCCTTTGTCATATTCCTACAGCTGCCAGTCCGCCGCCTCCTTTTGCAGCGCAACCATGCGGGCGAATTCTCCACCTGCCGCCTTGAGCTGCGCCGGAGTGCCCTGCTCGGCAACCACACCATCCTTGAGCACAACGATTTTGTCGGCATTTTCCACCGTACGCATGCGGTGCGCAATCACGATAACCGTCTTACCTGCAAGCAGACGGGAGAGCGCCTGCTGTACCACGGTCTCATTCTCCACATCCAAGCTTGCCGTCGCCTCGTCTAACAGCACGATTGGCGCGTCTTTGAGCAGCGCGCGGGCGATAGAGATGCGCTGACGCTCGCCGCCGGACAGCTTGGAGCCGTTCTCTCCGATCATAGTGTCATAGCCCTGCGGCATGCGGTTCACGAACTCGTCACAGTTGGCGGCACGCGCGGCCGCAAGCACTTCCTCATCGGTGGCGTCACGACGCCCGAGGCGGATGTTTCCCATCACCGTGTCGTCAAAGAGCAGCACGTCTTGGAACACAATGGCATAGTCGCGCAGCAGCACCTCGGGATCAACGCTCGCAACATCCACGCCACCCACGGTGACCGTACCTTCGGTGGCATCCCAAAAGCGCGCGGCCAGGCGGCTCACCGTAGACTTACCGGAACCCGAAGGACCGACCAGCGCCGTGACTTCGCCTTCCTTGGCGGTAAAGCTCACATCGGTAAGAACTTTCTCGCCGGCGCGGCCGTCCTCGCCCGCACCATAGCCAAATGCCACGTGATCGAACACCACATCGTGGCCCGCGGGCTCAAATTTCTCGCTGCCCCGCGCCACAGGCTCTTCCATGATGGAACGCATGCGCTTGGCAGACGACTCGGCGGCAAACAGCTCGGACATTAACATTAACGCCTGGTCAAAGGGCGCATAGATACGGCTCACCATAAGCAGGAAGGCAAACATCACCAAAAAGTCGACCTGCCCGGAGGCGACCATCGCGGCGCCCGTGACCAGCGTGGTGGCAATGCCCAGACGCAGGATAGCAAAGGCGGAGTTGACCAAAAGCCCGTTAGCGAGCTCGCCCTTGGTGGTCTCATGCTCCTCGGCATCGATCACAACGTTGAGTCCCTCAAGATAATGGGCCTCCTGGTTGGTGGCGCGGATCTCGCGAACGCAGTCGAGCGTCTCTTGGATCGCCTCGGTAACCTTGACCTTCTCGGCACGCACGCGATCGAACACCGGAGTCATGGGGCCGCGTGTTAGATACAGCACGGCAAAGGCCACGGGAACGCTCCAAAACGCCGCGATCGCCAGCTGCCAGCAAAAGAACAGCGACGCCACGAACACAATGGCGCTTGCGATGATGGCACCCCAAAGCTCTCCCAGCACGTGGCTGTAGGCGTGCTCCATGGCCTGGACGTCACCCATGATGGTCTCGGTTAAATCGGCCAGATCACGACGACCAAAAAACGACAGCGGCAGTTTGCGCAAGCGCTCGGCGATCTCCATGCGCTGCTTGCCGCACTCCTCGTAAAAGATGCAGTAGGTGTAGTAATACTGCTGCCAGTTAGAGGCAAAGAGCAACACGAAAAAGACCAGGAGGCCACCCACGATCGGCAGGGCATCCGGCAGGTCAGCCCCGCTGGCGAGATGCTCGACAAAGCCGGCCATAACCAGGAATAAAAAGCCCATGCCGGCCATGGTAATGAGATTAGTGAGCGTGGTCCAGAAAATGCCGCGTTTTACGCCGGCGACGCCTTTATCGGATAGGAAATACTTCTTTTGGAATGAGGCGAACATTTAGGCCTCGCCTCCCTTCGTGACGGCGGCATCCGCGGTCGCTGCAGTGATTTTCCAGCTCGCGGCCTGTTCGTATTCGGCCCACATCTTGGCATACAGACCCTCTTGGGACAGCAGCTCGGCATGGGTACCCGACTCCTGCACGCTGCCCTGGTTGAGCACCACGATTTGGTCTGCGCCCACCACGGTCGAGAGTCGGTGCGCAATCATAATGACCGTGCGACCCGCCGCCAGCTTGCTAAAGGCGCGCTGGATGAGCGCCTCGTTCTCGGGATCGGCAAACGCCGTGGCCTCGTCGAGCACCACGATAGGCGCGTCTTTAAGGATCGCGCGGGCGAGTGCCACGCGCTGGACCTCGCCGCCCGAAAGATATGCTCCGCCGGCACCGAGCATGGTATTGATGCCCCGTGGGAGCTTGGCCACAATGTCGTCACACTGAGCTGCGGAGAGGGCCGCACGCACTTCGTCGTCAGTGGCCGTAGGCTTGGAGGCGCGCACGTTATCGGCAAGTGTTTGCCGGAACAGCTGGTTGGTCTGGAACACGAAGGCGACCTGGTCCATAAGCTCGTGCGGATCCATATCGCGAACGTCCACACCGCCTACGAGCACTCGACCCGAGGAGACATCCCAAAAACGCGGAATCAGGCTTGCGCAGGTTGACTTACCGCCACCCGAGGGACCCACCAGGGCGAGGGTGCTACCAGCGGGAACGCTGAAACTCACATGGCTGACAGCAGGTGCTTCGGCACCCTCGTAGGTAAAGCTCACGTCCTCAAATCGCACGTCGCCGCCGGCAGGGTGCTTGGGTTGGGCGGGCACGGAGAGCTGCTTGGAATCCATGATGCTTCGGATGCGAGCCAGCGAATCGGCACTCATCTGAGAGGCCTCGCCCACAAACATGAGCTTGGTCATGGCCGTCGGTACCACGGCCGAAAAAATCGCGTAAAACGTGAAGTTGGTCATAAAATGCGCAAAGTCCGTCTCGCCTGGCGCCAACAGCAACGCCACGGGCAACAGGAATGCCACAAGACCATTGAGCGCGGTAAGGTTGAGTACCTGCGGACCTCGGCAGAACGTGCCCGCATAGTTTTGTGCCATGTCGGCGTATTCGGCGATCGCATCGTGGAAGGCCTTAAAGGAGTAGACCGTCTGCTGAAACACCTTGACCACGGGGATGCCGCGTACGTATTCGGTGCCGGTCTTGTTCATCTTGACCAGCGCTCCCATGTAGGCCTTCATAAACTCGCCGCCCTTGCCGCCCATCATGGCGGTCATGGCGCCAAACGAAACGACGACCGAGATAAGGCATGCCGCCCCCAAACGCCAATCGAGCGCGAAAAGCAGCACGAGCAAGCCCACGACCATGGCGGCGGCGCCTGCGATATCGGGCAGCATGTGTGCGAGCAAAGTCTCGGTGGAGGCGGCGCATCCGTCTACAACACGACGCAGCTCGCCGGTGGCGTGCGTGTCAAAGTAGCCAAGCGGCAGCTTAAGCAGGTGCTCGCTCGTAGCCTTACGGATATTGGACGCGCAGCGAAACGCGGACAGATGCGTGCACATGAGCCCCACGAAATAAGCTACGATGCTTACCAGGGCAAAACCCACGGCCCACCAACCGTACATCGCGATGTTAGTGGCTTCGCTCCAGTTGGGCGCCACGGCGATCAGGTCGCGCGCGACAAGCCAAATGCACACGTACGGGCCAAAGCTCAGCAGCTGCGAGAGCGCCGAGAGCGCCATGCCCAAATACGTTAGGAATTTGCGGTCACCGGCATACGCGAGCAACTCGCCGATACCGCCGCCTTCCCTTTTTGATCCCTTTGCCATGAGATTCCTTTCTAACGGCTTGAGAGTTAACCGTAATGAACTTATCATTGATGTGTTAGCCATGGCTCACAATCAAGCCAGGCGTGGACGTTTCTGCAAAGGAAAGGGACGCTTTTGCAAATACGGCGGGCAGCGACCGACATAACCGAGCTCTACGCACCGCAGTTTGAGCAGTTTGGCCTGGAGCTTGCCGGCAAGGGTGCCGTCTTTACCGGCGAGGTGGCAAACGACCGGGCGCACGGCCGCGCATGGATCATGCCTCTCTCCCCTGCCTGCATCGTCATGGAGCATTTCATCACCCCGACGCACGATATGTACCTGGCCGAATACACACCCGAGCCATACGCCTGCGTGAGCGAGGTCAGCGCGCCCACACTTACATGCATGCCCGAGGCTGGCATAACGCCCGCGAACCTTAAACCATTGCATGGACCGTGGCCAAACAATGCCGTTTGCAGCTTTATCCAAGATAACTGTGGCGAGGAATTAAGCCCGCTGTTTGCGGGGGAGCTTTATCACTCGCGCTCGGTGCTCTTTTTGCCTGGATATTTTGACGAACTGGAGCACCGCTATCCCACCGAGTTCGCGGGAATCTTTGAGGCGTTTGCCGAGCCATGGCACGAGGAAGCGACGTCTGCCATCTGCCACACGCTGCGCCGAATTAACGAGGAACGCGCCCGCACCGCAGGCGGACATGTCTATATGCAGGGCATCGTGGAGACCATGGTCGCGGAGCTCGCCTGTTCGCGCGCGGCCCACAAGCAGGCGCGGCAGGCAGCAGACACACGCGTCAGCATAACCATTGCCGAAGAAGCAACGGCAATGATTGAGCGCGCGCTCGACAAAGGCAGACGTGTGGGTATCAACGAGGTGGCCGAGAGGCTCTACACAAGCCGCTCCAAACTATGCGCCACCTTTAAGGCCCAAACTGGCGAGTCCCTGGGCGCCTACATTCGCAGACGCCGTATGGAGCGAGCACAGGACCTTTTGGCCGATAGTGCGCTCACGATAGCGCAGGTGGCAGAGCGTCTAGGCTACCCTCAGCAGGCCGCCTTCGCCCAAGCATTCAAGCAACACACCGGCATGACACCCACGGCTTGGCGAAGCAAGCATCGCTAAGGCCCAGGCTCCCTGGCCGTAACGGAGCGATTAATTAGCCGCCGTCCGTCAGCTCACCCAGGATCTAAACGTCAAGATGTGCACGATCAAGTGCCTTTTTGATAAGAGGGACAGATCGATCAGCCAAATACAACGGAATGTTGAGCACCCCGTCGTCGAGCTTTAGGTTCTTAAGTGAGTAGCGGACCCTCAATGGAGTCGTCTCCGCATGCTTGTCGGCATAGTACTTAAGGCTCTTGGAATGAACGACCTCTCCCGATTTGACCTCGACGGGAACGATTTCGTTTCCGACTTGAATCAAAAAATCGACTTCGTGCTTCGGCTTCTCGTTTGTCCAATAACGCGGAGCAGCATCTAACTGTGAAAGCAATGCCTGAAGCACATAGTTCTCGGCGAACGAACCTTTGAACTCCGAAAATAGCGCATCCGAGATGGCAAAAGCGGACGCATCCAGCCTTGCCATGCGGCGCAGCAAGCCGACATCAAGACAGTAGACCTTAAATGCCTTGAGGTCATCGTACGCAGAGAGCGGCACACCACCAGCAGCATTAAGGCGAACCGCCGTGATGAGCCCAGCATCGGCAAGCCATTCCAGAGCATCCTCGTATTCTCGAGCACGAGCCCCCTCGCGCACCGCACCCCAAACGAACTTTTTGTTCTCGCGCGCCAACTGAGCTGGAATCGAGTTCCATATTTGTGAAAGCTTGGCGAACTGCGCACGGCCACCATGCTTGGCAAAATCGCGCTCGTAGGAATCCAAGAGATCAGACAACACCTTATCGACCCGAACGATATCGCCCGTCTCCACCCACCGGCCAAGAGCCTCTGGCATGCCGCCGCATGCAAAATAACGACGAAGATGCTCGACGAGACGGACATGGAAGAAATCGGGCACTGTCTCGATCTGATCCAGGCCGCCAAGGTATTCGTCGTAGTTTGCAGCGCCCTCGGCTTTCAGAAACTCGGAAAAGCTCATGGGGCGCATCTCCATGAACTCGACCTTTCCCACCGGAAAAGCGCTGGTCTCACGGGACAAGCGAACGCCCAACAAAGACCCTGCGCATGCGACATGATACTCGGGGGCCTCGTCACAGAAGTATTTAAGGGCGCCGACTGCAGAAGGACAATCCTGGATCTCATCAATAATAAGCAGCGTTTCGCCGGGCTCGATAGGCTGTCCAAGTGCCAGGGAAAGATTTGAGATGATCCGTCGAGGATCGCGCGTACCTTCGAAAAACTGAGCGTACTCGCTCTGTACCCCAGGTGACGGCTCCTCGAGCGTCAGATACACAAAATTGAGGTACGAGGTTCGGCCGAACTCCTTAAGCGCCCACGTCTTTCCAACCTGGCGCGCCCCCTTAAGGATAAGCGGCTTACGATATTCTGACGCTTTCCAAGCGTTAAGCTTGGCAATGATATCTCGCTGCATGACCGAACCTCCCGCAAAGAAACTTCCGTAAACGTGATATTTCCCACATTTTACCCTAGGTAAAATGTGGGAAATATCACGTTTACGGAAGTTTTAAGCTCATTTCGCCACACTTTCATCACATTCAAAAGGCGGAGGCGCATTTTACGCCTCCGCCACCATCTTTCCTATCAGCCCACCTGACCCGAACGGCCGAGTCGTCACGGAACCGAGGGGCCGGGCGCAGGGCCTTGCCTCTCAATGAGTTCCGCACGAACAGGAGGCGCCAGTGGCGCCTCCGTCGTGAGTCAGGACTGTTCGAAATTGAGAGGCAAGGCCCTGCGCCCGGCCCCTCGGTTCCCGTTTACGAGAGCGACGTTCTCAGCAACTCGTTGAAGAGCTTCGGGTTGCCCTTGCCGCGGCTCGCCTTCATGCACTGGCCCACCAAAAAGCCGATGACCTTCTGGTTGCCGTCACGATACTGCTGCGCCTGATCGGCACAGTTTGCCAGCACCTCGTCCACGATCGGCTGCAGCGCGCCGGCATCGCTCACCTGGCGCATGCCGCGCTCGTCGACGATCTTGTTGGGGTCGTCGCCGGTCTGGGCCATGGCTTCAAAGACCTCGTGTGCCTGGTTGGAGCTGATGGCATCGGTCGCCAGCAGCTTGGCAAGAGCTGCCACCTGAGCCGGCGCAATGCCGGACTCGGCCAGCGAGACGCCCGCGCCCTTAAGGTAGGCGATCATCTCGTTCACCAGCAAGTTTGCAACCGTCTGAGCCTCCTTACCAGCCATACCGGCAGCGGCAGCCTCAAAGAAGTCCGCAAACTCGGGGTCGCCGGCGATCTGCTCGGCATCGGCCGCCTTAATGCCAAAGTCGGCCTCAAAACGGGCGCGCTTGGCATCGGGCAGCTCGGGAATCTCGCCACGGCAGCGGTCGATGAACTCGTCGTCCAGATCGAACGGCGCCAGGTCGGGATCGGGGAACAGACGATAGTCGTCGGCCGTCTCCTTCACACGCATGACCACGGTGCGCTTGCGGCTGGGTTCCCAGTGGCGGGTCTCCTGATAGATGATGCCACCCTCCTCGAGCACCTCGGCCTGGCGGCAGATCTCGTAGGCAAGGCCGTCGTGCAGGCTCTTAAACGAGTTGAGGTTCTTGAGCTCGGTCTTGGTGCCCAGCTTGGTCTCGCCGCGGCGGCGCAGCGACACGTTGCCGTCGCAGCGCATGGAGCCCTTCTCCATGGAGCAGTCCGAAATGCCCAGCGTCACAAAGATGCGACGGAGCTTCTCCATAAACAGGCGAGCCTCCTCGGGCGTACGCAAATCGGGCTCGGTGACGAGCTCAATCAAAGGAGTGCCGCAGCGGTTGTAGTCGACGAGCGACTCGGCCGCGGCGGTAATGCGGCCCTCGGCACCGCCCACGTGCACCATCTTGGCGGCATCCTCCTCCATGTGGATACGCAGGATGCGAATAGGCACCGTGTAGGAACCGTCCTCGCGACGCTCGGGCATCTGCAGGTTGGACGCGTCATAGCTGGCTAGGTGGCCGGCGCGCTGGTTGCCCTCGCGCATGGTCGACGTCATGGACGTGGACAGGCCCTCGGCGTTGGCCGAAGCGCTCGCCAGACTCTGAGCCTCGGCCTCGCCAAACGCGCAGTCGGGGCGCTCGGCGGCACCGCGACCGGTCACGTCCAGGTCCAGGTGACCGTACATGGCAAAGGCGACCGGACCCTGCGTGGTCTGGAAGTTCTTGGCCATATCGGGATAGAAGTAGTGCTTGCGGTAGAACATCGAGTGGCGCTGGATCTCGCAGTTGGTGGCGAGGCCGGCCTTGACGATGCTCTCGATGGCGCGCTTGTTGGGCACCGGCAGGGCACCGGGCAGGCCCAGGCACACCGGGCACACGTTGGCGTTGGGCTCGTCATCGTGGCTGAGCTTGCAGTTGCAGAACATCTTGGTATCGAGTGCGGTGAGCTCGGTATGGATCTCCAGGCCGATCACGGCCTCCCAATCCTGCAGGACCTCGGAAAGCTCCTTCATTACAGCTCGCCTCCCTTCCCGGCAAAATCGGGCGCGACGGAAAGCGCGGGCGCACCCGTGGCGGCATCGGCAAAGCCGCGCTCCAGGGCGCGGGCAAACGTGAGCAGCTGACGGTCCTTAAAGGCCGGACCAACCAGCTGGGCAGAAACGGGCAGCCGAGTGTCCTTGCCCAGGCCCAGCGGCACCGAGATACCACCGTTGCCGCAAATGTTGAGCGAGATGGTATACAGGTCGGAGAGGTACATCTGCGTGGGGTCGCTGATCTCGCCAAACTTAAAGGCCGTGCGCGGCGAGGCGGGCATGAGGATGGTGTCCACCTTGGCATACGCGACGTCGTAGTCCTGCGTGATGAGCGTGCGGGCCTTTTGCGCGGCGTAGTAGTACTTGTCGTACACGCCCGAGCTCAGCAGGTAGGCGCCGAGCATCTGACGGCGCTTGGCCTCGGCGCCAAAGCCGTGGGCGCGCGAAAGCGAACTCTGGTCGGACAGGTTGGCGCAGCCCTCCTCCTGGTAGCCGTAGCGAATGCCGTCGAAGCGGGCCAGGTTGGAGAACGCCTCGGCCGGGCCGATGACGTAGTAGGCGGCGATGGCGGCGTCCAGGTGCGGCAGGTCGACCTCGACCAGCTCGGCGCCCTGGTTCTGCAGCTCCTGGGCGGCGCGCTGAACAGCGGCCTTGACCTCGGGCGTCAGGCCCTCGGCCTCCATAAACGCAGGGATGATGCCCACGCGCTTGCCCTCGATGCTGTCGTTGAGATGCTCGGTAAAGTCGACGGCGCAATCCTGGCTGGTGCAGTCGTACGGATCGTGGCCCGCGCCGGTAAGCGCGTTCATGGCCAGCGCGACATCCTCGACCGTGCGGCCGAAGGGGCCCACCTGGTCGAGCGACGAGCCAAAGGCAACTACGCCGTAACGGCTCACGGCGCCATACGTGGGCTTAAAGCCCACCACGCCGCACAGCGACGCCGGCTGGCGAATGGAGCCGCCGGTGTCCGAGCCCAGCGAGAGCGCGACCTCGCCCGCGGCGACGGCGGCAGCGGAGCCGCCCGAGGAGCCGCCGGGCACGCGCTCGGTATCCCAGGGGTTGTTGGTGCGGTGGAACGCCGAGCTCTCGGTGGAGCTACCAAAGGCAAACTCGTCCATGTTGGCCTTGCCCATGGGCAGGCAGCCGGCATCGAGCATGCGCTGGACGCAGGTGGCGGTGTAGACGCTCTGGTAGTCCTCGAGCATGCGAGAAGCGCAGGTGGTGCGCGTGCCCACGAGGTTCATGTTGTCCTTAATGGCCAGCGGCACGCCCGCGAGCGGGGGCAGCGGCTTGCCTGCGGCACGGTCGGCATCCACGCGCGCAGCAGCCTCGAGCGCAAGCTCGGGCGCCACCTGCAGGAATGCCTGGACCCCGCCCTCGCGCGCCTCGATGGCGGCAAGGGAGGCCTGGGCCACCTCGGTAGCGGTAAAGTCGCCGACGGCAACGCCCGCGGCGATCTGGGCGGCGGTAAGGGAATCGAAGCTCTGCGCCATTACTCGCTCTCCCCCTCTCCCAAGATGGACGGCACGCGGAAGTAGCGGTCGCGCGCGCTGCCGGCGTTTTCGAGCGCGACGTCGAGCGGCAGGTCGCGCTCGGGCTCGCGCAGGTCGTCGCCCATCACGTTGGACAGGCTTCCGATAGGATGGAACGTGGGCTCCACGTCGGGCAAGTCATATTGCAAGACGGGCTCGAGCATCTGGACGGCGTCGTTCAGGTAGGACGTCATCTGGGTGAGCTCGTCATCGGTCAGTGCGATCTTTGCGTACTCGGCGATGCCGCGCACGTCTTTCTCGCTGAGTGCCATAGGCGCTCCCTTCCGCATAACAGATAAACCGCTCTAGTATACAAGGCTACGCCGCTTGGAGCAGGCGCTTTACCCAAATGCAGCGAAAACGTAACGAGAGCGGCGGACTGGCAGGCTGCGGGCTGGCGGTTCTGCAGCAAAAACCGCACCGTCCATAGCGAAAACCGTCTCGCCCGCAACGAGAACCGCGCCGCCCGAAACGAAAACCGTCCCGCCCACAACGAAAACCATCACAACATTCGACGCTTTTCGCCAAAATCGCGATTTTCATCGAATGTTGTGATGGTTTGGAAGTCCCGACCACCACAAAGGTGCCTGTCCCCATTGTGATGGTTCTGAACGATGTCCTATGCCGAGGCCTTGGCCTTGCGGCGCTTGCGGACCGCGTGGATCACGATGTCCAGCAGCAACAGCACAATGGCCACGACCACGATAAGCACGGCAAACTCGCGCTTGCCCCAGTGGCGGCCGGCCAGCGACTTTTGCTTGTCGACGTCTTTCTTGTTGTACTTGGTGCGCACGCAATGTACCAGCAGGCGATGGTCGTTCACGCCGTAGGGCGTGCAGGTGACGAGCGTCACTTTGTCGGCGCCCGGCTCGATGGTCAGCGACTCCATCTCCTCGGGCAGCACCACCTCGGAGTCCACCATCTTGTAGGCGAGCGTCTTGTTCATGGTGTGCAGCAGCACCAGGTCGCCGGGCTCCAGCGAGTGGATGTCGTCGAACATGCTCAGGTTGCGCATGCCCGAGTGCGCGGTGAGCACGCAGTGCGTCGAGGTGCCGCCCACCGGCAGGCTCGTGCCCTCCAGGTGGCCGACGCCCGCCATAAGGACTTCTTCGCTCGTGCCGTGGTAGATGGGCATGCTCACGTCAATGGAGGGGATCTCGACCCAGCTCATCATGGGGTCGCGGTCAAAGATGAGCTGCTGGGCGTAGGGTTCGATCTGGTCGGCGGGAAGTTCGGTGGCCTCGCCCGCCAGTTGCTCGTTAAAAGAGCGCGCCTGGAGTAGGATGCGCTCGCGCTCCTCGGCAGACAGCGCGTCCACGGTGCTGGACACCGTGCTGATCTGGTTGAACACGCCCGAGGCCTCGAGCCGGTCCAAGATCCACGGCCAGGTCATAAGGCCCACGCCAATAAGGATGATGACGATGGTGATGAGCCGATCGGCCCAGCGCGGCAACCGCTTGCGACGACGCTTGGGTTTTGGTTGAGGTTTGGGCTGAGGGCTTGAGCCACCGTTTGTCGCGGCGTTATTGCTCTTCATATGTTTGGCGCCCTGCACCATCGCCGGTCACTCCTCTACAACTCAAGTTGTCTAAACAAATAATAGCCGATTAGCGAGCTTCCGAGGCTGGCAACGCAGCTAGACTGCACCGTCCGGGCCACGTAACCCCACTCAACCAATCAAGCCATATGTTGCTTTCATCGTCTCGAGCAACTGCACCATCGTTGCGCCCGCAACCCCGATCTGTTTCAGATTGACGTCGCCCACCTCACAATCTTTGACAAACGCAAGCATATCGTCCTTCAGTTCACCGCCCAGGTCGACACCTTCCGACTCGCCGAGCAGCTGAGCAAGCCTCAGCGCATCGCGTTTATGCTTTTTTACCTTCCTCGAATCAACGTTCTCCCCCGCTTCCCTTCTAGCTTTTAGGTCGAGATACGCCTTCGCTTTGAACGGGACAATGTATTCCGTACCCAGGACCGAAACGCCGCCTACGGTCCGAATTCCCTGAAGGAACAAGCTGTAGTAAGCATCGTCCAACAAAATTGCCGACAGACTGCTTATGTTTTCATCAACGTGAATTGGCGCCACATCAATCCCCTCACGACCCTTTAGAAAGTCGGGACACTTCGCGAAGAGCTCGATCATATGGGGGTAACCCGGCCTCTTTGGCTCTGTAAACCGATAAAAACATGAGCCTTTACCTTCGCCCCAGCCGCAGCGGTAGCCGCCATCACGCACCAAAGTCCATATGGCTTCTGCCGTCTGAGGCAACCGGTCATCGGCGACAATTACCACATCAAAATCGTGAGTCGCCCTGAATGAAAGCCCCGCCTCCGCGAGCAAAATGTCGCATGCCGTGCCGCCGATAAGGGCATACGATCCTGCAGCTTCTTGCATATGCTGCTGAAATTCTTGGAGACCTTCTACAGCGCTTCTTGCCATGGATATTCCTTTCCAAACATGCGATCGACTTCGAGCTGAATTCGCTCATCGTCGATTGCCGCCAAAGATAGTGCAAGCGAAATGTCATCGACGCGGGAGGAGTCGGCAAACACGGGCGCATAGCGCCACACTTGGATCATCGCCGTTTCGTTATCCGGCAACTCCCCGTCTGCGACTTCGAGGTTGCTCAGTTGACGCCATGCACTTCTTAAGACGGCCTTTTGTTCCATACCCGGCGCAGCGAGCATCGAACGCGTAGCGAGCGCCGTCTCCCCGGCGTCAACAAGATAGTCGATCTGCGGCGTCTTCCTTGCAAAAAAGACCTTCGAGACAGGCGAGGAGAGCTCTGTCATGTGCTCGCTAAGCAGAAGATCAACGGCAACAGGGAACACGACGACACGTCGCTCGCAACGTTCGCGCCTCGCGAGCCCCCTGTCGACAAGCTCGGTTATGGCCTCACTCGCACGGCTTGCCGAGATCCCAAGCGCACGACAAAGGTCATAGGGACGATATGGCTCCTGGGCTGCTCCCCAGATTGCGGCAGCCTGCGCGTTGGGTGACATCTTGGTCGCGTGATTGCGAAACCGGGCACCGCCCCTCTCCGTGCAAGCTGTGCCCATAAATGGAAGAAAAGCCTGTCTACCGGGACAGACAAAGGGAATCCCTTGTGCGACCAATGCTTTGCGCTGACGTGCATCGGCATCAGGAAACGAAACGACAACAGGAGTCTCCGCGCGCAAGGCTAGCTGACTATAGACTCTCTTAGCCTCGGGAAGCCCGACGCCAGTAGGCAAACTTGCAAGCAAAAACGAAAAACCGTTTGCGTCAACAGCGCGGACCTCAATCGCCCGCAGATGCAGCGGCAAGCGTGCGGATCCAGGCCAAGTTTTGGTCTTGGCGGAGAGGCCTAGTGCTTCTTGTAAGTAGATTAGCGCTTCGTTCATTTCCATCGTTTTCGTTTGATTCCAGTTTATATTGGAATTATACATAATTTTCGGAATTAACGAGATTCCGTTCGTGCCTAAGCCCATATTTACGTTTTCAAAATGTCCCGAATCGGCGGGGCGATTCGGGATACAATGACTACAGGAAACGACGCACCCCGCGTAAGTGTTCGAAAGCGCGGGCGACCAGTTTCCGACGTTGTTAAATGCCCGGGCCTCTAACCCCGGGCATTCTTATTTGCGCTTGTTGCGGCGCAAATGCCTTCTACCGTCCGCACCGCGCGTGCGCCTACGGACCTTAAACCGAACCTCATACGAGTCAAGAAACGCGATGACGAACGTACCCGCATCGGACGGTGGAGGCTGGCTGCGTTATCCAAAAAACGGGGCAAACTCCAGTGCGGAGTCTGCCCCGAAAAGAAAATGGCAAAGCAAGAACGTGGATGGACGAGAAAAGTGTCCGCAAGTCTCATGGCCATCACATCCCACCTGCCAAAGGGATGGGTGAGTGAGCGTTACTCCTGCTCGGACCCCTCAGCCTGCTTACGGCTGCGGATGAGGTGCGCCACGCCGATGCACAGCACCGCGCCACCAGCGATCCAAGTGAAGGTCACACCGTTGAGGCCGGTCAGTGGGAGGCCAACCTGCTTGGTATCGCCAACGGTGATGTTGTAGTAGCCCTCATCATCTATCTCCGAGTCATCCACTGCCGTCAACGTATTATCGCCAGCATTCCCATCGGTGAGGCCAGCGATGACCTTGCCTGCCTGATTGTTGGTATCAAGATCATGAGTGAGGCCGGTAAGGCCTGTATTCGGATCATTGTCTTTCATGGTCGGCTTGATCTCGAAGGTGAACTGGTCGATCGCGGTGTAACCAGAGGGGGGAGTAACCTCCTTGACGGTATAGAGGCCGGCATCGAGTCCTTTAAGTTTAAGAACACCATTGTTGTCCGTCGTAAGCTCAACACGGTCGGCGCTCAGAGTGCCATCATCCTTGACATATTTAACGGCGCCGTTCTCGTCTCCATTGGTCGTGATGGTGAACTTGGCGCCTTTGAGGGCCTTCTCGGTGCCCAGGTCGACCTTGTTGATCTTGAGGCCGTAGGTGTAGTCCCTGACCGTATCGGGCACGGTTTTACCACGCTCCGTGGTCATGGGGTTGTTGGAGTAGCAAAGCGTTACGGTGTTGGGATTGCCCTTTCCGCTATCATTCTTACCGACGACCGCATGCCTATTGATCTGTGCCGTATAGGAGACAACGATGCAAGAATCCTTGGTGATGGTCACGTCTGGGATAGTTTTAAGGTTGTCGCGGGTCCATGTCGTCTTAACGCTACCGTCAGACGGATCAGCATTAGAGGACGCCTCGGTAAAGGCATTTGTAATGTCTGTAGCCGTATTATTCTCATGGTTCGGATCAGCTTTCGCCGCCGTATACGAAGCGTACAGATAGACCTTGGCGCTATTCTTCTGCAGCGTCAGACCCTTGGAAATCTGATCGGAGAACTCGTAGAAATACGTGTCGTACTTGTCATAGTTCTCGGCAATGGTGCCGTAAAGGTTGTACGTCACGTTCTGGCCGATCTGGGAGTCGGCAGCATCGCGCTCTTTGCCATCGGCATCGCTCACGATCTTCTTCTCGACGGTGGGGATACCAGTTTTCTCGTTGACCTCAACGGGCGTGTCTCCCACGACAGTGAAAATGGGGGACGTACCCGCCTCGCCATCACCAATAGTGTCAGCCTTGGTCACAAAGAGCCAGTAGCCATGCTCAAGGCCGGAGGCAACGCCATTGGTCGTTGTCTTTTGCTCTGTAAGATTGTCTACAGCAGCAGCAATCTTATAGGCAACGTTGTCAGGACCGACGCGAAATGTATCACTGGTTCCCTTTACCTGATTCGTGATCCAGTCCGCAGCATCTTGAGCGGTAGTTACAGCGTAGCTCGGTTCTACGGTCTTAATAACGCTCTTGACAGCCGCCTCCACTTCCTCGTTTGCCCAAGTGATATTGGAAACTTTACCGTCCTTAACATCAGCCGTAAAAATCTGATAGCCATAGAACTCGGTATGGTTGTCCTTAACGTTCGCGATTTTCACCGAGCCATTGGCCGTTGCAGTCGCACCCTCAGCTGCAAACGCCATGGTCACCGGGGCCATGACGCCACCGAAGCTCAACGCTGCGGTAAGGCCTGCCGTTACTGCCAGGCGTGCAATGTTCTTGTTCATGCTCATCTTCTTTTCCTCCATTTTCCGGTTGGTTCTCATTCGATCGATCATCATCTGTCTGTGTCTTAGCATCTGCTTCGCTACGTCTCGCCCCGCTCTCTGTGGGGCTGCCAGCTACTCTTTATGGCTGCCACCTCCCCGCTTGACCAGGAGCGCGACCACGATGAGCGCGGCTCCGGCGACCGCTGCGGCGGCCGCGGCGTACATTGCCATATCGCCAGTCGAGGGCATAAAGCCTCCGGTGGTAATGCTAGGGGGTGTGCCGGTGGGCGTGTTGATGAGCGACGCCTCCAGGCTGCCCGTCGACCCGTCCGCGCTGTCGGCGCGCAGGGGCGACTCGGCCGTGATGGTGAGCTTGGGCTTGGCGGCGGCCACCTGGTCGGCGTCCAGACCCTCGGCCTTGACCGTCACGGAGCGCGTGCCCTCAAAGGCGGTGTAGCCCTTGGGCGCCTTGAGCTCGCGAACCTCCAGCTTGCCCGAGTCCACGCCCGAGACGGTCACGCGGCCGTCCTCGCCCGTGGTGACGGTGGCCTTGCCCTCCGCATCCCACGTGCCGTCGGCCGCTAGCGTGCGACCGCGGTCGTCGGCAATGCTCAGGACCGCCCCGGCAAGCGGCTTGTCGCCGTCGCTGCCGCGCTTGGTGAGCGCGAGATCCCAGGTGTAGGCGCACGCATCGTCGCTCGGCGTGTGGGTGAAGCCGGCGTCGCCGGACTGGTCGGCAAAGGGAGAGCGCGGGTAGCGCAGGTAGACCTCGTTGGGGTTGCCCTTCGCGATGCCGTGGCTGCATGCGCTGTTGAGCGGTGCATTGTACACGGCGACCACGCGGGCGCCCGCGGCAAAGGCGTCGGCCCCGCCGAGCACGGCGATGAGGTCGCCGGTGCGCACGGTGAAGGTCTTGCCGTCCGCCGCTACCTTGGTGGCGCACTGGGCCGTGATGTCGGTCCAGCCCTTCGCGGGATCGGTGCCGACGCGCCCGTCCTTACCAGCCGAGACGGCATCGAAGCCACCGTCCGCGCCCGCTGCCACGTACACGCGCATGCTCGCGGCGACCTTGGAGGGGTCGAGCCCCGCGCTCATGGTGTCGACGAACCGCACCGTATAGGTGTCGTAGACGGTAAGACCCGCCGGGACCGTGGCCGAGAGGCGCCAGTACAGGTCGTCGGCGACCGTGGCGTCGGCGGCCTTCTGCCAGGCGGCGGTGCTGTCCTCCAGCACGTGCTTGGACACCTTGGGGGTCGCCGCCTTGGGCTTGACGGTGACGGCGTTGCCGCCCACCAGGGCCATGATCGGCGCGGTGCCGGCCTCGCCTTGGGCGATGGCGTCGTCTTTGGCGACGATGAGCCAGTAGCCGCAGGGCAGCTCGGCCGTCGTGCCCGCGTTAAGGGCCGCGGACACGGCGTCAGAGCTCTGGAGGGAACGAGCGAGCTGTGCGCTCAGCGCGCTCGTAAGGTGGGAATCGGTGTTGAGCCACTCGGTAGCTTCCTGCGCGGTGGTCTGGGATTTGGGCATGCCGGCGCTATGCAGCACAGGCAGCGCGGCGTCGCGCACGGCGTCGCTTGCCCAGGCGAGATCGGTGGCGGTCTTGGCGTCGCTGTCGCCGTCGACGACGTTGGCGCTAAAGATCTGGTAGGCCTTGTAACTGCTCGCCACGGTGCCGCTCACCGTGATGGAACCGGTCGAGGTCGGCGTGGCCTGCGCGGAAGCGGGGAACACAACCGCGCAGGTGCCGATCAGGAGGGCAAGCAGCGCAAACAAGATCGGGAAGGAGCAAACTTTCTTATTCACGACGCTTACCTCCCTTCGCATTCGCCTTGCGACGAATGTGCATCCAGGCCGCAGCAGCGCAAAGCACCGCCGCGCCGGCAAGGTACGTCAGAGTGACGCCCGACATACCAGAAAGGGGCAAAGTGGTGGAGTAGGTGTTGGTGAAGGTGGGGTTAGTGTCGGGAAACTCGTGGTCCACATTATCGGTGTTTTTCCACGTACCGCCGGGGTCAACGGTTCCCTTCCTGTAGGTAACCCTACATTTGATCTCTCCTTTTTTGTCGTCATACGTTGGCTCAACCGTGAACTTATAGACCGAGTGGTCGTACGTGTAGTGCGAGAACTGCGAACCGTCGGTTTTCTCGCGCACATAGTACGTAAAGGTCTTGAAAGAGCCACCCGTGGAGCCACCCGGGTCGTCGGGATTATTCCTGATATCAGAAAGCGAGTACTTGAGCTCAACCGTCTCATTGTTTTCGTCCATGAACGGAAGCGTCTGCGTTTTCTCAGAACCAGAGGTCACGGCAGTACCGATCATGTTTTTAAATTCGCTGTCTTTCGCAAGTTGAAGCGTAAACGCCTTCATCTCGCCACCCTCAACGACCTTAGTCGCCTTAGGAGTCCAGGAGAAGGGGGGCACGATTTTGTTGGTAAAGGTCGGGTTGTCGCTTCTGTTACCGATAGTCACCGTGGCCTCCGTTCCATCCTCCGATGGCGCGAAGGAATAACCACTGCAATCAAGCTGCGCGAAGTCATTATCCGTCTCGGCCTTTTTAAAGACGGCCACACTCTCTACCTTGTAATAGTTGATAGGAAACGTCATGAGGGATTCAGTCTTGTATGGACTACCGCCAACAGTTACCTCTATCTTGTAAATTGTCTTATCGAATTTGATGTCTAATTCGTTTTGGCCGCTGATGGGTTCCTCAACGAGATAGAAAACGTATTGCCCTGAAGAATAGTCCTTGCCAGAGTCGAAGGTGATACTGCCGCTTGATTGATCAACAGTCGCCTCACCCGCACCACTGCAATCGCCCATATCTAATGTGCCGTCATCTTTCCAAGAAGGTGCCTTGGTACCGTTAACCTCCTGGCGCAGCAGCTGAAACTTGTACTCGTGCCCATTAAGGCTTTGCTTGTCTCCCTGTGCATCCACAAGCGCCTTAGTGGCGTGGAGTTTCATGCTCGGGTAAACCCTCAGATCATTGACTTCGCCGACGATGAGATCGCCGTTGGTCATGATGCCGCCACCGTGGGTGTAGGAATAGTTACCGCTGATGATGGTCGTAGCCTCTGCCTGCGCCTTTCCCTTGGCATAGGGTGTCGGATCAGCCTCAAGGCCGAACATCCACTTAGCCTCGGCACCGCCATTTGGGTCGATGGTAACCGGATTTCCGTCGCAAGTGCCCCGCCAACCAGCCGATCTGCCGCCCAGCATCTTGCCAAGAACGACAGCGATTGTCTTATCCGCGCCATTCTTATTACGTACCAAGAAGAAATCCTTATGGCCGGATTTTTGGAAGTCAGGAGTAACGTAATTTACTTCATCGTGGTCTTCATTTTTGCCGTGGCCGCCAGCGGAATAATGATATGCTGTCAGTTTATTGCCATATTGATCAACGTTATCTTTGTTGTCATAGATAGCAGCGCCTTTTGAGTGCGAAACGATTGTCTTGCCCGTAGGACAAGCACCGATGCCACCGCCCCAGCCACCGGCCTTATTATTAGTGATCAGCGTCTTGACGATGTTGAGCGTACCGCCTTCCTGAACAAAGACACCACCGCCACCCCAGTCGCCACCGCGGTCGTCTTTGCTGCCCGTCATGGTCTTGTTGTTGGTGATGTAAACCCTGTTTGATGCATTTTCCGCATTAATAACGCCGGTAGTACCGCCAGAAATACGGAGGCCACCGCCCTCGGCATTATCGGACATATTGCCCGCAATAAAACCGCTGGACATGGTAAATCCAACTCCCTGCCCGGGGAGGCCAGCGTAGATTCCACCGCCGGCCTCATGGGAGTAATTGGCAGTAACGGAGCCACCCGTCATGGACAGCGTTCCACCGTGCGATGCAATTCCGCCGCCACCGAGGAGACCTTTGTTGTAAAGCTCTCTATTAGCGAGGCGAGCTTCAGCTCGGTTGTTAGTTATATTGGCAGAATCACTGATGGTTACGGTTGCACTCTGGGTATAAACACCGCCACCGTAGCCGCCGGCGTTGACGTTATAACCATCGGTGATATCGTTGCCATATGTTGCATTACCCGAGATGACACCGCCGGAGAGGTTCAGCGCCGCGCTATTGTTAGCAAAGATGCCACCGCCAGAAGCTGCCTTGTTTCCCGCGACCACGCCGCCTGTCATTTCGAGGCTGGCATTCGCGCCCGTTATGCACAGACCACCGCCCCAGCCACCGCCGTTGCCGTTGGTGACGTAACCGCCAGAAATATAAACAGCGCCCTGAGAGAAAATAACGTGGCCGTCGTTGCCCAGGGCACGAGGCGTTGTGATCATGCCACCCTGAAGGTCGAGCGTGCCCCCACCCTGGACGGAAATGACTTGATTTACATAGCCCTCTTTGCATGCAACGATAGCGCCGAAATTGGCAACAGTGTGCTGGTAGGTCGTTTCCCTAGTACCAAAACCGTTAGGCGTGCTTTCAGTTACGTAGTATGTAAGTGATTGTGGAACACTTTCACCATTGAACTGCATCTTTGCTGGCTGACCAGGTTCACCACTGGTAGCTTCAGTCTTCGAGTCATTCGCCTCACCTTTGACAGTTAGCGTATAGCCCTTTGAAATTGTGATAAATGCACAAACAGGCTCTTTGGTTTCCTGCATAAGGTTACCGTTGCTGTAATAAAGCTTGTGATTCGCAAGGTCGATCGTAGTGTCGTGATTGATTAAGATCGGAGCGCTCGAACTAATATCAGCAGTCAGACGCAGCTTTGCGGGCTTTTCCGCCGCGGGAAGGTCAAGGTACGTAGACAGGTCTTCGTCACTCTTCAGCAGCGCGTACCCCTCCGAATCTATTTCAAGTTTCCGAGCCTCACCTTCATTTGCAACAGTAGCGGCCTTATAGACAGACTGCCCATCATCCGCGGGCTGCGCAGCGCTCTCGGCTCCCGTGTCATCGGCAGGCAGATCCGCCGCAGCGGCATCTTCTCCTTCGCCACCCTCAGCGTCGTCACTATTCCGGTTTTCGGCGTCCCCGTTGTTGGTGTTTTCTACATCAGCAGACTCACTTGAGGAACCCCCCCCCATCACAGTTTCCTCGGCAGAAACTGTCTGACCATCGTTGGCAATGGCCTGCGAGATCGGAGGCATGACGAGCGACAGCACCAGGCTCAACACCGAGGCTCCGCACAAAACGCCTGCCAGTACACGGCGCGTCGCTTTATTACTCTGCTTAGATTTGTCTGAATTCGCTTTCATCGATGTCTCCTCCCCAAGAGACCGCGATCTTGCTCTTTCCCTATCAAACGTATCTGCGCAATCTGTAATTGCACACGCTTATTGTACATATTGTAACGATTGTTTGAACATCTAAGCAAAAATACCGATAGTTTTGTAGCGAATTCTCAATTCTCTTGACATTTGCTCGGATTTACCTTCGTTTATTCGCTATGAAATATCTATTTCTACTGGTAATTTAGCTAGTTATCATTTTTTAATAGCATTTTATTTATTTGCACAACATTTTGCTCAAGAGCATGCGTCCTGTGAACGGTCGAAAATCGACCGTGAGCGGTAGGTCATCAACCGGGAGGAATACCCTACCAAACTGATGAGAATATCTTTAACCCATCGGTGGTTAGAAGCGTGGTGTTCAAACAACTAAATTTGAATTTTCGCGCAGATTTTAGGCATCAATTCGCCCAAATCGCCTGAGGCCACCGCAAAGGAGCCTGCCCCCTTTGCGGTGGTTCCCCCCCCGGCGCTATAGCAGATGTTCCTCGATAAAGATCGCGATGCCGTCTTTGTCGTTGCTCGCGGTTACAAAATCGGCGGCGGCACGGGTGGCATCGCTGCCATTTGCCATGGCCACGCCCACGCCGGCGTCAGCCACCATGCAGGTGTCGTTGTCCGCATCGCCAAACACGCAGATGTCCTGGAGCTCCATGTCGTTGAGCTCCGCCACGCGCACAAGGCCGCGCGTCTTGGACACGCGCGGATCCATGAACTCGTAGAGCCGCTGCGTGGTTTGCAGAGCCGCTGCCTTAACAGTGTCATCGGCAAACGTCGACGCCCGCTCAATCACCTGCGGCATTACCTCGGGTGCCATGGTAAACATCACCTTGGGCTGCGGCTCGCGCAAAAACTCGGCAAAATCGACCACCTTGTAGGACACGCCGTCGACGCGCGACAGGTGCTCGACGCACGCGTTGCTCTCGGGCACGTAGAACACGCCGTCTCGGGGGCAGACGGGCGTTGCCGGAAGGTCCGCCATGTGCTTGCAGATGCGCGCGATGGTCTCGCCCGGCAGCGGATAGCTCAGCTCGTTGATATCGTGCGCGCGGTCGATGACCTCGGCGCCACCGCAGCCCACGAGCACGTCCACCAGGCCTTCGATGCCCCAGAGCTCGTACATGGCCTCGGTCGCGTGGGCGTCGCGCCCGGTGCACAGGCCGAAGAGCACGCCGCGCTCGCGCAGGGCGCGGATCGCCGCCACGGTGCGCGGGGACACCGTGTGCTGGCTCGTGAGCAGCGTGCCGTCGATATCGCAGAACACGGCTTTGATGCGGCTGAAGGTGGTGTCCATGGGGGCCTTTCTGGGTTGTGCGGCGGTGTGAGGTGTATTCGTGAACGGCGTACATGGTATACCAAGGCGCAGGCGCGGCCCGTCAAAGCAAAAACCACCACAAAGGTGCCTGGCCCCTTTGTGGCGGCTGGACCCGCAGGGTGGCCTGGCCCGGGGCGCAATCCATCACAACATTCGACGTTTTTCGGCAAAATCGCGATTTTCGCTGAATGTTGTGATGGTTTTACTGCAAAGCAAAAACCACCACAAAGGAGCCTGGCCCCTCTGTGGTGGAAATGACGTTTGCCCAGATAAAACCTGCCAAAATAAACCTGTCCCTTTTTGGCATGTTATGGCAGCGCAGCGAGCCGGTTCCAAGTGCCCCAGGTCGCCCCGAAAGAGGAGCGACGCGTACTTTGGTACGCGAGCGACGGCTTGAGGGGCGAGATGGGGTGCTTGGGGCCGGCGCAGCGTCAAGCCTGAAGGTGGTCTTGGATAAGATCGCAGATGGCTCGGGCGTCGTTGATGTTGATGGCTCGGGTCGCAAAGCCGGCGTCGAAGGCCTGACGCGCCAGGGCTTCGTTGCAGGCAAGGGCCAGCGTGTGACCGTCGACCAGGTCGAGCGAGCTCTTGCCGCGCAGACGGTCGACACCGGAGCGCGCGACCACGATGTTGTCGAAGCCCTCGGTCTTGTAGCCCTCGATGATCACCACGTCGACATCGTTGTAGCGCGACAGCAGCTCGCGCGCGGGCATCTCGTCCTCCTCGCGCGTGTCGGCGTACTCCGCCCAGCGCGTGGCGCAGATGAGGCCCACGTGTTTGGATCCGGCTTGATGATGGCGCCAGGTGTCCTTAGCGGGCACGTCGATGTCGAAACCGTGGTGCCCGTGATGCTTGAGCGAACCCACGCGCAGGCCGCGGCGAGTGAGCTCGGCGATAACCTTCTCGACGAGTGTGGTCTTGCCCGAGTTTTGATAGCCGATAAACGCGATCGCAGGGACGGCCGGTGCCGGAGCTGCGGACGCGACGGCGACGGGTGCGCTCGCGGGCGCGGCACCGTCAGCGGCCACGGCCTCAACAGCAGCGGCCTGACGCTCTGCGCGATCCCACACGCCCGAGCGGCCGCCCTCCTTGTGCAGCAGGCGCACGTCGACGATCTCCATACCGCGATCGACTGCCTTGCACATGTCGTAGATGGTCAGACACGCGGCGCTCACGCCGGTCAGGGCCTCCATCTCAATACCCGTCTTGCCCGTCACGCCGGCCGTAACCAGCACGTGAAAGCCAACCTGGCCGTCCACGCGCGCCGGCGCCCAGCCCTCGGGCACGTCCTCGGCCGGCGTCCCCGCCGGAGCGATGGGTGCAATGTCGCACTTGCTCTTGGTAATGAGCAGCGGATGGCACATGGGGATGATGTCGCTCGTGCGCTTGATGGCCATAATGCCCGCCACGCGCGCGCAGGCAAGCACATCGCCCTTTTTGGCGCGGTCCTGCAGCACCATGGCCTGCGTCTCGGGATGCATGAGGATGGTGCCCTCGGCAATGGCGATACGATGGGTCTCGGCCTTGTCGGACACGTCGACCATGCGTACCTCGCCCTTGGCGTCCACGTGCGTCAGCTCGTCTGTCTCTTATACACA
>UQIK01000016.1 GCA_900541125.1 uncultured Collinsella sp.
CCGTACATGTACGGATGAATGTGGGAAGTGTTCGGATGAAGTTGCCAATCAAGGCGGCCGACGGGATCCCTAAGCACGCCATGCTTCTTATGTGCAGTAAAGCTAATGCTGCTAAAATATAAAGCGCTCATGTAGTTTAAACGCACGACGATAAGGAGCACCAGTGGGTAACCACTTCCGTACCTCCGGTGCGGGCGATGATGCCCCCAAGACGCAGACAGGCGTCCAGGGCAGTCGTTTCGCCACTCCGGATTCAGAGGGCCAGCCTGTTGCTCAGGCCCCCGCTCAGCCGGCAGATCAGGCACAGCCGGCATCCGATCCCTTTGCCTACAATCCAACCAGCGATGTCGCGCTTTCCGGCACGGCGGGTTTTGAGCCCGTTCAGGCCGTGACCGCTCGCGTGGAGCAGCCTCAGGCTGGCGCCGCCACGCCGCAGCCTACCATGGCCGGCATTCCCGACCCCATGGCCCCTGCGACGCCGGCTCCTCAGCCTGCGCAGTCCGGTCTCTTTGCCGCTATTCCCGACCCCACGCAGCCTGCCGCCCCGGTGGTCGAGAGCGATCAGGCCGCCGAGGTCGCAAGTCTCGATAATGCGCTCAACAACCCCGATTTTACGTCGGTGTTTGCACCCATCGATCCGCAGGCCAGCCGCAAGAAGATGGCCAAGCAGGCCGGTGTCGAGCCCGTCATCCTTATGGAGCATGTCACCAAAATCTATCCGGCACAGCCCAACAAGCCTGCACTCGACGACATCAACATCGAGATCTATCCGGGCGAGTTCGTCTTCCTGGTCGGTCACTCCGGCTCGGGTAAGACCACGCTGCTTTCGACGCTCAACCGCGACGTCAAGCCGACGAGCGGCCGCATCCTGGTTGCCGGTCAGGACCTCATGAAGATCAAGAACCGCAAGGTTCCGTTCCTGCGCCGCCAGATTGGCGCCGTGTTCCAGGACTTTAAGCTTCTGCCGCAAAAGACCGCCTACGAAAACGTGGCGTTTGCCCTGCAGTGCATCGGCAAGCCCAAGGGCGTCATTCGCAGCCAGGTGCCCGAGGTACTGCGTCTGGTCGGTCTGGCCGATCAGATGGACTCGCTGCCCGACCAGCTTTCCGGTGGCGAGCAGCAGCGCGTTGCCGTCGCCCGCGCTATGGTCAACCGTCCGCCGCTGCTGATCTGCGACGAGCCGACGGGCAACCTCGACCCGGCGATCTCACTGGGCATCATGAAGCTGCTCGAGCGTATTAACCGCACTGGCACCACCGTGATCGTCGCCACGCACGACCGCGAGATGGTCGATAGCATGCACCGTCGCGTGATCGCCCTCGAGGGCGGCCACGTTATCCGCGACCAGGAGAGGGGAGGTTACGGCAACTATGGCACCAACTAACGTGGGCTACTCCTTCAAAGAGGCAATCAGCCACTTCTTCCGTAACTGGACTACCTCGCTCGGCGCCGTCATCACGATCTTCCTTTCGCTGTTTATCATCGGCCTGTTCATCATGGGCTCCGCGATGCTGAACTCCGTGATCGGCACCGTCGAGGATCAGGTTGTCATCAACGCGTTCATTAGTGATGACGCCGATCAGGCCGATGTTCAGGCTTTTGAGGCCGAGCTTAAGACGTGGAATAACGTCAAGTCCGTGACCTATAAGGACAAGGACGACGCACTGGCCGAGTATACGAGCAAGATGTCGGGTAACGCCGACGCCACCATGAGCGCGCTCGACGGCCAGAACCCGCTGCCCGCCTCGTTTGCGATTGAGATGGACGATCCGTCTCAGGTCGAGAGCACGGCCAAGAAGCTCAAGAAGAATGCCGACTTCCAAAAGATCGCGGACGACGGCGACGTCAACGCGAGCGTACTGTATGGCCAGGAGGAAGTAAGCCGCCTGTTCCAGGTGACCAACTACATCCGTATTGCCGCCGTGGTGCTCGTCGGCCTGCTGACCTTTATCGCGTTCATCTTTATCAACAACACGATTCGCCTGTCCATCACGGCGCGTCGTCGCGAGATTGCGATTATGCGCCTGGTGGGCGCCAGCAACGGCTTCATTCGTGGCCCGTTTATCACCGAGGGTGTACTGCAGGCCATTTTGGGCTCGCTGCTTTCCATCGGCGTTCTGGAGCTGCTGCGCAATCTGATGATTCCGCGTCTGCAGGAGAGCATCGGCTGGATGTCGTTTGCCCTGCCGATGCAGTACTACCTGGTGACCTATGCTGCGCTGATTCTGGTCGGCGTGATTATCGGTCTCTTTGGTTCTGCCATCGCCATGCGCCGCTACCTGCGCGTGTAGGCATGCCTGGAATTCATCCCTTCCAACGGGTCGTCTCTTATGGGGTGGCCCGTTTTTTGTCCCCTAGGGGACGGCAGGAAAGCGAATCATTTGGGTAGACTCTTTGGAGTTCGCAATCGATAGTTAGGAGGCGCCATGGGGCGCAATAACAAGCATAAGCGTGGAGCTCGCAATAAGCGCGGGCCGGTGCGCAGCGAACGCCGTCCGAGCCTGACCGGGCGCGTGCAGCTCCATGAGCATAGCGCCTACGTTGTAACCGAAAACGGCGACTACAAGGTCATGGGTCGCGGCAAGCGTGAGATCATGGACGGCGATACCGTTGCCGTGAGCATTAAGAACAGCCCGCATGGCGAGCGTCGCGCCGTGATCGAGGGCGTGGTTGAGCGCGCAGCTATAAGCGTGGTGGGCACGTACCAGACCGCCGGTCCGCTCGGTGTGATTGAGCCGCTCGATTCGCGCCTGAAGGCCGACTTCTTCATTTTGCCCGAGGATACCTCGGCGGATCGTCTGGGCGTTCACCCGGGTGATGCTGTTGTCGCGCGCATTTTGACCTACCCGACGCGCCTGGAATCGGGTACCGTGACAATCGAACGCCGCATTGGCGGAGATGACGCGCCCGATTTGGGCGTTCAATATGTGATGGCGCGTTACGGCTATACCGATAGCTATCCCGAGGCCGCGCTAGACGAGGCCGAGGGGCTTTCGCTCGATGTGTCCGCGGCGCTTAAGGACCCGCTCCGCCGCGATCTGCGCGACCGCTTTGTCATCACGATCGACCCGGTCGACGCGCGCGACTTTGACGATGCCATTTCGCTGGAGCGCACGCCCGAGGGCGGCTATAAGCTGGGTGTGCATATCGCCGACGTTTCACACTATGTGGCTTGGGACGGGCATATCGATCTTGAGGCTCGCCATCGCACGACATCGGTGTATCTGGCCGATCGCGTGCTTCCCATGCTGCCCGAACGCCTGTCCTGTGACCTGTGCTCGCTTCGCCCTGACGAGGACCGTCTTGCGTTTACCGTCGATATCGAGCTCGATGAGCAGGGTCGCGTGCGGCATTACGATCCGTACCCCAGCGTGATTCGCTCGCGTGTGCGTATGGACTATGACGGCGCCGAGGCGCTGCTGGTGCGTGCCGGTGCGGTTGAGTATTCGGTGCTGGAGGGCGCGGCTGAGGATGTTGAGGCTGCCGAGGCCTTGCGCGAGGAAGCGCTTGAGCGCGGTCTTGCGTGCGAGGAGGCCGCCCGCGGCTACAACATCGACCTCGGCGATTTCCTTGTCGCCGCCAACGAACTCGCCGAACTTCGCCGTCGTATTCGTCGCGTCCGCGGCTCAGTCGATTTTGACACGGCCGAGATTCGCGCTCTATTGGATGAGGACGGAGTGCCCGTGCAGATTGTGGCGCGTGAGCGTTCGTGTGCCACGTCGCTTATCGAGGAAGCCATGCTGCTCGCCAACGAGTGCGTTGCAGAGTGGCTGGCGGACCGTGATATCGAGGCCTGCTATCGCGTGCATGAGGATCCGAGCCCCGATAGCCTGCACGGTGCCGCCGTTGCGCTGGCGCAGCTAGGCATCATCGACGATCGCCGTGCTGCCGGTATTGCCCTGGGGAGCCCCGATGAGCTGCAGGCTGCAGTCGATGCTGCCGCCGGTACGGCCAACGCACCGCTCGTTAACACGCTGCTTCTGCGCAGCATGCAGCGCGCGCTGTACAAGCCGCGCAACGAGGGCCACTTTGCGCTCGCCGCGCCGTGCTACTGTCACTTTACGAGTCCCATCCGTCGCTACCCCGATCTGGTGGTGCATCGCGTGCTCAAACTGCAGTTGGCCTATGAGCAGCTCGGCGGCAAGGACGCCTTGGTCCGTACGCCGCGGCTGATCGGCAAGGGGCGCGAGTCGCTGCCGCGCATTCTGCCGCAGATCTGCCGCGCATGCAGCGATGCCGAGCGCGCGGCAGATGCCGCCAGCCATGCGACGCAAAAGATCAAGATTGCCCAGTACTATGAGGACCGTCTGGGCGAGCGCTATGCCGGAACCGTCTCGTGGGTTAGCAGCATGGGCCTTTTTGTGCGCTTGGATCTAACGCAGGTCGAAGGCTTGGTTTCGATCAAGAGCCTGGGCAACGAGTGGTTCGAGTTCGACGAGGACGCGCTAACGCTCACAGGTGCCGACACGGGCACCCGTTACGAGCTGGGGCAGCGCGTAATTATCGAGGTCTCGCGCGTCAATACCACGCGTGGGCACCTGGACTTTAAGCTTATCCATTAGCCAAATCCCGACTCATGGTGGGGGAGTGGAGGGCGGCCTTTCGGGACCGCCCTTCGCATTTGAATCGTGGCTACCTTGCCGTCTGCTCGGCCGCCCGCTTACCTGCTATTTGAGAGGTAAAACCTACCAAAATAAACCTGTCCCTTTTTGGCAGGTTTACAAGAAAGCGGGGATGAGATGGCGACGGTGTACGGTTATGCGCGGGTGAGTTCGCGCGATCAAAATCTTAATCGGCAGCTGGATGCGCTGGGCGCCTATGGCGTGGGCTCGGCGAATATTTATGCCGACCATGCGAGCGGCAAGGACTTCGATCGACCGCGGTATCGCGAGCTGCTGCACATCCTGGGAGACGGGGACGTGCTGGTGGTGCTTTCTATCGACCGACTCGGTCGTAATTACTCCGAGATTCTTGAGGAATGGCGACGCATTACCAAGGAGCTCGGGGTTGCCATTGTGGTGTTGGACATGCCATTGCTTGACACGCGCGTCAGGGCCAGCGGCGCGCCGGATGTGACCAACACCCTGATTGCCGATATTGTGCTGCAACTGCTGAGCTACGTGGCGCAGGTGGAGCGCGAGAATATCCATCGGCGCCAAGCGGAGGGAATTGCAGCGGCGCGGGCGCGAGGGGTCCGTTTCGGTCGGCCTCGCAAGCCGTGCCCTCCTCAGTTTGAGCTGGTGCGCGATAGCTATGAGGCGGGCGATATTACCCGCAGCCAGGCAGCAAAGTGCCTGGGCGTGTGCGTGGGGACGTTCGATCGCTGGATGCGCGAGGCGGGGTAGGGGTTTGCGTCGCTTTGTCGCTTCCTGTTGCGATTCAAATTTTGATACGGTGACGATGCCATTTGGGGCTACACTCGCTGATATTCAAAAAAAGGAGGTTGGCCCTTGGCGCGCGTAAAACAAATAATCGGATGGACCGCGATCGTTCTGTTCGCTGCAACGCTGGCGGGCATCTGGGTGCTGACGGAGCAAAATGCGGTGGAGACGTCGTTGCTGAGTGAGTCCACCGCGCGTGTGGTGGAGGGCCAGGCTACGGGCGTTCAGGCTGTCGATGCCACGGGTGAAGCTCAGGCGGAGAACGGAATGACCGGGGGCACCGATTCGGCTGCCTCGAATGTCCGGTCTGGCCGACTTGCTTCCATTCGCATGTGGGTGGGCACGAACGTCCGTCGCGTTGCCCATACCGTAGAGTTTTTCTTCGTCGGATTGTTCGCCTTGGTGGTCGTGGTTTGCTTTTCCAGGCGTCCGTGGAGCGTATGCTCCCGTTGCGTGCCCGTATTGCTCTTTTGCGCCGCCTGCTCCGTTGGCGATCAGGTACATAAGATCTTTGTTCCCGGCAGGCATTTCGACGTTATCGATTTAGGATTCGATGCTGCGGGCTATGCCACCGCCATGCTGTTGGTATTGCTGGCGGCGGCGTTGGTGCGCCATGCGACTCGGCCGATCGGCGCCCATGCGAGGCGCTAGCCGGTAACAAACCCGTTTCTGATAATGCAACCTCGTTGAATTATTTTGTGTCGCGCGTATTTCCGAGCGGTCGGATTTGAGGGGCGAGCGGTAGAACGCTCGCCCTTTGTGCGCCACGATGCGGCACAATGTACCGCAAAAGCTGTTTGTATCCGGTACGAATCGTTCGTTGGTCTTTAATTCTTCTCAACGGAGGTGTTTGAGATGGCAAACGGATTGCTTTTGCGGCTTCGCGAGCGTGAACTCAGCGCGAGCCCGGCGGAACGCAATGTCATCGCATATGTAAGCGCTCATCCGCACGAGGTGGTCGGGCTGTCCGTCCGCGGTCTTGCCGATGTCACGTTCTCCTCGCCCTCGAGCATTTTGCGCTTTTGCAAGCGTTTGGGTTTTGCGGGCTACAAGGAGTTCCAGCGCGAACTGATTGCCGAGCTGGCGCTCTTAGGTGACAAGAAAGACGTAGCCCTCGAGGACATCTCCATGGATGACAGCGTCGAACGTATCGTGGGGAAGGTGATGAAAAGCAACGTGCGCACGATCGAGGCGACGGCGCGAACGCTCGATTACACCGTCTTGGAGCGATGCGCGGCCCGTCTTAAGCGGGCACGCGCGGTCAATCTGTTCGGTATTGGTGCCTCTCGTTTGGTCGCGCACGACCTGGCGCAAAAGCTCATGCGTGTCGACAAAGAGTGCCATCTGTACGACGACTGGCATGATCAGCTCTTATGTGCCAAGAACATGCATGAGGGCGATATGGCAATCGCCTTTAGCTACTCGGGCTTGACGCAAGAGGTGCTGGACTGCACCGCCGAGGCTCAACGTCACAACTGTCCCGTTGTGGCCGTTACCAAAGTAGATGGATCATCCAAGCTTGCCACCATGGCCGATGCCGTGCTCGGCGTCGCTGCGAGTGAACCTTTGGTCCGCAGCGGTGCCATGGCTTCGCGTATGGCCCAGCTTATGGTTGTCGATGCCCTGTACGCTGCTTACGTTGCCAGTGACTACGAACGGGCGACGCATGTCATTAAGCAAAACTACATCGAGAAACAGGAAAGATGAGGTGAATGAAATGCTCGATTTAACAAAATTCACGACCGAACAGCGTAATCAAAGGTCAATGGACCTCGATACGATGACATCGCTGCAAATCGTCACGACGATGAACGATGAGGATCTCCGTGCCGTCCAGTCGGTCACGAAAGTGTTGCCACAGGTTGCCACGGCAATCGACTGGGCTGCCGAGGCGCTTGAGCGCGGCGGTCGCGTCTTTTACATGGGCGCGGGCACTAGTGGTCGTTTGGGCGTGCTTGACGCTTCGGAGTGCCCGCCTACGTTTGGCGTATCGCCCGATCTGGTCGTCGGGCTCATTGCCGGGGGCGAGACGGCGTTTATCAAGGCTGTCGAAGGTGCCGAAGACAGCGAGGAGCTTGGCGCGAGCGACCTGCGGGAGCGTGGACTCTCGGACAAGGATCTTGTCGTTGGCCTGGCGGCAAGCGGTCGTACTCCCTATGTGGTGGGCGGCCTTGTGTACGCCAAGGCAACTGGGTGCAAGACCATTGCAATTGCCTGCAACCAAGGGTCGAAGATCGGGGAGAGCGCAGATCTTGCCATTGAGCCTGTGCCCGGTCCCGAGGTGCTGACCGGCTCAACGAGGCTCAAGGCGGGAACGGTTCAAAAGCTCATTCTCAACATGATTTCGACCGGTGCCATGGTCAAGATCGGCAAGGTATACCAAAACCTGATGGTCGATGTGCAGCAGACGAACGAGAAGTTGGTGGTGCGCGGCCAGAACATCGTGATGGAGGCGACCGGCTGCACGCGCGAGCGCGCTGTTCAGGTGCTTACAGATGCCGGCGGCCACGTAAAAACCGCTATTGTCTCGGTGCTGCTGGACTGCGATGCCGAGCAGGCTGCGGTAGCTCTTGAGCGGGCGCGAGGCCATGTCCGTGCTGCGGTGAGTGGCCATGAGAAGAGCAATGCCGACGCCCAATAGGTGCGCGGCGTGAGCTGATATGACATCCAGACGAGATACCCAATACAAGGAGGAGTTATGACGAACAAAGAGCTGGCTCAAAAGCTGCTGGACCTTTTGGGCGGTAAAGACAACGTGCTCGCAAACGCGGCGTGCATGACGCGCCTGCGTGTGACCGTCAAAGACGCGGGCAACGTCGACACGGAGGGCATTAAGGCACTCGACGGCGTGATGGGCCTGGTCGAGGACGACACGATGCAGATCGTGCTGGGTCCGGGCAAGGTGAATAAGGTGCTCGAGGAGTTCTCCAAGCTCACCGGCCTTGCGAAAGGCGTTGCTGACGAGAGCGTGGTTGACGCTGCGGCCACAAACAAGGCCGCGCAGAAGGCCAAGTACGAGTCCAAGCCGGTTCAGGCCTTCCTCAAGAAGATTTCCAATGTCTTCGTCGCCCTGCTTCCCGGCATCATTGCGGCTGGCCTCATCAACGGTATCTGCAACGTCATTAACGTTTCGACGGCAGGCGCGCTTGCAGGCGAGTGGTGGTATCAGGGCATTCGTTCCATGGGCTGGGCCCTGTTTGCCTATCTGCCTATCTTGGTGGGCTATAACGCGGCGCGTGAGTTTGGTGGCTCCGCTGCGCTGGGCGGCATCGCCGGCATGATGTGTATCGCCAACAGTGCCATGCCCCTGCTTGCGCCTGGCGCGGCTGATCCTGCCACTGCCATTCTGCTGCCGCTCACCAATGCGCAGTACAACCCCGCAGCGGGCGGCATGATCGCGGCTCTCATCGCTGGCGCATTTTTTGCCTGGATGGAGCGTCAGATTCGCAAGGTTATGCCCAACGCACTCGACACGTTCTTGTCCCCGCTGCTGGTGCTCATCATCGGCGCCTTTGCTCTGATGCTCGTCATCCAGCCGGTTGGCGCATGGCTGACGGCTGCCATCTTTAGCGTTTTGACCTTTATCTTCGAGAAGCTGGGCGTCCTGGGCGGCTATATCCTGTCGGCAGGCTTCTTGCCGCTGGTGTCCGTCGGCCTGCATCAGGCGCTCACGCCGATCCACGCTATGCTCAACGATCCCGACGGCGCTACCAAGGGTATCAATTACCTGCTTCCCATCCTTATGATGGCTGGCGGCGGCCAGGTCGGTGCCGGTTTGGCGCTGTACTTTAAGACCAAGAACGCCAAGCTCAAGAAGTACGTCGCAGAGTCCATTCCCGTTGGAATCCTGGGTGTGGGCGAGCCTCTGATGTATGCTGTTACGCTGCCGCTCGTTCGTCCGTTTGTGACGGCCTGCCTGGGTGCCGGATTTGGCGGCGCGCTCGCGGCGCTGCTTCACATTGGCACGGTTTCTCAGGGCGTTTCCGGTCTGTTTGGCCTGCTGATCGTCGTTCCTGGCCAGCAGCTCGGCTACGTTGCCGCTATGCTGCTTGCCTATGCCGCCGGCTTTGTCCTGACGTGGTTTTTTGGCGTCGACGAGCAGAAGATCAACGAGTTCTTTGGCGAGTAGTTTGATATCGCGAGCCGTGTTGCTCGGGACTCGCGGAGCGCGGCAGATTTCTTGATGCTATGGTTGTGCCGGCGGGGTTAACTGCTCCGCCGGCCTATTTTAAAGGAGCGTTGTAGCGTGAAAACGGGTATTTCGATTTATCTTTCCAGCCCTCTGCAGGATATTGAACGGACGATTGAGCGTGGCGCCGCGGCGGGTGCGCGCTACGCGTTCACCTCGCTGCATATTCCCGAGGATGGGGGAGCGGCGTATGCCGATAAGGTCCGTCATGTGCTGTCGCTGCTTTCCGCCCGCGGCATTGCGCTCATTGCCGATGTGGGGCCTCGCACGTGCGATTTGCTCGGGCTTGAGCGCATCGAGGACCTGCGCGATCTGGGGTTGGAATACCTTCGTTTGGACTATGGCTTTAGCGCCCAGCGGGTCGCGGAGCTGTCCGGTGTATTTCGCATTGTGGTCAATGCATCGACGGTGAGTTCTGATGAAATCGCATCGTGGCGTGAGGCTGGTGCCGATGTGACTCGTTTTGCCGCCTGCCACAATTTTTACCCCAAGCCTTATACCGGTTTGGCTCTGGAGGACATTGCTCGGGTGAATCTTCGTCTTGCGGCGCTTGGATTCGAAATCATGGCTTTTGTGCCGGGTGATGCTAACGTTCGCGGGCCGGTATTCGAGGGACTGCCGACGGTCGAAGCGCAGCGCGGTCGCGCGTCAAAGGTTGCTCTCAATATGCTTGAGCTTGCACATGGCGCCGATTGCGACATTGTGTTGGTCGGCGACCCCGATCTTTCCGATGCGGGCTGGGCGCAGTTTGCTCAAGTTTCCGCCGGATACGTGGACCTGCAATGCGAGCTTGAGCCCGGTTATGCCTATGCGCGCGGGCAGATTCATCACGACCGGCCCGACTCGAGCGTCTTCATCTTTAGGTCTCAGGAGTCACGTACGACGCTTAAGCCGGATTCCGTGCCGACGGATGCCGGAGCCGGCCTGCCGCGAAAGGCGGGGTCGATCGCTGTGAGCAATAGCGGATATGGGCGCTACGAAGGCGAGCTTGAGATTGCGCGGGTCGATCTTCCCGGTGACGAGCGCATGAACGTTGCGGGCCATATCACGCCCGAGGCAATGGAGCTACTGCCGTTCATCAAACGCGGATTCGGGGTACGGTTCGTTTAGCGTGTGACCCGTGGGCTACAATTGGCCCATCATACGAAGGCGCCTCGTGTGGCGTGTGCCTGCGTTGGCCGATCTATATTCGGAGGATTCCCATGACCGTACTGTTTGTTGAATATCCCAAGTGCTCGACCTGTAAGAAGGCCAAGGCATGGCTGGACGAACATGGGGTAGAGTATATCGATCGCGATATCGTTTTGGACAATCCCACGGCTGATGAGCTTGCGACCTGGATTGCTCGTTCGGGGCTGCCGGTGCGGCGCTTCTTTAATTCGTCGGGCATGAAATATCGAGAGCTGGGCCTGAAGGCGCGTCTGGATGCGGGCATGACGGATCGGGAGTGCTACGAGCTGCTGGCGACCGACGGCATGCTGGTCAAGCGTCCGCTGCTGGTGGGCGACGACTTTGCGATTCCCGGCTTTAGGGAAGCGGCTTGGGCCGAGGCGTTGCTGTAGCGGCTGCGGAAAGTGCGACCCGTTTTGAGTGCTCAGGGTGGGACGCACTTTCCGCCGGCGGGCCTGCCCCAGTCAGTCCGCCAGCCGCGCCCATTCGTACGGATCGTAGACCTTTACGTGCTTGTTGGGCTTGCCGCTCCAGTACTCCTCGTCCATAAAGGGCAGATATGCCTGAACGCCGGGGCAGATAAAGGGAATCCGCTGCTGTTGCAGTCGCTCGCGCTGGCGCTGCTCCAGGTGCGCCTCGGATATGACGGTCGGCATGCCGGACAGCTCGACGAGGCTTGCCTGGATTCGCTTAAGGTCGGGGAGTCCCGCGTGCCATGACACCCGCATGATCAAAAAGGATGCACGGCGGTATTTTGCCTGCATCACCGTGATGGCGGGGCGCAGTGTGGGATGGATTTTGTCCCGTTCGGGCCAAAGGTCAGCAGTGATCTCGAGGCCCAGGGTCTCCCATAGGTAATCAAGCTCTTCGTCCATGGCGCCTCGATATCTACGCGATCATTGATACCTCGATTGTGTTGCCTGGTGCTATCGTTTTCGCGGTAGAATCTGCCAACGGTTGACGGCTACCGCTCGCGGCGTTTTGTCCTTCGTGTACAGCGATCGGCTTCACAGGTCCTTCACGGGTTGGACTAAATTAGGCCAATTTGACTGAATTTCAAAAAAGTCAAAATTGGGGCTTGCGTCACGGCGGGACTTCCCGTATATTTCTTTCTTGCGCAAAGGCACAGCCGAGCGCAGCGATGCAGTCATTGGGATGTCGTCTAATGGCAGGACAGCGGATTCTGGTTCCGTCAATGGGGGTTCGACTCCCTCCATCCCAGCCATTGCATTTGCTACATATGGCCCGTTCGTCTAGCGGTTTAGGACGCCGCCCTCTCAAGGCGGAGATCACCAGTTCGAATCTGGTACGGGCTACCAAAATTGAACGCCCGGGCCTCGTAAGAGACCCGGGTTTTGTGTATTGACCGTATATACGGCGCCTGCCGTGTTTCGCTCAGATCGAGGAGTAGCCATGGATCTGCCCATCAGCTTGCAAGACATCACGTATGCCGAGAACTATCTGGCGCAGGGCGACCTGGCTACGGCGACGCCGCTGCTGGAGCGTCTGGTGGAGCTCACCGAGGAGTATATCGACGCTGAGTGCAAGACGGAGGAGAAGCGCCAATACTTTAGCTTCGATAGCAAGTTTGAGCGCTTGGCCTATCGCCGCGTGGAGAAGGATCCGCGCGAGCTCGTGCAGGTCGAGGTGCCGTTTGACCGCCTGTACTCTGATATGGCGTTTGCCTACATTCGCCAGCAGGATTATGTGAGCGCTCGTAATGCCCTGATGCAGGCTGTGCGTTGGGACCCCATGAACTGCAACTATCGCTTGGATTTGGCCGAGCTGTTCCGCGCTCTCGAGGACAAGCAGGAATGGGCATCGCTCTCGTTCTCGGTGCTGGAGCGTGCAAGCGATGGCAAGTGCGCCGCCCGCGCTTACGCCAATCTAGGTCAGTACTTCTTGGAGCCCGAGACCGAGAACGTTTCGGCTGCCGTGGGCTGCGCGCGTCTGGCACTGCGCCTGGCGCCCAACGATGCGCATACGACGCGCCTGCTCAACAAGATCCATACCACCTATCCGGATGCCGCTGATGAGAGCGACGACCACGTGATGGGTGAATTGGCCCTGCAAGGCGTGCCGACCTCGCCTTCGGCCGAGATTGCCATCTGCCTGATTATGTGCGCGACCGATGCTGCAAGCGACGGCGACAAGCAGGAGGCGACGCGCCTGACGGTACGTGCTCGCGACTTGGTGGGCGAGGAGGCCTGCGCGGCGATTATCAAACTGGTGCGCGAGAGCGATGCCGAGCTCAATGCCGAGCGCAAGGCAAAGCGCGAGACTGCGGGCTCAAACGCCGACGGCGCCAAGGAGGCCGGCGATGCCCAGTAAGCGCGAGCGCAAACTCATTTCCAAGAATCGCTCGGCACATCACGAGTACTTTATCGATGAGACATTTGAGTGCGGTATTGAACTGAGTGGCACCGAGGTCAAGTCGATTCGCGAGCGCGCCTGCCAGATCACCGATACCTTCGCGCTGATCCGCGGCGGGGAGTGCTGGCTCGTCGGCCTGCATATCCACCCTTATAGCCATGGTGGCGTGTGGAATCGCGATCCCGACCGTCGGCGTCGTCTGCTGTTGCACCGTAAGGAGATCGACTTTCTTGACGGCAAACTTCGCAACCGTGGTTATGCGCTGGTTCCGTTGGAGCTCTACTTTAATACCGACGGCCGCGTAAAGCTGCTGCTGGGTCTGGGTCGCGGCAAGAAGCTCTACGACAAGCGCGAGGACATGGCCAAGCGTGATGTCCAACGCGAGATCGACCGCGCCCTCAAAGAGCGCAACCGCTAGGCACTCTGTATAAGTTGCGGTGGAATACGGACTGTTTTGCCTGTTTGAGGGGCTATTCAGTCCCTATTTCACCGCAACTGCGGGTGTCTCATCTTTCTTACTGCTCTGACACATATGTCTCAAAGGCGGCGTCCGTTATGGGTGCCGCCTTTTTTGTGGGTACATACATCCATGAGGTTCCAACCCGAGCTAGGGGAGTGATCGTTATGGACAAAACTGCGTTCTTTACCATGCCGAGTGGCCTGTACGTGGTGAGCGCTGCGGCGGACGGGCTGCGTGCCGGCTGCGTTATCAACACAGCGGTGCAGGTGACGTCCATGCCGCCGCGCATCTCGATTGCCGTGAACAAGGAAAATGTCACGTCTGGTGTTATCTCGTCTGCCAAGGCCTTTGCGCTGACCGTGATCGATCAGACGGCCGATATGCTCTATATCGGCAACTTTGGCTTCCGCACCAGCAGCGATTACGACAAGTTTGCCAAATACGAGACCCGCGAGACGGCTCTGGGCATGCCCTATGTGCCCGAGCACGCGGCGGCCCTGTTTAGCTGCCGTCTGATTGATACCGTCGATGTGGGTACGCACCTGCTCTTTATTGGCGAGGTCGAGGATGCCGAGCGCCTGAGCGACGAGACGCCGCTGACGTACGACTACTATCACAAGGTGCTAAAGGGCAAGACGCCGCCCAAAGCCTCGTCGTATCAAGGCTAGAAATGTTCTAAAAATACTTGCATTATATTATTGAGAATATATACTAATAAGTAAGTACACCAGCAGTCACGTTCGAGAGGAGAACATCATGGCTGAGGAGAAGAAGACGTATAAGTTTGTGTGCACCGTTTGCGGTTACGAGGTTGAGGTCGACACGCCCGAGCTGCCCGAGGACTACGTGTGCCCGGTCTGCGGCGTCGGCCCCGATGAGTTTGAGCTTGTCGAGGAGTAGCTCGTAGACACACGACTTGCAACAACATATAGCTCTGTCCAAGGGCCCCGGTCGAATTCTCGGCCGGGACCCTTTTGATTTATCTGACGGTTTAAAACGGTCTCACGTGTTACAGATTGAGACGTTATATCTGGACAGTCACGCCATCCCAATTACATTCCCGTTAGCAGCACGATGTCGAGAATCGTCACGATGGCACCGATCCCTACGAGCAGCGCGTTGAGCGGGCGCGAGTTGACGTATTTGCCCATGACGCGGCGTGAGCTGGTGAGCCGTATGAGCACAAAGACCGTAATCGGCAGCTGAAGCGATAGCAGTGCCTGACTCCAGATGAGACCTTCAAAAGGATTTGGGACGACCAGACACGCCGCCACTGCGCCGGCGAAACAGGCCACCACCCCGATCGAGGAATGTCGGTCGTGGATGTCGTATTCCTCGTCGAACATGCCCGCGGTGATAGTGCCCGCCGCCATGCCCGCTGTCACGCTGCTCGATAGTCCCGCGAACAGCAGTGCCACCGCAAAGATGGTCGAGCTTGCCGGGCCCAGAATGGGGGAGAGCGTGTCCGCTGCGACGGCGAGGTCGTCTACGAGAATGCCGTGCGCAAAGAAGGCCGTTGCGGCCAGGATGACCATGGCCGAGTTGATCGCCCAGCCCACGCCCATCGAAAAGAGCGTGTCGAAGAGCTCATAGCGCAGACGCTCTTCGATAACCTGCTCGCCTTGGCCTTCGAAGTGCATGGATTGGATGACCTCGGAGTGCAGGAAGAGGTTGTGGGGCATAACGACCGCGCCTAGGACACTTACGATAATCGTGGCCGAGCCGGTGGGCATGCTGGGTGTGATCCAGCTTGCGGCGGCCTGCGGCCAGTCGACCTTGACCAGCGCAAGCTCGGCCAAAAACGAGAGGCCTACCACGCCTACGAAGGCGATGATCCATCGCTCGGCGCGCTTGTAGGAACTCGTCATGAGCATCGCCATCGATACTGCCGCCACGATGACGCAGCCCGCGCGCACGGGCAGCCCAAAGAGCATATGAAGGGCAATCGCGCCACCCAGGACCTCGGCCATGGCGGTGGCGATGGTCGCGAGATAGGCGCTGGCGAGTACCGTGCGTCCAATGAAGCGGGGGAGGTAGCGTGTCGTGGCCTCGGCAAGACAGGCGCCCGTGGCGATACCCAGGTGCGCCGCATTGTGCTGCAGCACAATGAGCATAATCGTGGACAGTGTGACGATCCACAGCAGCGCATAGCCAAACTGCGAGCCCGCGGCCATATTGGAGGCCCAGTTGCCCGGGTCGATAAAGCCGACGGTCACGAGCAGCCCGGGGCCGATGTGCCGCGCAATGTCTAGGCCTCCGTGACCACCGGTGCGTCGGCAGCCAAAGTGTTGTTTGAGATGGTTGAGCATGGTGAGCTCCTGCGTGCCGTTTGTTTGACGCCGCAAAGGATACCCGTTTTAGGCTAAAAGGTTAACCAAGACTAACAAAATTGTTGTATTTGAATAGGATGGTGAAAGGGAGTTGCCGAAATGTCTTGATCTGTAACAACTAGGGATGGAAATTGGGTCTAGGTGTTACAGATCAAGACAAGAAGAAATGGTCCTATGGAAAATCTCGATCTGTAACAGTTAGCTGCAAAAACTGGCCCTTCGTGTTACAGATTGAGACATTCGGAACCGTCTCTCGAAAACATCTCAATCTGTAACAGTTAGTCGTCGAAATTGGGTCTTCCTGTTACAGATTGAGATGTTTGAAGCGGTGAGTTTACAGGTCGAACTTGGGGCCCTTGTCGTTGTCCTTGAGGTCGGCGGTGTCCACTCGTAGGGCGTGCGTTACGCGATTGTTTCGAAACGGGCGGGAAACACAACGGGCCGGTGATGCTTTTAGTATGCCTATTCAACTGACTGTCTAACACCAAGGGGAGGATCGCGATGCAGGCAGATTCCGCTCAGCAGCAGGGCCTTTATCGCCCCGAATTCGACCACGATGCATGTGGCATCGGCGCGCTTGCCGATATCAACGGCGAGCGCCATCACCAGATCCTGGACGACGCACTGTCCATTCTGGTCAACTTGGAGCACCGCGGCGGCACGGGACTCGAGAAGAACACCGGCGACGGCGCTGGCATCCTGTTCCAGGTTCCGCATCACTTTTTCCGCAAAGAGGCTCAAAAGTGTGGCCAGATTCTGCCGGCAGAGGGCGACTATGGCGTGGCCATGCTGTTCTTCCCGCAGGACGACAAGGGCGTAGAGGATGCCCGCCGCGTGTTTGAGGAGGGCTGCGCCGAGGCCGGCGTGCCGCTGCTCTTTTGGCGTGAGGTGCCGGTTGACCCGCACGACCTGGGCGAGACGGCCCGCGCCTGTATGCCCACTATCGTGCAGGCCTTCCTGGGCCGTCCGGACGACACGCCCGCCGGCGATGCCTTCGAGCGCCGTCTGTATGTGTGCCGCCGCACCATCGAGAAGAAGGCCGACGCCGAGTTTGCCCTGCGCGACAAGATCTTCTACGTGTGCTCCATGAGCTCGCATACTATCGTGTATAAGGGCATGCTGGTCGCCACGCAGATGCGCCGCTTCTTCATCGACCTCAACGATGCCGCCGTCAAAACGGCCGTGGCGCTCGTCCACTCGCGCTACTCCACCAACACTACGCCCAGCTGGGAGCGTGCGCACCCCAACCGTTTTATCATTCACAACGGCGAGATCAACACCCTCAAGGGCAACGTCAACTGGATCCGTGCCCGCGAGCCCAACCTGTACAGCCCCGTGCTGCAGCACGATCTTGAGCGCGTGATGCCCATCATCAACCGCGAGGGCTCCGACTCCGCGATTCTGGACAATGTGCTTGAGTTTTTGGTCATGAACGGTCGTCCGCTTACGCGTGCCGCATCCATGCTGCTGCCCGAGCCGTGGGACCACAACGACAGCCTGAGTGAGGAGCGCCGCGCCTACGACGCTTACCAGTCCATGCTCATGGAGCCGTGGGATGGCCCGGCGGCCATCGCCTTTACCGACGGTCGCACGCTGGGTGCCGCCCTCGACCGTAACGGCTTGCGTCCCGCCCGCTACTATGTGACGCGCGACGGTCGCTTTATGCTGGCAAGCGAGGTGGGCACCATCGAGGTGAGCCCCGAGAACATCCTGACGAGCGGCTGCCTGGGACCGGGCCAGATGCTCGAGGTCGACTTTGCCCGCGGTCGCGTCATCTACAACGATGAGCTGCGCGCCCGTTACGCCAAGGAAAAACCCTACCGTGATTGGATTGCCGAGGAGACGCTGACCGTCGACGCGCTCGATAGGCCTGCTGCGGCAACGCCCGCCGAGGACGCCGAGGTGCCCGCCGCCGTGCGCATGGCTAAGCTCGGGTATCATTGGGATGATGTTGACGAGGTCGTGCGTCCCATGGCCCAGCAGGGCAAGGCCCCGCTCGCCTCGATGGGTATCGATGCGCCGCTGGCCTGCCTGTCCAAGAAGACGCGCTCGTTCTTTGACTACTTCTATCAGCTGTTCGCTCAGGTCACGAATCCGCCCATCGACGCTCTTCGCGAGCATATGGTCACCTCGACCACGCTCTACCTGGGCAACCACGGCAACCTGCTCGAGGACTCCCGTACGGCCTGTCAGCTGGTGCGCCTGGAGCGTCCGCTGCTGAGCGAGGAGGAGTTCGAGCGTATCTGCGCCATCGACCGCGTGGGCTTTAAGACCCGCCGTTTCCGTGCCGTCTACCGCCGCGATGCCGGCGAGGGTGCGCTGCAGGCTGCGCTCAAGCAGCTTGCAGAGGACGTTGAGGCCGCGGTCCGCGACGGCGTGAACATCGTGGTGTTGAGCGATCGTGCCGCTGCGGGCGAGGTGCCCGTACCGTCGCTGCTCGCCGTGGGCTGCGTGCACAACCACCTGATCCGCGCCGGCGTGCGTACCTTTGCCGACATCGTGGTGGAGTGTGGCGACGCCGTGTCCCCGCACGACTTTGCGGCGCTGGTGGGCTACTCCGCGAGCGGCATCTATCCGTACAACGCGCATGCGTGCATTCGCGACTTGGCGGCGCACGGCGATCTGGACGTGACAGCCGAGCAGGGCATCGCCAACTACAACAAGGCTGCGACCGCCGGCATCGTCTCCATCATGTCCAAGATGGGCATCTCCACGGTGCAGAGCTACCACTCCGCGCAGATCTTCGAGGCCGTGGGCTTCACTCCGGAGTTCGTCAACGCGTACTTCGCCGGCACGGTGAGCCGTGTGGGCGGTATGGGTGTCGAGGACGTCGAGCGCGAGCAGAATGAGCGCTACGACGCCGCGCTCGCTATCCTTAAGAGCCCGGCTCCCGATCAGCTGCCCACGCTGGGTCTGACCAAGTGGCGCCCGCTCGGCGGCGAGGATCACCTCATCGATCCGCAGGCTGTCTACTTGCTGCAGACCGCCTGCCGTAAGGACAGCTACGACACCTTTAAGGAGTACAGCGCCCGCCTGCACCGCACCGGCCGTGCCGTGCGCCTGCGCGACCTGCTGGACTTTGATGCCAGCGGCCGCACTCCGGTGGCACTCGACGAGGTCGAGCCCGCGCTCAACATCGTCCGCCGCTTTAACACCGGCGCCATGTCGTACGGCTCCATCAGCAAGGAAGCACACGAGTGCATGGCCATCGCCATGAACCGCCTGCATGGCCGTTCCAACTCCGGCGAGGGCGGCGAGGACCCGCGCCGCGAGACTCCGCTGGCTAACGGTGACTCCAAGAACTCCGCGATCAAGCAGGTAGCAAGTGCGCGATTTGGCGTGACGAGCCGCTACCTGTGCAGCGCCTTCGAGATTCAGATCAAGATGGCCCAGGGCGCCAAGCCCGGCGAGGGCGGTCACCTGCCCGGCAAGAAGGTCTACCCCTGGATTGCCGAGGTCCGTCAGTCCACGCCCGGCATCGGCCTGATCTCGCCTCCGCCGCACCACGACATCTACTCCATCGAGGACCTGGCAGAGCTGATCTTTGACCTTAAGAACGCCAACCCCGGCGCGCGCGTGTCGGTCAAGCTGGTCAGCGAGGCCGGCGTCGGCACCATCGCCACTGGTGTTGCCAAGGGCGCTGCCGACAAGATTTTGATCAGCGGCCACAACGGCGGCTCGGGTGCCGCTGCTCGCGATTCCATTTGGCACGCTGGTCTGCCGCTGGAGCTCGGTCTTGCCGAGGCCCAGCAGACGCTGCTGCAAAACGGCCTGCGCTCGCGCGTGGTGCTCGAGGCCGACGGCAAGCTCATGGATGGCACCGATGTTGCCGTCGCCTGCCTGCTGGGTGCCGAGGAGTTTGGCTTTGCGACCATGCCGCTCATCTCGATGGGCTGCCTCATGCAGCGCGACTGCCAGCAGGATACCTGCCCGGCCGGCATCGCTACGCAAAACTGCCGCCTGCGTCGCGGCTTCCGCGGCAAGCCCGAGCACGTTGAGCACTTTATGCTCTTTGTTGCCGAGCAACTGCGCGAGGTCATGGCGAGCCTGGGCTTCCGCACCGTCGACGAGATGGTCGGCCATCCCGAGTGCTTGCGCCAGATTGAGGTCCCGGGCAACCGCAAGGCTAACCTGCTGGATCTGTCGCCCGTGCTGGCGAGCGCGACCTGTGAGTTCGGTGCCCACATCCCGGGTGCCGACGGCCGTCACTTCCTGCCCCAGATGGCTGCGGACAGCGAGCTCGACAAGACGCTCGACTCCACGTTGTTTGTGCCCTATACGGCCGATGCCCGTGCGCACCTGCGTCCGATTCGCTTCCGCGCCGATATCGCCAACGTCAACCGCTGCGTGGGCACCATCTTGGGCAACGCGGTGACCAAGGCGCATCCCGAGGGCCTGCCCGCCGGCTCCATCACCATCGATTGCGATGGTTCGGCCGGTCAGAGCTTTGGCGCCTTCCTGCCGCGCGGCATTACGCTCAACGTGTGCGGCGACGCCAACGACTACTTTGGCAAGGGCCTTTCGGGCGGCGAGGTGTCGGTGCGCCCCAACCCGCATGCGACCTACAAGTTCGATGAGAACATCATCGTGGGCAACGTTGCGTTCTTTGGCGCCACGAGCGGCCGCGGCTTCATTAACGGCCTGGCAGGCCAGCGTTTCGCCGTGCGCAACTCCGGTGCCACGGTGGTGGTCGAGGGCTGCGGCAACCATGGCTGCGAGTACATGACGGGTGGTCTGGCGCTCATCCTGGGCGAGGTCGGGCAGAACTTCGCCGCCGGCATGACGGGTGGCGTGGCCTATGTCTTTGACCAGTACGGCACGCTCGATGCCCGTGTGAACCACGAGAGCGTTGAGCTTAAAGCCCCGACGGCCGGCGAGCTGGCGCAGATTCGCGAGCTCATTCAGGAGCACGTGGACGCGACGCAGAGCCCGCGCGGCATTAAGCTGCTCTACAGCTTTGAGACGATGAGCAAGCACTTTGTGAAGGTCATTCCGACCGAGTACGAGCGCGTGCTGGCGATTGTCGCCGCCGCCGAGGCCGTCGGCAAGACGCATGCGCAGGCCGAGGAGCTGGCGTTTGACATTGTGACCGGTCGCGCGAGTGACGCGGATGTTGCTCGCTTCGATGTTGCGGGCGGTGCTGCGGGTGCTGCGTCCGTGGCTGCCGGCTCTGTTGCTTCGACCAAGAAGGAGGCGTAAGTGCCATGGGTAAGCCCGGTGCTTTTCTTGATATCGATCGCGTGACCCACGAGCTGCGCCCCGTGGAGGAGCGCAGCCATGATTTTGATCCGCTGTACATGGAGCTCGATGACGATGCACGTCGCGCCCAGGCGAGCCGCTGCATGATGTGCGGCGTGGCGTTTTGCCAGATGGGCGCGAGCTTTGGTAAGGCACGCCCGAGCGGCTGCCCGCTGCATAACCTGATTCCCGAGTGGAACGAGCTGGTGTACCGCGGCCGCTGGGACGAGGCTGCCGAGCGTCTGTCGCTCACCTCGCCCATGCCCGAGTTCACGAGCCGCGTGTGCCCGGCGCTGTGCGAGGCCGCGTGCAACCTGGGTTCGGTCGATGGTCAGCCCACGACGATCCATGACAACGAGCGTGCGATCAGCGACCATGAGTGGGCAAATGGAGGTCCGCGTCGCTTTGAGCCGGCAGGGGAGGGCGCACCCACGGTTGCCGTGGTGGGCTCCGGTCCTGCCGGTCTGGTGGCAGCATGGGAGCTTGCGCGTCGTGGCGCCCGCGTGACGGTGTTTGAGCGCGACGACCGCCCGGGCGGTCTGCTCATGTACGGCATTCCCAACATGAAGCTCGAGAAGTCCGTGGTCGAGCGTCGCGTGGCGCTCATGCGCGAGCTGGGCATTGCGTTCGAGCTGGGTGCCGACGTGAGCGATCCCAAGGTTACCGCCAAGCTCGACGACTTTGACGTCGTCGTGGTGGCTGCCGGCGCCCGTGCTCCGCGTGGGCTTTCGGCTGCGAACATTGATGCCCCGGGCGTGGTGTATGCCGTGGACTACCTGACGGCTTCGACCGTCTCGGTGCTCGATGGCGGCGAGCCCGCAGTGAACGCGCGCGGCCTGGACGTTGTGGTCATTGGCGGTGGCGATACCGGCAACGACTGCGTGGGCACCGCGGTACGTCAGGGTGCGCGTAGCGTGCGCCAGTTTGAGTTCTTGCCGGCGGCGCCTGATGTGCGCGCGGCGAGCAACCCCTGGCCGCAGTGGCCCAACGTGAAGAAGACCGATTACGGCCAGCAGGAGGCCATCACTGCCATGGGCGGCGAGATGCGCGCTTGGGGCGTGGATACACTCGAGGTGTTGCTGGACAAGAAGGGCGCGGCCGCGGGCCTGCGCGTGGTCGATCTGGATTGGTCGGCGGGAAAGCCCGAGCGCATCGCGGGCTCCGAGCACGAGGTGCCGGCGCAGCTGGTGCTCATCGCCTGCGGCTTTACGGGCCCGGAGCACAGTGTGTTCGACGCCGTTGGCGTGCCCGTTGCCACTGTTGGCCGTCCGCTGCCTGTGATGGCCGCCGAGGGCTCGCATCTTGCGGCGCGCGTCGACGGCGTCGCCGCGGATGCCGCGCCGGTGTATGTGGCGGGTGATGCTCGCAACGGCAGTTCGCTCGTGGTGAACGCCATGGCCGATGCCCTGGCCTGCGCAGCCGAAGTCGCCGATGCGCTGGAGCTGTAAAGTAGTCATTTAAGAACGTCCCCAATGACTAGTCATTTTTTGTCTAGTCATTGGGGACACTCTTTGTGAGCGATTTGCTCGTTTATCGACGCGCGAGTGTCCATTCGGCGTCTTCTTGAGCTGTGGTCACCTGTTGTTTCTGTGGTGGCTGTGGGTATCTGGCTCAAAAGGACGGGTTGGCCGTCTATGTTTACCTGCGATTTTGTTGCGGTGCGCATTTTCGGTCAAGCTTTTCGTCAAGTGTTTGGTCAGCATCTGGTTTGCAGCCGGAGGCCTATTTTGCCCGCGCTGGTCGTGGCTGCCCACCCTCCTCGTAAGCTCAAATTGAGGTCCATCAGTTTGAGGAGGATGCCATGACTGATCACGCTTTAGACCGAGCGCAGCTAGCCGAAGCCGTCGGCAACGATATTGCCGACATGGCCCATTTTTGGATGCTGCGGAAGTTCCAGTTTTTGGAGCCGGCGCGCGAACAGTTCGAGATCATTGTCGACCCGTGGCTCAGCTATTGCACCGAGCCTTCGCAAAACGAAATCATGGCCTACAACATGGCATTTACCGATTGGCTGCTCTTCGAGCGCCCCTATCGCCATGGCAAGACGCTGCTCGAGCTGTATGTTGAAGAGCCGCCGACATCGCTTTCGCCTGCCTCGCTCAAGCGGCTCGAGCAGGTACGCGACACGCAGTATTTCTCGCGCTTTGGCATTTTGGACAAGGATCCCGCGACTGGCATGGTCGTGCTGAAGGATACGCGCACCGACCTTCGCTTTGATGTCTACGACCCGCATATCGTGCAAAAGGAGCATTGGAGCGACGGCGCGATCGCGGTGCGCGTCGCCTGCGTCGACGATGTCTGGCTGACGGCGGGACAGCTCTATCTGTATGACATCGCGCGCCTGAGTGACACGGCGGTCGATGGACCAGGTGCGGTGCATCCGGAGGACCTACAGGATGGCTTTGACACCTCGTGCATCAGCTTCTTTTTGCGCCTGGTCCGCGACATCATGGGCGCCCAGGGGCGCTACGTAAAGTCCCTCAACATCTACGAACAAGAATGGGAGTAGGGGATGTGACTGGTGTCGCCCTACAGCCCTGACTTTGTCTCAATCTGTAACGTTTGGCGGCTGTCTGGGCACGTAACTGTTACAGATCGAGACAAAGGTTGGCGGCTGCCGAAAGATCTTGTTCTGTAACAACTAGAGGCTCAAAGACTGTCTTCATGTTACAGATCAAGACATTTGTCAGCGGAGGCAACGGTGACGATGGTCCATTTGTCTGACGTGGTGGTGATGAAAGTGTCTAATACCGTTCTCAAACACAAGCATACGACTCGCAACACGTTGGCGCGGAATAGGATGCTCGCGCGGCTCACGGAGACGGTCGAGCAGGGTGCGCTGCTCGCAACGCATGACAATACCGAGCTCATGTGGCTGCGACGCCATGTTGGAACCGACGATATCGCGGAGCCCGAGCCGTACCTGTTCTGTTTTCAGCATGATTGGGATGCATTGACGCCGGCGGAGCGAGCGCTGAGGACTATCAAAGGGCTTGCGGAATTTCATCCCGATTGGGCGTTTTGGGGCTATGACGCGGCGCTTTTGTGGGGTTTGGAGGTGCCGAATGATCTGCTCGGGCCGCGTTTTCTTGTTAAGACGGGTTGTTCGGTGACGTTGAGCAGCGGGCGCAGGTTGTTGCGTCCGCAGATGGCGGGCGCGCTCGAGCGTGTTGATGGCGTGCAGGTGACGTCATTTTGGCGCACGGTGGAGGATTGCTTGCTGCGTGCACCGTTCTCCTACGGGTTGGCGATTGCCGATTCTGCACTGCGGGCGAAAGACGTATCACGTGGGGATTTGTGCGAGCGCCTCCGCGTCGATTGCGAGGGCAGGCGAGGGTATCGCAGGGCACAAGTGATTGCGTCGTATGCGGACGGGCTGTCCGAAAACGGTGGCGAGTCTCGGTTCCGAGCGTTCTTTATTGCGTACGGCTTTTCGGTTCCCGAGCTGCAGGTGGAGTTTCGCGACCCGCTCGATCCGAGCCAGGTGTTTCGCGTCGACTATTTTTGGCGGCTCGAGGACGGGACGTGTGTCATCGGCGAGCTCGACGGAAAGGGGAAGTACACCTTGCAGAACGGTGAGGGCCGGGAGTCGGTCGACCCATTCGTGGCAGAGCGTCAGCGGGAATCTCATCTGACAATGCTCGGGCATAAGGTGCTTCGGTTTACGTTTAACGAACTCAAAGACCCGGGGAAGCTGGTCGAGAAAATGAGATTGGCGGGTATTCCTCGGCAGGCTGAATTGGCTGAGGAGTGGAGACGCCAGTGGTATGGGCGCTGAGAGGTTTTGTCTCGATCTGTAACGTTTAGAAGTTGTTTGAGCTCGTAACTGTTACAGATCGAGACATTTCCCTGGTGTCGCTGGGGTGGGACTGCAGCGTATTCCGTCCCCCACATTCCCTCTTCCCTCCGTTAACCGATATGTCCGTGGCAATCGGGCTACACTGGATAATAATGGACAGATGTTCAAGTTTTCTGAGGGGGAGGAGCTCGATATGGCGTCTGCCGATCGTTCCACGTTGTTTATCAATGCGACCGTCCTGGATGGTTCGGAGCATATGGAGCCGCAACCCGATATGGCCGTGACTGTTGAGCGCGGTGTCATCACGTGGATGGGGCCGAGTGCTGTGGCGCAGGCGCCTGCGGGTGCCGAGGTTATCGACCTGGCGGGTGCGTATCTCATGCCCGGTCTCATCAATATGCATGTGCATCTGTGCGGTTCGGGCAAGCCGGTTTCGGCGGGCGATGCGGGTGCGCTGATGAAAAAGCTCGATAATCCCGTGGGGCGCGCCATCGTGCGCCACATTCTTAAGGGCAGCGCCCAACAACAGCTGGCAAGTGGCGTGACCACGGTGCGCGGCGCGGGCGACCCGCTGTTTGCCGATCTTGCCGTGCGCGATGCTATCGATGCCGGCAAGTATCAAGGTCCTCGCCTGGTGGCGCCGGGAACGGGCGTTACGGTGCCGGGCGGCCATGGTGCAGGCTTGTTCGCCCAGGTGGCCAACAGTCCCGCTGAGGCGGCCGAACAGGTGCGCGACCTGTATGCGCGCGGTGCCGACGTCATTAAGCTGTTCGTAACGGGCGGTGTGTTCGACGCGACCGAGGTGGGCGAGCCGGGCGTGCTGCGTATGCCGGTCGCGGTTGCCGCGGCGGCGTGCAAGGCTGCGCACGAGGTGAGTCTGCCGGTTATGGCCCATGTCGAGAGTACCGAGGGCGTGAAGGCCGCGCTTGAGGCCGGCGTTGACACGATTGAGCACGGCGCTCCGTTGACGCCCGAGATTCTGGAGCTGTACCGTGGCGCCGCGGGCACGCAACTCGAGGGGCGTGCGCCCAGTGTTACCTGCACTATCAGCCCGGCGCTGCCGTTTGTATTGCTCGACCCGAAAAAGACCCATTCGACCGATACGCAAAAGAAGAACGGCGATATCGTGTGCTCGGGCATTATCGAGAGCGCCCGTGCCGCACTGGAAGCTGGCGTTAAGGTGGGCCTGGGCACGGACTCGAGCTGCCCGTTCGTGACGCAGTACGACATGTGGCGTGAGGTGGCCTATTTTGCCAAGTATGTCGGCGTGAGCAACGCCTTCGCACTGCATACGGCTACGCAAGTCAACGCCGAGCTGCTGGGGCTGGACGGCGAGACTGGCACGATCGAGTGCGGCAAGGCCGCCGATATCTTGGTGACGCGCGAGAACCCGCTCGTTGACCTGTGCGCTCTGCGTGAGCCGATGCACGTGATGTGTCGCGGCGATCTGGTACGCAAGCTCAAGGTGAAGCGCATTCCCGAGGTTGATAACGAGCTCGACGCGATTATGGCCATGCCGGCCGAGGCGTTGGCCGAGGAGCTCGCCCGCGACGGCGTGGCGTAGATGTGACAAAGGGACAGCTCCGTTGCCGCATACAAAAAGTCGAGGTCTCAACACGAGGCTTCGGCTTTTTTATCGAACAAATACTTAAGATTTGGGACAAACAAACCTGATTAATTTGTCCCGCGTGCGGGCGCTAGGAGCGCGTTTCCATCTTGGCGTGGCACTTGGGGCAGGTGACGCGGATCTTGCCCTTGCCCTTGGGGACGGACAGCATCTGGCCGCAGTTGGGGCACTTGAGGTACGCCGTGGTCTTGCGGCCCTTCCACATCTTCTTGGCCGTTCGCTTGGCGCGCTCAAAGTCTTCCTTGCTGGTACCAGCGGCATGCGAAGCGTTTGCGGCCGCAGTCCCGCCGCCCAAGCTGGCGACGAATTTGCCCAAGCCGGGGACATTGGCGGTCGCAGCGACAAAGGCCTCGTTCTCTTTGCGACGTGCATCGGTATTTTTGGACAGGCCGCGCAGCACGCCAATCACGATGACGGCGATGGCAATCCAGCTGAGCCACTGGATGCGGGCCATCGATCCGATCATTGCGATGACGATGCCGACAAAACCCATCACGATGGTGAGCTCATCGGCGCCATTACGACTCTTCATAAAGTCATTCATGCAAATTGCCTTTCGTTCGATATACTGCACGCCTTTATACCCGATTTAGAGCAAGGGGGACAGGTTAATCTGCACCAATGTGGTGCAAACGTACCTGTCCCCGATACACCAAGATGGCGCAAAGCAGTCTGTCCCCAATGCCCCAATTACTTGGAGAGCTTGTCGACGACGCGTTCGATCTCGGCGAGCTTGGCGGCTTTGAGGTCTTCGTCGCCCGATTCGATTGCCGAAGTCACGCAGCCCTCGATATGCGCCTTGAGCACGTCGGCGTTAATGCGCGCGAGGAGCGCCTGTGTTGCCATGAGCTGCGTGGAGATATCGACGCAATAGCGGTCCTCATCGACCATCCGCAAGATGCCGTCGATCTGGCCGCGTGCCGTCTTGAGCATGCGGGTCACCGATTTATGGTCTGCCATCATGGCGGGTCCTCGTTTCTGGTCGATCTTCCGGATGCCCCGTCAGTTGCGGTGAAATACGGACCGTTTAAAGGCCTAGGGCGGCACAACAGTCCGTATTTCACCGCAACTTCTGAGGATTGAGTAGGCGGCGTCTACTACGCGGCGGTCACGGATAGGGCGTGGAACTTCTCGCCGGCGCCCTCGACGGCGGCGGCGAGCTGCTCGGCGGTCACGGTGTCGGCGCACTCCACCTGGACGGTCTGGGTCTCGTGATCGGCGTCGGCGTCGGTCACGCCGGCCACGTTGAGCAACGCCGTCTCGACAGTAGCGTCGCAGTGGCCGCACATGAGGCCAGACGTTTTAACGATGTAGTTCATGATTATCTCCTTTTCGTTGAGTACCTAAAGTTGCGGTGGAGTACGGACTAAATAGCGGTTTAGCTAAGCATGTTACGCCTTATTTCACCGCAACTGATGGTTTAAAGGTTCGTAGGCGCAGAGCGTTGCTTACGACGCAGACGCTCGACAGGCTCATGGCCGCGGCGCCAAACATCGGCGAGAGTTGCCATCCCGTGAGCGGGAAGAACACGCCCGCCGCCAGCGGAATGCCGATGCCGTTGTAGAACAGCGCCCAGAACAGGTCCTGCTTGATGTTGCGGATCGTGGCGCGCGAAAGCTCGATGGCGCGGGCGACGTCCATGAGGTCGCTGCGCATGAGTACCACGTCGGCGCCCTCCTTGGCGATGTCGGCGCCGGTGCCGATCGCAAGGCCCACGTCGGCGCGCGCCAAGGCGGGGGAGTCGTTGATGCCGTCGCCCACCATGGCGACCTTGCCGCCCGCGTCTTGCAGCTCGCGCACATGGCGCTCCTTGTCGGCGGGGAGGACGTCGGCGATGACCTGCTCGCTACTCAGTCTCACGCGGCGGGCGATCGCTTCGGCGGTGACGCGGTTGTCGCCGGTGAGCATGCGCACGTCGACGCCGAGCTTGCGGAGCGCGGCGATGGCCTCGGCGCTCGTCTCCTTGACCTCGTCAGCCACGGCAATGGTGCCGGCAAGCTCGCCGTTCTTGGTAAAGAACAGCGGCGTCTTGCCTTCGGCGGCAAATTGCTCGGCAAGACCCGCGGGCACGGTAACGCCCAACTCGTTCATCAGGCGCACGTTGCCGGCGGCAATGGCGTTTTGCCCTTCGCGCGCCGTAACGCCTCGCCCGGGCACGGCAGTAAAGTCCTCGACCATGCGCGCGACGATCCCGCGTGTCTCGCACTCGGCCATAATCGCCTCGGCCAGCGGGTGCTCGCTCGAGCGCTCCAACGCGGCGGCCAGCTTGAGCAGCGCCTTTTCGCTCATGGCGGGCGATCCGTCGGCGCGCGTGGTTACCACGATATCGGTCACGGCAGGCTTGCCGCGAGTGACCGTTCCCGTCTTATCGAGCACCACGGTGCCCACGCTGCGCAGATTCTCCAGCGCCTCGGCGCTTTTGAACAGAATGCCCATCTCGGCGCCCTTGCCGGTGCCGACCATAATAGCGACGGGCGTGGCCAGACCCAATGCGCACGGACAGCTGATCACCAGCACAGCGACGGCGGAGGTGAGCGCTTCGTTGATGCTTCCGGTCAGTGCCATCCACGCCGCAAAGGTCACGGCCGAGATCACGAACACCACGGGCACGAACACGCCGGCGACCTTGTCGGCCATACGGGCGATGGGCGCCTTGGTGGCGTTGGCGTCCTCGACGAGCTGGATAATCTTGGCGAGCGACGTGTCGGCGCCCACGCGTGTGGCACGGAAGGTAAACGAGCCGGTGCGGTTGACAGTGGCAGCGTTGACGGTGTCGCCGGCGGTCTTTTCCACGGGGATGGACTCGCCGGTGAGCGCGCTCTCGTCCACGGCCGAGCTGCCCTCGAGCACCACGCCATCGACAGGGATGGACTCGCCGGGGCGCACACGCAGGACTTGGCTGGGAAGGATGGCGTCGACATCGACGGTGGCCTCGCTGCCGTCCTCTGCCACGACGGTCGCGGTCTTGGGCGCCAGGTCGATGAGCGCCTCGATGGCGCCGCCTGTCTTGGATTTGCTGCGTGTCTCGAGGTATTTGCCCACGGTGACCAGCGACAGGATCGTGCCCGCACTCTCAAAATAGAGGTTGTCCATGCCCGTCATCATGGCCTCGTGGACCTGGCCCGCGGCCAGCTGGTCGGCCATGATAAACATGGCGTAGAGCGACCAGGCAATGGACGCGGTGGCGCCGACGGCGATGAGGGCGTCCATGGTGGGCGCGCCGTGCGCGAGCGATTTAAACCCGTTGATAAAGTACGCGTCGTTGACGTAGACGATGGGGATGAGCAGGACGAGCTCGGTGAGCGCGAGCGTCATGCTGTGGGTGTGGTCGGTGAAGACGCCGGGCAGTGGCCAACCGAGCATGTGCCCCATGCCTATGTAGAACAGCGGGATGAGGAAGATGATCGAGATGATGAGGCGGGTGCGCATGGCGGAGGCGGCGGCCTCCAGCTTTTTGGTGGGCGACTCCATATGGGCGGCGCCGGACCTGGCTTGCGCACTGCCGTTTGAGCCGGCGGCACCGGTGCCCGCGTCGACGGGTGAGGCCGAGTAGCCCGCGCGGTCGACGGCGGTGCAGATGTCATCGGGGGTGACCTGCGCGGGGTCGTAGTCGACCAGCATGGAGCCGGCAAGCAGGTTGACCGCGACGCTTTGGACGCCGTCGAGCTTGCTCACGGCGCGGTCCACATGCGCCTGGCAGGCGGCGCACGTCATGCCGCCCACGTCGAACTTATCTTGAGCCATGGCTTCTCCTTTCTGTAGTTCGGTGCTGGAAGTGTTAACCTGCCGATACTATACACCCATACCCCCTGGGGGTGTCCAGTGGAGATTGAAATGTATAACATTCTGATATTGGTCGAGGTGATAGCCAGGTCGGCGGACCGTAGCCGGTCTAATGTCTCAATCTGTAACACCTAAGGACCGTTTTTCCTGCTAGATGTTACAGATCGAGACAGAGCGTCTGCGGTCAACTCAAATGTCTTGATCTGTAACATCTAGAGAGGTTTTTGACCCCTTACTGTTACAGATTGAGATGTTGTCTCGCGGGGTTGGGGTTTGTCTCGTTCTGTAACATCTAGACCTGTATCTGCCGAGCTAGTGTTACAGATCGAGATAATTGCCGGGGAGGGGTCCCGTCACGGCAAGACGCCCGCCGCCTAGATACAGAACCCGGGGATCACGCAGGTTCGCTTTTTGGGGTTGTCCGCAGGCGTTGCGTACGTAAAGGCGTCGCCGTCGTGGCCCACACGGTTTATGTAGAGCGTGCCTTCGGTCTCCGATGAGTCGGGGCTCACCGTGCGCTCCCACCAGCAGGTGTCCTTGCCCTTCCACTGACGGACCATCGCCTCGTTCGTGGAATACGGGCTCACCTTGAGCTCGCGGAAGAGTTGGTACTCCTTGCCCTCGCTGTTGTAGATGTCTGCCAGGTAGTGATAGTCCTTGGCAAACGAATCGGGCGGTTGCGTACCGCACAGCTCGACCATGGCGGGCAGCCAAAGGGTTGCGGGCAACTCGCTCAGACACGATGCACTGTTGGCTGCGCCCACATTGTTCGAGACCTTCTTGACCCCTTTAATGAGTGCGCGCAACTCGTTGGGCAGCAGCTTAAGGCCGTCGCCGTCGAGCCATTCTCGCAGCTCGCAATCTGCCCAGCCGGCGCTCGGCGGTTCAGCCGCAGCGTTGCGCTCGGCAATACCTGCGTCGAACATAAACGTCAGCCCGGCCTTGCCCGTCCCGTCCAGAAGCTCATCGTGACGGATGCCCACAAGCTGCGCGCCGACCTCCAACCCGTTGGTGAGTTTCACGCGCTTGGTACACGGATAGGGGATATGCCCATCGGCATCGAGCAGGTGGTAGCGCTTGGCAATCTCGCGTGCCTCGCTACGGGTCTCGGCGGCCTTAATCTTGAGCGAAATCTCCTGCAGCTGATCCCAGGTGTAGTCGTCAAGAGAGCTGCGGATGCCATCGAGGTAGTCGGGGATGCCAAAGCCATGGGTTGCCGCCCCAATGACGCTGAGCCCCGCAACGGCTGCAACGACGCCACCGATAATAAAGCGGCGGCGGGTCATGGCATCGTGTCGGGCCTGCTCCAGAATCTCTCGCGCGCGCTCGCCGGCGACGTCGACCTTAAGGTGCGTACCGGAGTCGATGTCGATTGCGGCGTCACTGCCTGCGCCCTCGCGGCCCTCGGATTCGGCGTCGGTGAGGTATGTCGAGAGCACCTCGAGCATCTGCTGCTCGGTAGGGCGATCGCACTGCTCGACTGAGAGACCCTTCATGATGATTTGGGCGAGCGCTTCATCGCCCTCGCAGCGCGGCTCGAGCGGTGTCGGCTTGGTCTTGGTCTTTACGAGATAGAACGAGCCGGTTGCAGCGGCGTCCGTCGACTCAAAGTCAAACGGTTTGCGACCGCTGTAGAGCTGGTACAGAATGCTCGAAAGCGCGTAGACATCGATTGCCGGCGAACGGCGAAGGGCCGCGATGCCTTCGATATCCTGCGTGAGCATCTCGGGCGCGGCGTATGCGGGCGTGGCAAAACGCCAGATGTCGGCGCGCCGGGTGATCGTGTCGTCGCCGAGAGCCATGGTCGCGGAGCCCATGTCGATGAGGCAGGGGTCAAAGGAGCAATCGGCAATCTGCTGCTCGAGCGTTCGGCTGGTGGTGCGGAACATGATATTGGCAGGCGACAGGTCGCGATGGACGACCGGATTCACGAGCCCCTGGGTCATCAGGAGTGCGCGAAGCACGGCGTTTCCAACGGCGGCGACCATCTGGGTGGTCAGCCCGCCCGAGGCGTCGTGCGGAAGCAGGGGCAGCGCCTGCTTGAGCGAGATGCCCTCGACCCACTCCATGAGGATGAGCGGGTCATCCTCGCACGAGCCGTAGCCATAGACGCGCGGAAATCCGCGCAGGTGCGAGACGGTACACAGATGGCGGTACTCCTCGAACAGCGCAGCGGTGTTGGCCAGGTGTGCAGCCGATTGCTCGGCGGAACGGTCGGGGGCTTGGCCGGAAAGGATGGCGTTGTCCTTGAGTAGCTTGACGGCAAAGACCTCGCCGCTCGTGTTGGTCGCGCGCAGCACGTGTCCGATGTTGCCGTTGTTGCGGTGGGCCGTCTGGAGAATAAGCGTCATAAACCGACGCTTGGCGTCGTCCTCGGCGCTGGGGTCGACCGCCACGGCGGTGTCGAACGTATCGAGACGGATGAGTTTGTCGCCATAGGCGCTATCGGTAGTATCCATGGCGTTCCTTTGTCTGGCATGGGTTGCCGCACGTATACGTGAGCAGTGCGGATATCGGTAAAGTACCATGATAGCCGCACTGCCCACGTATACCGCTGAGCATTGTCGTTTACGACGCAGAAGGTAGAAGACGCAAGACGGACGGCGACCGTCTTTCGATCGCCGTCCGCGCTAGTCCACAATGACAAGGAATGTCGTGTAGAGACCCAGATGGAGCTTGTCGCTGTTTTCGATTTCCACTGGGGGATAGATCTTGCCGGGCTCGCGTTGGTCGCGCGGCGGCTCAATCACAATATCGCCGTCGCCCGCGCCCGATTCGAGCACCGTGCCGTTGGTCGACCCAAGGCCCTGGGCGTACCAGTGCTCACCCTCGAGCCAAATGCGAAGATGCTCGCGCGATGCGTCGGCGCCCACATCGGTGATGCTGGGTGAGGTTTTGGGCAAAGAACCAATCACGGTGCCGCGCGGATCGCGTGTGAGGGGATGGATTTGCATGTCGGCGCAGTTGTCGGCATGGGTTCTGAGCAGACCGAGGTTGGGGGCGACGGTGCGCGGCTGCTCCAGGCTGCTCATAAAGCCACGTCCGACGGTAGTTTCGGTGGTGCCAAAGTGCCCGCCCGTCTTGCTGTCGCAAAAGCGCTCGACGGTGGCCACGCCCTGAACGGGATCGGCGAGCGCCCCCGTTGCCACAAAGAGCATAAGGTAAAGCGTGCTTTTCTCGCGCACGGCATTGCCGTCAAAGTTGTCGATGCGATTGAGGGCATTTGCATATAGGCGGCTGTCCAGCTTGTAGCTGGCGAGAGCCGACATCATTTCGTTGGCGGCCGGACCGCGATAGTGCTCGGCGATTGCCCGATAGGCGGACTCGCCGCCGCCGAGCTTGCTGCAGATTGCCGAGGAAAGGTTGAGCGTGGTGACGGTAAAGTCGCTGTAGATGGAGGGCGCGCACTGATCAGGCTTGCGATGGACGATGTAACGGGTGAGATACGAGCGGTTGGAAGAGCATTTCTCGAGCAGGGTACTGCCGAGATAAGAGTTTCCATTGATGAGCATTCGGGCGATCTCGAGATGTTTAAGACCGCCGAACGAGCGAATATCGTTATAGAGGACCGAGCAAGGCGTCTCTGCTGCCACGGATACCTCCTTTGATTGCTTCCTAGCCAATATGGCGATAGGAATTAATGGCCCCCGGTGGGCGACGTATTAAATGGCTGCGCACTATATAGCGTAACCAAAGCGACATTATAGGCCACATGTTCGAAATTGCAGGAAGCCTGAGAGATTTGGTTTGGACTGGACGGAAATCCCCCTCTGTCTTGATCTATAACAATTAGGACCCGGTTTTGTCCCGCAGCTGTTACAGATTGAGACAATCGGCCAGGCCCACCTCGTCCGCCTCGTCATCTGTGGTTTACGTGGGGGCATGCGAAGCACGGGTATACTAACCGGCGGCGAATCTGCTCCATCGCTTAGAGCTGCTGCGTCTGGACGGCGCGTGATAGGGCTGCCAAAGCGATCGCCAGCGTGCTGAGCAACGTCCTCTCTGTGCGCACCTGTTTTTGTATGTATTAGCGCACTACCAAGCACGCCCGCGCGGCCGCATGCCGTGCCCATTGCGCGTGCAGATAAGGAACAACAACATATGCGTAATTCTGTATCCGACGTCACCGACGCCGAGATCCTGGACGAGGCCCGCGAGGTCATGACCCAGGCTGCCTTCGATGCCGCCGATGAGGCCAATGCTGCCCAGGCCGTCGAGTCCGCTACCGAGAGCCTGCCCGCCTTTGACGAGCTGGGACTTTCGGACGAGATGCTTCGTGCTATCGAGAACCTGGGCTACACGGCGCCGACGCCCGTGCAGGCCGGCTCGATCCCCGTGGTGCTCGAGGGTCGCGACCTGCTTGCCGCCGCTCAAACCGGCACCGGCAAGACGGCCGCCTTCTTGCTGCCGACCATGAACAATCTGGAGCACATCGCTCCGCCCAAGCCCGTGCGCGAGCGCGGCGGCCGCAACCGTCGCCGCGGTGCTAAAAAGCCCGAGGGCAACGGCCGTGGCCCCGTGATGCTCGTCATCACCCCCACGCGCGAGCTTGCCCAGCAGATCGACGAGGTCGCGAGCAAAATCGCCGACGTCACGGGCCACGTTGCCGTGACCGTCGTGGGCGGCGTGAGCTACAAGCCGCAGACCGCGGCACTCAAGTACGGCTGCGATATCCTGGTCGCCACGCCGGGCCGTCTGGTCGACCTGATCGAGCAGGGCGCCTGCCACCTGAACGAGGTCAAGGTGCTGGTGCTCGACGAGGCCGATCGCATGCTCGACATGGGCTTTTTGCCCGCCGTCCGCCGCATTGTGCGCGAGACGCCGGCCGAGCGCCAGACGCTGCTGTTCTCGGCGACGCTCGACGAGGAGGCCGTGGGCGAGATCACCGACCTGGTGAGCGACCCGGCCCGCGTGGAGATCGCGCCCGCCACGTCGACTGCCGACACCGTCGACCAGTTTGTGTTCCCGGTGTCCATCGAGGCCAAGAACAACCTGCTGCCCGAGTTCCTCAAAAAGGAGGGCCCGGAGCGCACTATCGTCTTTATGCGCACCAAGCACCGCGCCGACAGCTGCTGCCGTCGTCTGGAGCGCAAGGGCATCAAGGCGGCCGCGATCCACGGCAACCGCAGCCAGGCCCAGCGCGAGCGCGCGCTTTCGGCCTTCCGCGACGGCACCGTCGACGTGCTGGTGGCAACCGACGTGCTTGCCCGCGGCATCGACATTAGCGATGTGCGCTACGTTGTGAACTTTGACGTGCCGGCCGAGCCGACCGACTATATCCACCGCATTGGCCGTACGGGCCGCGCCGGCGAGCTGGGCTGGGCTATCACGTTTGTGACCGAGCAGGACGTCGATGAGTTCTACGAGATCGAGAAGCTCATGGACAAGACCGCCGACATCTACGAGGCCGGCGACCTGCACGTGGGTCCCAACCCGCCCGCGGTTGATCCCGAGCGCGACCCTGCGGCCTTTAAGGTGAAGAAGAAGACCAAGCGCGGCAAGTCCAAGAGCAAGAAGAAGCTTGAGCAGGCGCGTCGCGACGGCAAGCGCAACGGCGACGATTACGGCGATGTGGCCGGTCGTTCCAACCGCGGTCGCGACGAGCGCCGTGGCGATGGCGAGCGTCCGAGCCGTCCCAAGCGCGGTGGCAAGACCCGCGTGCGCGAGGGCGTTCAGGCTCGCGTGGACGAGGCTGTGGAGAGCGTGGCCCGCGAGGTGGCTGCCGAGGAGCGCGGCGGTGCTGCTGCCGCCGAGCAGGCGCCGCGCGGCAACCGTGCCGAGCGCCGTGCCAAGCAGTTCCAGGGCGAGGCGCATCGCCGTCGCCGCGAGGACGAGGACCGCGGCGGTCGTCGCCGTGTCGAGCGCGAGGACGAGGCCCGCGGTTCGCGTGGCGGCAAACGCGGTGCGGGCGACCGCCGTCGTTCCGGTCGCGATGACGAGCGCGGTGGCCGTGACGAGCGTCGTGGCGGCGAGGGTCGCGGTGAGCGTGGCACCCGCAGCGGTGAGTCCCGTGGCGGCAAGCGCTTTGAAGAGCGCGGTGGCCGTGGCGGCGAGCGTCGCGAGGGCGCTCGCGGTAATGGCGGGCGCAGCGGCGCTGGACGTTCTGGTGAGTCGCGCGATCGTCGTGACCCGCGTGCCAGCCGCGATCGTCGCGATGACTGGCGCAACTACGACGATACCCGCGAGGAGCGTCGTGGCGGCTATCGTGGTGGTCGTGGCGGCAACCAGGCCGGCTCCCGTGGCGGCCGTGCCGGCGGTCGCGATAACCGCGGCAGCTATGGCAACAGCCGTGGCGGCAAGCGTGGTAGCAGCTCCCGTCGTCCCGGCGACGGCGGCGGCAAGCGCAAGTAACATACGCATCGCCCGCTAGAGCGAGGTGAACCAAGGGCCCCGAGCAACTACGCTCGGGGCCCTTTTTGTTTGCCGTATCCGATCGTTAGTCCAAATGTGATTTCCTCGGGAATGCATCTAGGGGATGCCGTGGGCTTGTTTCCTGCCATGCGGCAATGGGTCCCATGGGGTGCGCCGTGCATTTTTTGGAGTATTCTGCAGTTCGAGTTGTCTGCATACGATTCGGTATTGCCAACGGTGGCCTTCAGATATCCCTTATGAGCGTTTTGAGTTAGATTTCGCCGTTTTCCGGAGCAGGGGCGCGTCATTCTCGCCATGTCGAGACTTAAAAGGATACGGCGCCCTACAGTTTTGCCCATCCGCGGCGGTGCTGGCGCGGTCACGTTGCAGAATACTCCGTTTTTTGCACGGGCCAGGATGGGGTACCTGGGGAGAACACGGCGGTATCCCGTAAATATATACAATCTGTACCGTAATTTATACAAAATGAAGAGGCAGGCAGCGTAGGGTGGGTGCATTGGGGCGCTTGGTGCACCAAAACGGGGACCCCACGTGCCGTATACTCTGGCTGGATGTGAAAACGGCTTGACGCGTTGCCAGGCGTAGGAGGAGGGTGCCTCGATGAGCGTATTCGAAATTGTGTTTAGCCCGACGGGTGGAACGCAGGAGGTGTCTGGCCTTGTGGCCGGGGCACTGGGCAAGAATACCGTTACCGTCGATCTGACCGATAGCGGGTTGGATTTCCACGAGGTCTCGATGACGAAGGACGACGTGGCTGTTATCTCCGTGCCAGCGTATGCCGGCAGAGTCCCTGCCGTGGCGGTCGACCGACTGAACATGGTTCACGGCAACGGAGCGCGGGCCGTTCTGGTGTGCGTCTACGGAAACCGCGCGTTTGAGGACACGCTCGTAGAGCTGGAGGACGTTGCGAAGTATGCGGGATTCCGGGTGATCGCGGCAGTTGCAGCCATTGCAGAACATTCCGTTGCTCGTCAGTTTGCTGCTGGGCGACCGGATGCGCAGGATGCGGCGCAGCTCGCAGAGTTTGCGCAGCAAATTCAGCAAAAGCTGTTGGCTGAGGATGCGTCCGAGCCCTCTATCCCCGGCAATCGTCCTTATAAACAAGCTGGAGGTCGCCGCATGACACCCGAGGCAACAGGGGATTGCGTCTCCTGCGGTGCATGCGCCGCGGCGTGCCCCGTTTGTGCTATCGACAAAGGTGACCCCAAACGAGCAGCTGGCGAGGCGTGCATCTCCTGCATGCGCTGCATTGCCGTATGTCCGCGAGGCGCTCGTAAGCTTGACCCCAACAAGCTATCCGCTGTTTCCCAGATGCTGAGCAAGGTTTGCGCCGTGCGGAAGGAATGCGAGCTCTTCATCTAGCGCATACGAAATTGCTGCAAGGAGTGTCCCCGAGTGCCGGCGGGAAAGGAACGTCCCTAAGTGCCGCCTAAATACCGTTTATCGAAGAAAAAATACCGCTCACCGGTCATAATGACTATTCTGGCTTTGGGCTTGTCTACAATAGCTCCCGTAAAAAGAAATGCGGAAGGTTACCGAGTCCCTCGGACGTGGGCCTAACCAAAGTCTTTGAACGGGTGCGTCTCTATGGATGCATTCGCTTGATTTTGGTTGGGCTTTATTTATGAAGGGACATGTCACCATGGGTTTCTTTTCTCGCCTGATGGGCGGTTCGGATGAGCAGAAGACTGCAGCTTCCGAGTTCGAAATCCTCGCTCCTGTTTCCGGCGAGCTTGTTCATCTAGAAAATACCAATGACCCCGCTTTTAGCAGCCGTGCCGTGGGCGATGGCGTTGCCGTGGTTCCCCAAGAGGGAACGGTGTGCGCTCCTGTTTCCGGCACCGTCGCGGCGCTGTTTCCGACTGAGCACGCGCTGGGCATCATGTCCGACGACAGCTCTGCTCAGGTGATGCTGCATATCGGAATCGACACTGTTAAGCTTGAGGGCAAGGGCTTCCATGCGCTTGTTGCCCAGGGTGACCATGTCGACGCGGGCCAGCCCCTCGTCGAGGTCGATTTCGACACGGTCCGCGCCGCCGGCTTCGATCCCACGGTCTTCGTTATCGTGTGCGAGCGCTCGGAGAACTCGACTCTTCGTGAGCATGCTTCCGGCCCTGTTGCTGTTAAAGAGCCTGTCATCTGGCTTTCCGAGTAAATTCTTGTGGTGGGTACCGTGGTTATCAAGCGAGTTTTTAACAACAACGTCGCAATGGTCACTTCGGACGATGGCTCCGAGCTCATCGTCATCGGTCGAGGCCTCTGCTTTGGCCGTCATGCCGGCGATGCCATCGACGAGGCGTCAGTCGAAAAGACCTACGCGTTGCAGGAGGGAACTTCTCAGGATTCGCGTACGATCGATCGCTTGGCACATCTTTTAGAGTCCATCCCCACCGTCAACCTCGTGATTTCCGAGGACATCGTTCAGATGCTTCGTCGAGAGCTCAATGTCGACATCAACGATAAGATCCTCATCGCTCTCGCAGACCATATCAGCCTTGCTTTGGAGCGCGAGCGCAAGGGTGTCCCCTGTGAGAATCCGTTGCTGCTCGAGATCCAGCAGTTCTATCGCAAGGAGTACGCGCTTGCGGGCCGCGCACTGCAGATTATCAAGGAGTATATGGGCATCCAGATGAGCGAAGAAGAGCAGGGTTTTATTACGCTGCATATCGTCAACGCCACCATGCCGCAACGCTCCGATCGTTTGATTGTTTCGGTCCAGCTTGTTCGCGACGTGCTCGCGATTGTTTCCGAGCGCTATGCCACGACCCTCGATAACACCTCGCTGCCTTACGAACGTTTCGTTCGTCACCTGCAGTTTTTCGCGCAGCGAGCGCTCGATCCCGCGGCCGGGCAAATCAATGACGATGTGCTGTTCCGAATTGATGAAACGGCGTATCCGCGTGCATTCTCGTGCGCGGACGCCATAGCCGCCCACTTGTCGTCTACCTATAACGTTGTCGTTACCGATGCCGAGAAGAGTTATCTCGCATATCACATTGTTAACCTGCTTGGAGAACCTGGTCTCTAGGCATAACGTGCCCACACATCGATTGATATAAGGCAGGGCTTACGGTCTTGCCCAGGGCACATCTGTCTTAATTTGCGGAAAAGGAAGGGGAGTACCGCTATGACCGCAAAAAAGAAGTTCAATTTCAAAGCGCCGTTGGAGGTGTTCGCGAAGTCGATCGTCCAGCCGATGATGTATCTCTCGGTTGCCGGCATCCTGCTCATCGTGGGCATCATTCTGACCAACAAGACCATCTGCGCTTTGGTCCCCGTACTGGGCTCCGGTCCGTTCCAGCTTGTGGGCGCCGTTGTCTATCAGTCGCTGATGTTTATCATCAACAACCTCTCGATTCTGTTCTGCGTTGGCATCGCCGGCGCCATGGCAAAGAAGAACAAGGGCCATGCTTCGCTGATCGCCCTGATGTCGTTCTTCCTGTTCCTGCAGGCTAACAACATCGTGCTCAACGCCACCGGCTCTCTTGCCGATGCGAGCGGCATGCTCGGCCTTACCGGAACCGGCCAGGCCACCGTTATGGGCATTCAGGTGCTCGATACCGGCGTGTTTGGCGGCATCATCCTTGGTTGCATCACCGGTGCCGTGTTCAACAAGTACTCGAACAAGCAGTTCCCCATTGCCCTTTCGATGTTCTCGGGCGTTCGCTTTCCGTTCCTGATCATGATCATCATCTCCTGGATCATGGGCGCTGGCTTCTGCATCGTTTGGCCTCCGGTTCAGGGTGCCATCTCCTCCGTCGCCGGCATCATTAAGGAGTCGGGCAACATCGGTCTGTTTATCTACGGCATGCTCAACAAGCTGCTCGTTCCCACCGGCCTGCACCACCTCATCTACACCCCGTTCCAGTTCTCCGATGTGGGCGGCACCCTGACGCTCGGTGATCAGGTTATTGCCGGCGCCTATCCCATCCGTGTTGCCGAGATGGCAATGACGGGCCAGCCCTTCTCCGATAGCACCTACTTCAACAGTTATACCTTCAACAACCTGTGGCCCTACATCGGTATCGGTCTCGCCTTTATCGTCACCGCTTACAAGGGGAACAAGGATAAGACCAAGGCCGTTATCATCCCGCTGATCATCACCGCCGTGCTCTCCTGTGTCACCGAGCCCATGGACTTCCTCTTTGTCTTTGCCGCTCCCGTGCTCTTTGTCGTTCACTCGGTTCTTTCCGGCATCTTCCTGGTCCTGCTCAAGGTCCTCTCCGTGCCCGCTTCGACTGCAGGCGGCATCATCAACATCGTGGTCTCCAACCTGGTCCTCGGTGTCGATAAGACCAACTGGCCGGTTATGCTGGTGCTTGGAGTCGTCAACGCCGCTCTGTACTTCTTCCTCTTCACCTTCCTCATCAAGAAGCTCAACCTCCACACGCCTGGTCGCGAGGAGGAGTCCGAGCTCGCTGAGTCCGTTGCCGAGGGCGAGGCCGCCGCGTCTGTCGCGGTGAAGCAGGGCGCTGTTGCCGCAGCTCCCGCAGAGGGCGTCGATGCAGGTATTGCCGACCTGGTCGCAGGTCTTGGCGGCAAGGACAACATCGAGGAGCTCGAGAACTGCTTTACGCGTCTCCGCGTGAACGTTAAGAACCCGGACCTCATCGATGAGAGCCTCATCAACCACGTACCCAACAGCGGCATCAACCGCAACGGTAACAATATCCAGATCATCTTTGGCATGAAGGTCGCCGAGATGCGCGACAAGGTCGAAAACGCAATTGAGAAGGAGCAGTAAACAATGATCATTACTCTGTGTGGTGGCGGATCCACCTTTACCCCCGGCATCGTCAAGTCCATCGCCCTGCGCAAGGACGAGCTCGATGTTGACGAGATTCGTCTGTACGACATCAACGAGGAGCGCCAGCGCAAGATCGGCGTGCTCGTGGACTGGATTTTGCACGAGGACCTTGGCCTGGACATCAAGCTCACGGTGACCACCGACAAAAAGACGGCTTTTACCGACGCCAGCTTCGTGTTTGCCCAGATGCGCGTGGGCGGCTACGCCATGCGCGAGCAGGACGAGAAGATCCCTCTGCGTCACGGCTGCGTGGGTCAGGAGACTTGCGGTTGCGGCGGCCTTGCCTACGGCATGCGCACCATCTTCCCCATGGTCGAGCTGATCGATGACGTTGAGAAGTACGCCAAGAAGGACTACTGGATTCTCAACTACTCCAACCCTGCCGCCATCGTCTCCGAGGGCTGCCGCGTGCTGCGTCCCAACGCTCGCATCATCAACATCTGCGACATGCCGATCGCAATCATCGACGTGGTTTGCGCCGCGCTCGATATCGACAAGAAGGATGTCGAGTACGATTACTTTGGCCTCAACCACTTTGGTTGGTTCACCTCGATTCGCCACAAGGGCGAGGAGGTGCTCCCGCAGCTGCGCGAGTACATCAAGGAGCATGAGATCCTGCTGCCCGATTCCTACCTCAAGGGCATGGGCTCGCTCATGGCAAAGAAGCCCGAGGAGGCCACCGACGAGCATCCCGAGCAGAACCGCCACACCAAGGGCAGCTGGTACTACGTCTGGAAGGGCGAGTACGAGATCATGGAGTGCTTCCCGGAGTACCTGCCCAACACGTATCTGAACTACTACCTGCAGCAGAAGGAGTTCGTCGAGCATTCCAACCCCGAGCGCACCCGTGCTAACGAGGTTGAGGAGACGCGCGAGAAGAATCTCTTCGACGGCATCGACCACTACGAGAAGACCGGCGAGATCGACGAGAGCACGTTCTATGCGGGCAGCCACGGCGACTGGATTGCCGACCTGGCTATCGCTCTGAAGAACGACACCAAGCAGCGCTTCCTGGTCATTTGCGAGAACAAGGGCGCTATCCCCAACATGCCCTACGACGCTATGGTCGAGCTGCCTGCCTACATTGGCAAGAACGGCCCCGAGGTCATCAGCCGCGACAACATTCCTCTGTTCCAGCAGGGTCTCATGATGCAGCAGCTGAACTCCGAGAAGCTCGTGGTCGAGGCTACGATCGAGGGTTCGTACGAGAAGGCACTCAAGGCCTTTACGCTCAACAAGACCGTGCCGTCGATGAAGGTCGCCAAGGAGGTTCTCGACGACATGATCGAGGCCAACAAGGGTTACTGGCCCGAGCTTAGCTAAAGGCAGAAGGCCGCTGGCGCAAAAGAGTCGCTGACCGCATATCTGGAGCAATGCCCCGTCCACGCGATTGCGTGGGCGGGGCATTGTCATTTGGTAACGCGTTTTATCAAATATGGCATTTATCTGCGGTAATGTTCTTTTTCACCGCTGAGGACGACGTTTCATACCGCCTGCCGAACTGTATTATTGCCAAACAACTTTTTAGGTCAGTGTGCTGCGTGTAGCAAATTCGCCCGGCCTTGCCTCCGGGCTGCCATGTGAGAGGGGATCTTATGGCTCGACTGCATGTTATGGAACGCAGCCACGCTCAGGCCGTCATGGACGACCTGCACGATGCGCTCGGACGTCGTCTGGCGGTGAGTTCGCTCGCCCCGTGCCCCGTTGAGTTTACGGCAGCGCTCGTCAACCTGTGCTCCACCCAGAGCTGCGGCAAGTGCACGCCCTGCCGTGTGGGCCTGAGCGCGCTGAGCGACCTGCTCGCCGATGTGCTCGAGGGCCGCGCCGACGAGTCCACGCTCAACCTGATTGAGCGCACGGCCCGCACAATCTACCTTTCGAGCGACTGCGCCATCGGCTACGAGGCCGGCGCCATGGCGCTCACGGCCATTCGCGGCTTCCGCGACGACTTTGAACATCACATCCGCGAGCACTCCTGCGGCTTTGACCGCGAGGCCCGCGTCCCGTGCGTCTCGGGCTGCCCGGCGCACGTCGACATTCCCGGGTACATTTCGCTTGTCGAGGCGGGCCGCTATGCCGATGCCGTCAAGGTCATTCGCAAGAACAATCCGCTGCCGCTTGTCTGCGGGCTGGTGTGCGAGCATCCCTGCGAGATGCACTGCCGCCGTGGTATGGTCGATGACCCCATGAATATCCTCGCCCTCAAGCGCTTTGCCGTTGAGCATAGCGACTTCAACGACCACAAACCGCATGTAGTGGACAACACTGGTAAGCGCGTCGCCGTGATTGGTGGCGGCCCGGCTGGCCTTTCCTGCGCCTACTACCTGGCCGTGATGGGCCACAAGGTGACCATTTTTGAGCAGCGCCACCACCTGGGAGGCATGCTGCGCTATGGCATCCCCAGCTATCGTCTGCCGCGCGAGCGCCTGCAGGCCGAGATCGATTGGATCTTGAGCGCCGGTATCGACGTGGAGCTCGACCACTCCGTGAACGGCGAGGAGCTCGCCCGTTTGCGTGGCGAGTTCGATGCCGTCTACCTAGCCATCGGTGCCCACAGTGATAAGAAGCTCGGCCTTCCGGGCGAAGGGGCGCCCGGCGTTGAGTCGGCCGTCAAGATGCTGCGTGCTATCGGCGATGACGAGCTGCCCGACCTGAGCGGCCAGCGCGCGTGCGTCATCGGCGGCGGCAACGTTGCCATGGACGTGGCACGCTCTGCTGTGCGCTGTGGTGCCGAAAAGGTAAGCATCGTCTACCGCCGTCGCATCTGCGACATGACGGCCCAGGACGCCGAGATCGCCGGTGCCCAGGCCGAGGGCTGCGAGGTACTGGAGCTCACGGCCCCACTCGCCATCGAGACGGGCGAGGACGGTCGCGTGAACGGCCTGCGCGTGCAGCCGCAGATTATCGGTGAGCCCCGCCGCGGTCGTCCGGCTCCGCGTGCCGCCGCCACGCCCGAGCGCGTCATCCCCTGCGAGCGCGTGTTTGTCGCCATTGGCCAGGACATCGATTCCAAGCCGTTTGAGGAGATGGGCATTGCCTGCAAGTGGAGCTGCATCGTCACCGATTCGGACGGCGCCGTGCCCAACTTTGATGGCCTCTTTAGCGGCGGCGACTGTCAGACCGGCCCCGCCACCGTCATCCGCGCCATCAATGCCGGCCGCGTGGCTTCGGCAAACATCGACCGCTACCTGGGCTTCGACCACAAGATTAAGCTCGACGTGGAGCTGCCGACCGTTCAGTTTAAGGGCAAGCACGAGTGCGGCCGCTGCGAGCTGGGCGAGCGCGAGGCCGGCGAGCGCATTCACGATTGGAATCTGGTTGAGCAGGGTCTCACCGAGCAGGAGGCACGCCAGGAGGCGAGCCGCTGCCTGCGTTGCGATCACTTTGGCTTTGGCGCGTTCCGCGGAGGGAGGAACCTGGAATGGTAGAGCCCAGCAAAACCACCGTCAGCGACAACACCGAAAACGGAGCGCATAACATGGTCAAGCTCACTATCGATAATTGCAAGGTCGTGGTTCCCGAGCACACCACGATCCTGGACGCAGCCAAGTCCGTCGGCATCCAGATTCCCACCCTGTTCTACCTGCGCGATTTAAACGAGATTGGCGGCTGCCGCGTATGCGTGGTCGAGGTTGCGGGCTGCGACCAGCTGGTCGCAGCCTGCAACAACTACGTGCTCGACGGCATGGTGGTCCACACCAACAGCCCCAAGGCCCGCGAGGCCCGTCGCACCAACGTGCAGCTGCTGCTGTCCCAGCATGATTCGCAGTGCACGAGCTGTGTGCGCAGCGGCAACTGCAACCTGCAGACCATCGCCAATGACCTGGGCATTTTCTATCTGCCGTATCAAAGGCATTTGGCGGGCGAGGGCTGGGATTTCGATTTTCCCATCATCCGCGAAAATGACAAGTGCATTAAATGCATGCGCTGCATCAAGGTGTGCGAGAGCGTGCAGGGCCTAGGGATTTGGGACCTGACCAACCGCGCCACGCATACCGCCGTGGGTACCCGCGGGCGCGCACCGATCGGCAAGACCGATTGCGTCGCATGCGGCCAGTGCATTACGCATTGCCCGACGGGCGCGCTGCGCGAGCGCGACGACACCGAGACCGTGTTCGATGCTCTCGCCGATCCCGACAAGATCGTGCTGGTGCAGATCGCGCCTGCCGTGCGCAGCGCCTGGGGCGAGGAACTCGGCATCCCGCGCGAGGAGGCCACCGTCGAGCGTCTGGCTTGCGCGCTGCGCCGCGTTGGCTTTGAGTACGTGTTCGACACCGATTTCTCGGCCGACCTCACCATTATGGAGGAGGGCTCCGAACTGCTCGAGCGCCTGGGCGCCGCCGCTAAGGGTGAGGGCGACAGCCGCGGCTGGCCCATGTTTACGAGCTGCTGCCCGGGCTGGGTGCGCTTTGTGAAGGCACGTTACCCCGAGTTTGTCGACAGCCTGTCCACGTCAAAGTCGCCGCAGCAGATGTTCGGCGCTATCGCCAAGACCTACTACGCCAAGGTGCTGGGCGCGGAGCCCGAGCGTCTGTTCGTGGTGTCCGTTATGCCGTGCACGGCCAAGAAGGCCGAGTGTGCGCTGCCGAGCATGATGGGCGAGGGCGGCGCGCCCGACGTGGACGTTGCGCTGACGGTGCGCGAGATGGTGCGCATGATCCGCGCGAGCCACGTGAGCGTGGACACGCTGGTCGAGGAGCCGCTCGATACGCCGTTGGGCTTTGGCACGGGCGCGGGTGTGATCTTTGGTGCCACGGGCGGCGTGATGGAGGCCGCCGTGCGCTCGGCATATTACCTGGTGACGGGCAAGAACCCGGATGCCGACTTCTTCACTGACGTGCGCGGACTCGAGGGCTGGAAGGAGGCCGTGGCCGATATCGACGGTACCAAGGTGCGCGTCGCCGTGGCGCACGGGCTGGGCAACGCCGCCCGTCTGCTCGACGCGATTCGCGACGGCCGCGTGAGCTATGATTTCGTTGAGGTCATGGCGTGCCCGGGCGGCTGCGTCGGCGGCGGCGGTCAGCCCATCCACGACGGTTGCGAGCTAGCTGCCGAGCGTGGCCAGGTGCTCTGGGGCCTCGATGCGAACGCCGAGATTCGCTTCTCGCATGAGAATCCTGATGTCCAGGCGTGCTATCGCGAGTTCTTGGGCGCGCCGCTCTCGCCGCTGGCCGAGGAGCTGCTGCATACCGACCATCATGCATGGACGATGCCCAGCGAGGAGGCGTGCTAGCGATGCGTGCGTTTAATGTTGAGCTGTCGCGCCGGGGGTTTGCCTCGGCGCTCGCCGCGGGCGCCCTGTCACTTGCGCTGGCTGGCTGTGGCGGCGGGTCTGCTGCGGGCTCGGTTGCCGGGTCTGCCGCTGACGGTGCTGCTGCCGAGCCGGTTGAGGTACACGTCGCGTCGCTCAAGGGTCCGACGTCGATTGGCCTGGTGCAGTTTATGGACCAGGCTGCCGATGGCGAGACGGACAATGAGTTCGACTTTGCGATCAACACTGCCGCCGACGAGATTGTGCCCAAGGTCATTCAGGGCGATATCGATATCGCCCTGGTGCCCGCCAACGTGGCGAGCGTGCTCTACAACAAGACCGAGGGTGCGGTGCAGGTCATCGATATCAACACGCTGGGCGTGCTGAACGTTGTGACGGGCGACGCGAGTGTGGCCTCGTTTGGCGATCTGGCGGGCCATACTGTCTATATGACGGGCAAGGGCACCACGCCGGAGTACGTCATGAACTACTTGCTGGAGCGCGCGGGCCTGACCGGCCAGGTGACGCTTGAGTTTAAGAGCGAGCCCACCGAGGTGCTGTCGGCGTTGCTTGTCGACCCGTCCGCCGTGGGCGTGCTGCCGGAGCCGTTCAAGACCGCTGCCATCGCCAAGAGCGAAGGCAAGCTGCCGGCGCCGGTGAGCCTGACCGATGTGTGGGATGAGCTAGCGGGTGACACGGGTTCGCGCCTGCTGACGGGCGTGACCGTGGTGCGCCGTGCCTTTGCCGAGGAGCATCCCGAGGCCGTGGCGGAATTCTTGCGCTGCCATGAGGCGAGCGTGAAGGCTGTCAATGCGGCGCCGGCAGATTGGGCACAGGCCGTGGTCGATGCGGGTATCGTCGATAACGCCGCGATTGCTGAAAAGGCGATTCCCGGGTGCATGCTCGTGTGCCAGACGGGGAAGGATATGAAGGCGGCGCTCGGTGGGTACCTGCAGGTGCTGGCCGATGCGGACGCGAGCGCCGTGGGCGGCAAGCTCCCGGCTGATGATTTCTATTACATGGAGTAGCCCGTGCGTGCGTTTGCTCGACAAATGACAGAGCGTATGAAGGCGGTGACGGCAGCAGGTGCCGTTGCCGCCTTTTGGCTTGCCGTGTGGGTCTTTGCAGCAGCACTGGTGGCGCAGCCGTTGATTTTGCCGGGGCCAGGCACTGTTGCGATGGCGTTGCTGCGGCTAGTATGCGATGCCGGTACGTGGGCGATTCTGGTGGACTCAGGCGCGCGAATCTTGGGTGGGCTGGCGCTTGCCGCGGCGTGCGGCGGCGTGATGGCGGGAGCCTCGGTGCGGTCGCCGACGTTTGCCCGCTTGGTGGCGCCGGCGCTTTCGTTTGTTAAGGCGACGCCGGTTGCCTGCGTGGTGGTCCTGCTGCTCATTTGGTTGGGGTCGGCGCGTGTGAGCGTCGCGGCGGTCTTTTTGATGGCACTGCCGGGCGTGTATTTTTCGCTGGTCGAGGGCTTGGCGCAAGTGGATAAGCCGCTGGAGCAGATGTTTCGTCTGCATGGCGTGCGGGGTTGGCGTCTGTTTTGTGCCCACACCTGGCGCGAAGTCCTGTCGTTTGTGCTTTCGTGCGCCCGCGCTGTGATCGGCATGAGCTGGAAGGCCGGCGTGGCGGCGGAGCTCATCGGCATGGCGACGGGCACCGTGGGCGAACGCATCTATCAGGCGAAGCTGCTCATCGAGACGGCTGATCTGCTGGCGTGGACCGTGTTGGCCGTTGCCGCCTCGTGGGCGTGTGAGCGCGTGCTGGTGTGGCTGCTGCGGGTTTCGGGACCCGTGGCGTGGCGCGCGGCCGTGCGGGCACATGGGCATGGACTGCGCGGGCGTGCGGGCGGCTCTGCTGGTGGCGGGGCTGCGGCGGAGCTTGCGCTCGCCGTGGGCGACCGGGCACCCTGGGCTCCGGCGCTGGATGGTCTGGTGCTCAACGTGCCCGCGGGCGGGCGTATCTGCGTGATGGGCGCTTCAGGCGTGGGCAAGTCGACGCTGCTTTCGTTGACAGCGGGGGAGTGCGCGCCGTGCTCGATGGTGTTTCAGGATACGCGCCTGGTTGAGGACGCCTCTGCTTTGGATAACGTGCTGGTGTGCGCCGATGCACGCGTGAATGCCTCGAGTGCCGCCGCCTTGTTGCGCCTGCTGGTACCGGGGATCGATGTGCATGCCCGCGTGGCCGAGCTCTCGGGCGGGCAGCGCCGTCGCGTCGAGATTGCCCGAGCCCTGCTGTGTCCGGGCGGCGCAGTGATTCTGGACGAGCCCTTTACCGGTCTAGATACCGCCGCGCGCGACGCATGCGCCGAGGTCGTGCTCGACTTTCTCGACGGCCGCATGCTGCTGCTTGCCACGCACGATGCCGTCGACGCTCAGGCCCTCAATATCTCGGACATCATCACGCTCTAAATACTTACTCAGCAACAAATTGATCCGTTTTTTCTCCGTCCCCATGGGGTCGGGTATGGTATTCTATATGCGGGGTAATACTTAGGAATACCAAGTTATACCAACGCCGTAGAACAAACTCCAGATGCGGGCCAATCGGGTTGCCTTCACAGCCCGTCGCCCAGCCGCGTGGTCCGCATCCATCCGCACCACCGTCGTTTCAAAAAGGAAGCGCCATGGCAGAACACATGACCCCGGTTGTCGCGAAGGTCTTGCCCGAGGAAAAGGCGGCCTTCGCGGCGGCAACCCAGCTCGTGGGCACCACGCCGTCCAACGCCATCCGCATGTTCATCGCCGCCTTCAATCGCTGCGGCACCTTCCCGTTCGACATCTCGCCGAGCGGGGCTTTTGGTAAAGAGTGTCCCCAACAGCTAGTCGTTGAAGAACGTCCCCAATGACTAGTCGTCGGGAGGAGGTTGGCATGCTCAATGTGATGGCGTGGGCGCTTGCCTGTTTTGGCGTTGTCGCTGCCGATATTGCCCTGAGCATGGTTCTGTTTTCAGTTCTCGATGCCGTGTCGGTGCTGACGAGCTATCCAATCGACAATCTCGATATCCAATGGTTCCAGGCTGCCGCTCAGACGGCGTCATTTTTGATGGCGCTGCTGTGGTGGCGTTATCTGTGGCCCCGCTCCTTCATGGCGCGCCGGCAAGGCGAGCGCCCGCTCGGTGGGGGAGCAAGCGCGGCATGGAAGCGCATTGCCTGCGTTGTTGTGATCGGCCTATCCATGCAGGTGGTCATTAGCTACCTATGCGACGGCGTGCTGTCGCTGCTGCCCGAGGTCGCGGCAGACTATAGCGAGCTCGTCGAGGAAACGGGCATGGGCGATACCAGCCTTCTTGCCGTCCTGACTACGGTGCTTGGCGCGCCGTTTTGCGAGGAACTGCTGGTGCGCGGCATCATCTTTGAGTTTTCGCTGCGTGCGTTTAATCCACAGTGTCGTTCGCTCTGGAAGCGCCGGCGCCGCGCGAACGCGCAGGACGGCGCCATAGTGCCCTGGGCGGCCCCGAGTACCTGGGGCGTCGCCGCGGCAATCGTGCTGCAGGCGGCGGTCTTCGGCTTTATGCACATGAACTGGGTGCAGGGCTGCTATGCGGGCGCCGCCGCCCTCATTTTTGGTTGGGTGCTCGTGACCACCGGAAAGCTCCGCTACACGATCCTGCTGCACTTTGCCTTTAATGCCGGGTCGTATCTCATGGGGCTGCCGTGGTTTGTGAATACGCCGCTCGACGCGGTGGTCACGGTCGGCATCGCCGGCTTTGTGCTGGTAGAGGCGATGCGCTCGCTGCTTCGATTGTGCATTCCCGTGTCGCGCGAAGCTGATCGGTCTGAGTAATAACGCCTTTAATTAGACCGATGCGTCCTGAACGCACCTGGCGTTTCGCCGAATGCTTCTTTAAATTTTGAGTAAAAGAATGACATGTTGGAGATGCCGACTTTTCGGGCTACATACTGCACGCTGCGCTCGGTGTTATTGAGAAGATATGCCGCCTCTGTGAGCTGCTGGTTGAGCTTTATTTGCGAAAACGTTTTGCCGGTTTTTTGTTTGATCAAGCTGCTGAGATAGCTGGTGCTATAACCCGTATCGCTCGCAATGCTTTCGAGTGTGCAGTCGCCGTAGCTTCGCTCAATATGATTCAGAATCGACACGATGCGTTCGTCCGACATGATCGCCTGGTTATCAGTTGCGGAGCGTCGGTACAGTCCTCGAATGAGAACAAGGAATAGGCTGACGGCGAGGTGCCTCATGAGTTCATTGGAATAGGCATCTTTAAAGTGATATTCGATAAAGAGCATCTCGATGAGGCGTCGCGCATGTCGGGCGTATTCCTCTGGAAGAATGAGATATTTTCGGGCCTCGCGGTTTTTGGACACAAAATCAAATAGAAGATTCGTTAATGGTGACGCGCCGGGTAGCTGGCTCAGGAACAACGAATCGAACATTTCTTTTTTGAAGACGATCGAAATGACGATATCATGCTCGCCCTTAACGTATGGAACGCTTCTGACTACGCCGGTGTTGCAAATGAGCACGTCGCCCTTTTTAAGGAGTAGTCGCCGTCCGTTGACGATAAACGTGCAGACGCCGTCGTACACGTAGTTAAGCTCCATATCCCGATTGATATGAGGAGGAATATCGGTAAAGCGCGACTCCTTGATAAGGCCCACGGGGTTTTCGTCGAGAGTTTCTTTCCAATCAAACAGATAGACCTCTTCGCCGTTAATGGTTGTGGTTTCCACCCTGTTATATCGCGGGCTGAGCTCTCCCGGATGTGTGCGATGCCACTCTTCGGTCTCGGTATGCGTATAGAGCAGCTGTTTGAGATTCGAATCCATGGGGTGCTCCAGGGGTGAACGGTAGAATCAATGCCTTAAACGGTATTATATCTAAAAAAATGTTATAAACCCACGCTTTCTATGCGATATCTTATGCATCTTGTTCTTCCTAGTATTGGGTTATCCGCTGGAGCATCCGATCAAGGAGGGCAAATGAGTAAGTTAAAACATGGGTTTGACTCCGACTTTTTATGGGGCGGAGCCATATCGTGCTCGCAGGCCGATGGCGCCTGGAATGAGGGCGGAAAGGGAAAATCGACGCAGGATTGTCGATGGCTGGATGGTACCTGGACTCATGACCAGATTGAGGACAAGCATCAAAACAACCCCTTCTGCCATGACGAACTAATGAACGCTCTCGCAGATGATGGTGTTGAGTTCTACCCGTTTAGGCGCGGTAACGACTTCTATCATCACTACCGTGAGGACATCGCGCTTTTTGCGGAGATGGGCCTCAAGCTGTTCCGCACCTCTATTTGCTGGAGCCGAATCTATCCTAACGGAGATGATCTTGAGCCTAACCGCGAAGGCATCGAGTGGTATCGAAGCATGCTGGGTGAGTGCAAAAAGCACGGCATTAAAACCTTCGTCACCATGCTCCACTATGACATCCCGGTAAATCTTGTCACCACATATGGGGGATGGAAGAATCGCAAGACGATTGATTTCTTCGCCCGCTATGTCGAGACAATCGTTACGGAATTGGGCGATCTGGTCGATTTCTGGCTACCTTTTAACGAGTTCAATGCAGCGCGTTTTTCGCCTTGGGACGGGGTCTGTCTGGTCAAAGACGAAGAGGGGGAGAACTTCGATCGAGCCATCTTCCAGTGCCTGCACCACGAGTTCGTTGCCAATGCGCGTGCCGTCGAGATTGTCCATCGTCTTTCGCCCGATACTCCCGTTGGCGGCATGATCGCTCGATTCTGTACGTATCCCGCCACCTGCCGTCCCGAAGATAACATGCAGGCTATTCACGACGACCAGTATTCCAACTGGTTCTATACGGATGTGATGGCTCGTGGAAAATACCCCGCTTATATGAATCGCTATTTCGATGCGTGCGATATCGAGATTCAAATGGAACCGGGCGATGAAGAGCTCATCGCTCGCAACACGGTCGACTTCCTGGCCTTCTCGTACTACTTTTCCCAGGTATCCACCTGCGATCAGGGATGGGAGAAGACTGCGGGTAATCTGGTCATGGCAAACAAGAACCCTTATCTCGAGACGAGTGAGTGGGGCTGGCAGCTCGATCCCATTGGTCTGAGGGTTACCCTTAACCAGATGTATGACCGCTATGGGCTGCCCCTGTATATCGCCGAGAACGGCCTCGGTACATCTGATGTAGTCGAGGAGGATGGCAGCATCCACGACGAGTATCGAATCGATTATTTGCGCCAGCACATAAAGTGCCTTAAGGAAGCAGTGATCGATGGCGTTGACGTGCGCGGATACATGATCTGGGGATTCATTGACCTTGTTGCCTGCGGTCCTCTTACGATGGACAAGCGCTACGGGCTTATCTATGTCGATCTGGATAATTGCGGCAACGGCACTGCGGAGCGCTCGCGTAAAGACTCTTTCTATTGGTATCAGAAATGTATCGCCACTAATGGCGAGGATCTTGGGTAGGAGTGATTGTCGTGGCAGACAAGAAGGAACTGGCCGCTCGTGTCCTCGAGCTCGTGGGCGGCGCCGATAACGTTGTTATGGCAACGCACTGCATTACAAGGCTCAGATTCAACCTGAAGGACGATAGCAAGGCAGACCTGGAGGCCCTTAAGACGCTTGACGGCGCCTTGGGCGCGCAGGTTAAAGACGGACAGTGGCAAGTTATCATCGGCGCCAGCGTGGGGTCGGTATATGACGAATTGGAGCCCATGCTAGGTGACAGGATGGGTGGCGAGGTCTCCGCCGACGCCGAGCAGCCTGAGCTCCAAAAAGGTTCGGCTCGCGTATTCGATATCATCACCGGCATCTTCTCCGCTATCATTCCCGCACTGGTGGCGGGAGGCATCGTAAAGGGCATCCTGGCTGCTATCGCGGCTTTTGGAATCGACACGGGTGCCGGCGACTTTGCGATATTCAATATGATTTCGGATATCCCGTTCTACTTCTTGCCGTTTTTGCTGGCAATGTCTACAGCTGATAAGTTCCGGGTCAACCGTTCGCTTGCGCTTTGTGTTGCCGGATCGCTGATGTACCCGACCATTGTCAACGCTGTCGGTACGGGCGAGACGCCTCTTGCGCTGTTCGGTTTTACGGTGCCGATTTTTAGCTACGCCGATTCCGTGTTCCCGGTCATCTTTGGCGTCATTGGCTTGTCCTTTGTATATCGCGCAATCGACAAGGTCGTGCCGGATCTTTTTAAGCTCGTTGTCGTCCCGGCACTCTCCCTTGCTATCGTGATTCCGGTCAACCTGTTTGTGCTCGCTCCGATTGGTGCCTGGTGCGGTCTTGGTCTCGCCAACGGTATCGTTTGGCTATTCTCGACGTTGGGCCCTGTTGCCGGTTTTCTGCTGGGCTTCTTTATGCCGCTTATTGTGCTCTTCGGCATGCATCAGTCAACGAGCCCTATCCAGATTTCCAATATCGCAACGCTTGGGTATGACTATCTGCTCCCGATCTCTTTCTGCCATAACCTCGCCGAAAGCGGTGCGTCTTTTGGTGCGGCCCTGCGCATGACCGACGAAAAGCTCAAGTCCGCTGCAATGACGTGCGCCTTCTCAGCATTTATGGGAATTTCCGAGCCCGCCTTGTTTACCGTTCAGGTTCCTAACAGGACTCCGCTTATCGCTGCGATGATCGCGGATGGCATTGGCGGTGCGCTTACCGTTGTTCTCGGCGCAAAGTGCTTCGGCTTTGTTATGCCCGGCATTACCTCGTTGCCCGTTTATGCCGATCCAAGCGGCAATCCCATGAACCTGATCATGATTGTCGTCTGCATCGCTTTGACTTGGGTTATCTCTGCGGCGCTCTCGTTTGCGCTCTATGGTCGTTTTGACAAAAAGTAACGACGTTTTGAGATAGACAATATTAATCGGCCGCTCGCCGGGGAATCGTTCTGCGACGCCCCGGCGAGCGGCATTTTATTGGTGGGGCGTGTCGTGTCGCCAACGGCGGCATGCCGCCTCGCCGCGCTAGTTGCGGCGACCGCCTCCGTTGGCGCCCTGACGCCCCTGTGCCGCGCGATTGCGACCGGCAGTGTTCTGCGCGCGCGACATGCCGCCGTGGCCCTTGCTGCCTTTGGGTCCCTTGCCGGCGGCGCCACCGTGGGCCTTACCGCCCTTCTTGCCAGTGCCGTGTCCGCCGCCGGCAGACGTCTCGCCCGGGCGTGGCGGCACGGGGCGAATCAGGCAATGCTTGGTGTAGCCGATCAGGTCGCGACGGCCAGCCTTTTCCAGTGCCTCGCGTACCAGCTTGTAGTTCTCGGGCTTGCGATACTGGATGAGCGCGCGTTGCATGGCCTTCTCATGCGGGTCGCGCGCCACATAGATCGGTTTCATGGTGCGCGGGTCCACGCCGGTGTAGTACATGCAGGTCGACATAGTGGACGGTGTGGGGTAGAAGTCCTGCACCTGCTCGGGCATGTAGCCCATGTCGCGCACGGCCTCGGCAAGGTCCACGGCTTCCTTCATCGTCGATCCGGGGTGGCTCGAGATCAGATACGGCACCACGTACTGCTTGAGTCCGTATTCGCGGTTCAAGCGTTCAAATTTACGGCAGAACGCGTCGTAGACGGCTCGGCTCGGCTTGCCCATCACACTCAGCACCGCATCGCTCACGTGCTCGGGTGCCACGCGGAGCTGGCCCGAGACATGATGCTCCAGTAGCTCGCGCAAAAACTCGTCCGAGGCATCGGCCATGGTGTAGTCAAAACGGATGCCGCTGCGGACGAAGACCTTTTTGACGCCCGGCAGCTGGCGCAGGTCGCGCAGCAGCTGCGTGTAGCCGCTTTCGTCGACCACCATGTTCTTGCATACGCTCGGCCACAGGCAGCGCTTGCTCTTGCACACGCCGTGCTTGAGCTGTTTGTCGCAGGCAGGGCGGCTAAAGTTGGCCGTCGGTCCGCCCACGTCGTTGATGTAGCCCTTAAACTCGGGATCGCGCGTGAGCAGCTCGGCCTCGCGCATGATCGAGTCGTGGCTGCGCATCTGCAACACGCGGCCCTGGTGGAAGGTAAGGGCGCAAAACGAGCACTCGCCAAAACAGCCGCGGTTGGAGCTAATGGAAAACTTGATCTCGGCAAAGGCTGGCACGCCGCCCGCCGCGTCGTAGTCGGGATGCCAATCGCGTGCGTAGGGGAGTTCGGCAACCTCGTCCATCTCGTCGGTGGTGAGTGTTGCCGACGGCGGGTTCTGCACCACGTACACGCTGTTGGGATATGGCTCTACCAAGCGATGGCCGGTGATAGGGTCCATATTTTGCTGCTGCACGTTAAAGCTGCGGGCGTAGTTGAGCTTGTCAGCGGCAAGGTCGTCCCAGCTGGGCAGCAGGTCGTAGTCGTAGACCTCGTCGAGCGAACCCGTGCGGTAAACGGTGCCGTTGATATAGGTGATCTGATCGACGGGTAGCCCCGCGTCGAGCGCGTCGGCGATCTCGACAATCGCGTGCTCGCCCATGCCGTAGATGAGAATATCGGCGCCCGAGTCGAGCAGTACCGAACGCTTAAGCTTGTCCTGCCAGTAGTCGTAGTGGGCCAGGCGGCGCAGGCTCGCCTCGATGCCGCCGATGATGATGGGGGCGTCCTTAAACGTCTGGCGGATGAGGTTGCCGTAGACCGTGACGGCGCGATTGGGACGGCGCCCCTCCTCGCCACCGGGGGTATAGGCGTCGGTGTGGCGGCGATGCTTGGTCACCGAATAATGGTTGACCATGGAGTCCATGTTGCCGGCACTGACGAGAAAGCCTAGGCGCGGCTCGCCGAGCACGGTGATGCTGGCGGGGTCGGTCCAGTCGGGTTGGCAGATGATGCCCACTTTGTAGCCGTGCGCGTCGAGGACGCGGCTGATGATGGCCATGCCAAAGCTGGGATGGTCCACGTAGGCGTCGCCGCAGATGTAGACAAAGTCGCACTGGTCCCAGCCGCGCGCATTCATATCGGCTGTCTCTTATACACATCTGACGCTGCCGACGAATTAGACGGTGTAGAT
>UQIK01000017.1 GCA_900541125.1 uncultured Collinsella sp.
CGCGCCCTTGAAGTTGAACGTCAGATTGTCCAAATGCGGCCCGCGCAGCGTCGGCTGGTCCGCCGTTCGTTAGAACGGCGGAACCTGAGACGTAACCCCTACGGCCGCTGGCCCATACCACCCTCGAGGGTGACGGTCTCGCCGTTCATGTACTTAAAGTCGGGACCGCAGAGCTGAACGACCACGCGTCCGATTTCCTTCTCGACGTCGCCGTAGTGACCAGCCGGCGGCATGTGGACGTTGGCCTTAAACGCCTCGGGATAAGCATCCTGAAAGTTCTCGAGCGCAGCGGTCCAAGCAAGCGGGCACACGATGTTGACGTTGATGCCGTCCTTGCCCCACTCGTTGGCGGCAACGCGGGTCAGGCCGCGGATGCCCTCCTTGGCAGCGGCGTAGCTGCACTGGCCATAGTTGCCAAACAGGCCGGCGCCCGAAGCAAAGTTGACCACGGATCCCTTGGTCTCCTTCAGGTGCGGATAGGCCTTCTGCATATACAGATAGGTGGCGTACAGGCCGGAGTAAATGGCCAGGTTAAACTGGTCCATGGTGTGATCGGCGATCGTCACGCCCGAAGCGCTGGCCTGGGCGTTGTTGACGACGGCGTCGATGCGGCCGAACTCCTCAATGGCCTTGTCGATAACGTTCTGGACGACAGCCTCGTTGTCCTGACCAGCCGAAACATCGGCCTGAACAGGCAGAACCTTGACACCGTACTCGGCCTCGAGGGACTCCTTGGCGGCCTCGAGCTTGGCGACGTTGCGGCCGGTGATAACGAGGTTCGCGCCCTCCTTGGCAAAAGCGATATCGATGCCGTAACCGATGGAGCCAGCGGAGCCGTCCTTAAGCGTGGCCTTGCCGCCGCCGGTGACGATCACGGTCTTACCAGTGAAAAGTCCCATATAAAGTCCTTTCAAATCGCGACGGGCGCACCCGCCGACTGCGCGCATCCAAATAAACGCGCCAAAAGCTGAAATGCAACTTTAACGGGTTCAAGTGAAAAATAAAGCCCATGGCAGGCGAACGGCGCAACGTCTTTCGGCGAAGGGAATGTCAAGTAAAAATTGGATAGAGTGGCCGAGTTTTTGCTATCGACGCGAGCCATCGAACACGTTTTGAAACTTTGCTGCGGCGCGCGGGATGTCGGCGCGAGACTTTATCATAGGGTGACAAACAACGATGAGGAGCACATGCCTATGACAGACGAGCTGGACCCCCAGACTCAACAGCATATTGATGATTCCGCAGACGTCACCGCAGATACTGACGCTGTGACCTGCGATGGTATCGACATCGACGACCCCATCTTGGACGAAAGCGCTACGGCGGAAACCCCCGAAACAGAAAACGCCGATGAGCAAAACGACGATGCGCCCGCTCAGGACGACGCCCCTGTACAGGACGACGCCCCGCAAGCAGCGGGCCCCATCGAGGTGTCTTCGGAAGAAGAGCTCGATGCCGTCATGGACTCCATGATGGATGCTGTCAAAGCGATGAAAGACGCCGTCGCCGATGCCGATATTGATGCCGAGGAAGAGGAGGCCGCCGAGGCGGCCTCGACCTTTGTGCCCGGAGAGACTCCGGTTGCCGACCAGGGCAGCACCATGCCCTCGTTTCTGCAGCTCGAGCACCCCACGATTGGCGCCGATGCGGTCGATCCGCACGCAGCAGGCTTTTCTGTGGTCGAGGGCGGTACCGGCAATATCGCCGCGCCGCAGGCTGCCGATGCGGACGCCGCCGACACCGCTCGCCCGACCGCCCCGCACTCCCCCGCCGCGAGCCGCGATCTGGGTACCGCCGTCTCGAACACTGCGAACGCCGTGGGCACCTTTATCGCCCAGGGTGCCTCGGCCATGCGCGAGATGAACGCCGCGAAAAAGGCACTTGCCGATGCCCGCACCCACCTGGCCGAACTTGAGCAGCGCATTGCCGATCAGGCCGAGGAACTCGAGACGCGCCAGGATATCGCAGGCCGCTACGACCAGATCGTCGCCGACCAGCGTCAGGCGATCGCCACAGCGCAAAAGACCGCTGCGGCAGCCGAGATTGACCGTGATGCCCACGCCGCCAAAGCGACAGAGCTCAAGGGTCAGTTCGAACAAATGAAGACAGAGGATGACGCGACTGAGCTCCGCTTGAAGGCCGCGCTCGATGCCGTGGAGGCCCGCGAGGCGAGCTCGCGCGAGACCGGCAACCGCCTCGTTCGACGTCTTGAGGATTCCAAGCGCATCCGCGACAAGGTGCAGGCCGAGCGAGACGCCGGCATTGCCGCCGCACAACAAACCGTCGACGCCACGCGCGCCCAGCTCGAGACGCTGCGTCATGAGTATGCCGAGCTGCAACGCAATCCCTCGGCAAATCCCGCCAACTATACGGTGCGCACCAGCGAACTCTCGATGCAGATCTCCGACACGGCAGATGCCCTGCGTAAAGCCGAAGAAGATGTCCCGCGCATCACCGCCGACCTTGAGCACTCGCTTGCCGCAGCCGAGCAGGCCGTCGAGCAGGCGCAAGCCCCCATCGCCGACGCCAAGCGAGCCCATCAGGCCGTGACGGCGGAGGCCGATGCCGCGCGCGACGAGCTGCAGACCGCAAAAACCGCCGCTGCAACGCGCCAGCGCGAACTGCGCGAGAAGATCGCCGCCGAGGACAAGGCACGCCGCGACCAAGAGCAGAGCATCGCCAACGCCCAAGCAGATGCCGCGCATGCACAGTCGATCATCGAGCAGGCGACCGAGGTACACGACCACCCAGAGATCACTGAGTCGCTTGCAGGATCCTTGGCCCGAGACAAAGCCGAACACGCCGAGACCGAGCGAGAGGTTACCCAGCTCGAAGCCACCGAGGACGCGGTGCGCGAGCGTACCCGCGACTCACGCATCAAATTCACCGGCGCCATCGTCTGCATCGTCGCCGCAATCCTGGTGATCATCCTAGTCTGGCTGTTCGCGAGCAAGTAACCACTCCCCAAAGACTACAAGGAGTGTCCCCAAGTGCCGGCACACAAGGAACGTCCCCAAGTGCCAACAACGGTGACGCCGATGCCTTGGCAAAGTCAGCGAAAACCCGCCAGAGCGAGCAAGGTGCCTTGAAACGAGGCGGCATTGACCTTCTGGTCATGCCGCCGAAGTTGAAAGGCAGATTGCCGCTCTGGCGGGTTTGCAGCGTCGACCGGTTACGGCGTTTGTAAAACGCCGTAACCTACAGAATGAGCATTGCGTCGCCAAAGCTGAAGAAGCGGTAACGTTCTTCGATAGCAGCGGCGTAGGCATCCATGATCTGGTCGCGGGTGGCAAGCGCGCTCACGAGCATCATGAGCGTGGAGCGCGGCACGTGGAAGTTCGTGATCAGCGCATCGACCACGTGATAGGTCGAGCCGGGCATGAGGTAAAGCTGCGTCGTGGCGCTCTCGCGCACCACGATGTCACCGCGGCCAAGCGTATCGGCCCCGTCCTCGCGGCCTTCAAAATAGCGCGCCGTCACGGCCGGATCGGACACCGGCGCGTCCGTGTCAAACGCGCTCTCGAGCGAGCGCACCGCGGTAGTGCCGACGGCGATCACACGATGGCCCTCCGCCTTGGCCTTATGCACGGCGTCGACAACCTCCTGCGACACGTGGTAGCGCTCGGTGTGCATGACGTGCTGCGTAGGGTCGTCCTCCTCCACCAAGCGGAAGGTATCGATGCCCACCTCGAGCTCGACGGCGGCAAACTTGGCACCCTTGGCCTCGATAGCGGCCATGAGCTCAGGAGTAAAATGCAGACCCGCCGTAGGAGCGGCAGCCGAGTGCTCCTCCTTCATGGCGTAGACGGTCTGGTACTTCTCGGGATCGCCCTCGTAATCGGTAATGTAAGGCGGCAGCGGCACGTGGCCGGCAGCATGGATAGCCTCGTCGAGCGTGCGCGGGTCGCCGGCGGCATTGCAACCGGCCGGCTCAAAGCGCACCAGACGGCCACCGCGGCTATCAGTGACAAAGTCGACGACCTCGGCCGTCAGCACCACGGGAGCCCCCTCGGGCGCATGGGCGCCGCCCGCACGATACTCAATCTGAGCACCGGGCTTCAGGCGCTTGCCCGGCTTGACCAGGCACTCCCAGACGTGACCCAGCGGGTCAACATTCTCGCGGCGCTTAAGCAGCAGCGTCTCGACCACGCCGCCCGAGCCCGTCTTGCGGCCAATCAGGCGAGCCGGCATCACGCGCGTCTGGTTGATGACGAGCACGTCGCCCGGCTCGATATAGTCGATGATGTCACGGAAGATGCGGTGCTCGACGGTGCCGCCATGCTCTAGCGGCGTTCCTGTCTCGGAGCCTTTGCGATCAACCACCAGCAGGCGGCAGGAGTCGCGCGGCTCGGCAGGCGCCTGGGCGATCAGTTCCTCAGGAAGGTTGTAGTCAAAATCATCGGTACGCATCTTTGCCTCTTTCACAAAGCGCGTCAGTCGAAAAAATCGACTGACGCGCGCATCATTCTCCCCTGTATCCTATCAGCTTGTTGAGAGAAATATAGTATGGCAAACAGATTTGCGACTGTTTTCTCAACGCCCCGCTACTTAAGCGTTGCGTACATCACCGCCTTAATCGTATGCATGCGATTCTCCGCTTCTTGGAAAACACGAGATTTATCGGACTCAAAAACCTCGTCCGTGACTTCCATTTCGGTGACTCCAAACTTCTCAGCAATTTCGGCACCAACAGTAGTATTAGTATCGTGGAAGCTCGGAAGGCAGTGGAGGAAAATCGCCTCGGGCTTTGCCATAGACATCACCTCAGCGGTCACACGATACGGCGACATGAGCTTAATGCGGCTTTCCCACAGCTCTGCGGGCTGACCCATGCCAACCCAAACATCCGTGTAAATTACATCGGCATCACGAGCGCCTTCCTCAATATCCTCTGTAATGGTAATCGTCGATCCATGCTCGGCCGCAATACGACTACATTCTGCAAGGAGTTCAGGGTCATAGGATGTAGCCCCCTCCGAATTTCCCCCGATTGGGCCGCAAGAACAGTAGTTAATGCCGAGCTTAGCGCAAATGACCATGAGCGAATCGGCGACGTTTCCGGCCGCCTTACCAAAAAATGTAAGTTTCCTGCCCTTAATCTCTCCAAACTCTTCACGCATGGTCAGAATATCGGCAAGCACTTGAGTCGGGTGAAATTCAGTAGTCAGCCCATTCCAAACGGGAACCCCAGCTTTTGCAGCAAGCTCCTCAACCTTCGTCTGCTCAAAGCCGCGGTATTCAATTCCGTCATACATGCGGCCAAGGACGCGAGCCGTGTCCTCAATCGACTCCTTTTTGCCCATCTGGGACGAGCCCGGATCCAAATAAGTTACACCCATGCCAAGGTCAAGTGCACCAACTTCGAAGGCGCAACGAGTACGCGTGGAAGTCTTCTCAAATAGCAAAACAATATTCTTACCTTCAAGGTATTTATGCGGAACACCGGCACGCTTCATGCTTTTGAAGTTAGCAGAAAGCTCAAGCAGATACTCAATCTCTTCCGTCGTGTAATCAAGCAGCTTCAGAAAACTGCGCCCAGCGATGTTAACACCCATATTCGCCATCTCCTATCACAGTGGATTTGCAACTAAATATCTTCGCGCCAGAAGGGCATGCTCATGCAGCGCGGGCCGCCACGACCGCGGGACAGCTCCTCGGAGGGAACGACCAAAAGTTCCAAACCGTTCTTGTAGAGCTCATCATTTGTGACAACATTGCGCTCGTAAACACAGACTTTACCAGGAGCAACGGCAAGAGTGTTCGACCCGTCGTTCCACTGCTCGCGAGATGCCTCAACCATATCGCCGGCACCGCACTCAATAAGCTGCACCTTCTCCACGCCAGTAGCCATTTCAAGAATATGTTCAAGCGTGTCATCAATCTCTTGAACAGCGACCATTCCCTCAGAGTCACCACGAGTCAGACGATAAACACGAAGGGTCTCAAAAATACCGGGATAAACTGTGAACTTATCGAAATCCACCATGGTGCAAACGGTGTCAAGATGCATGTAAGCATAGCCGTTGGGGATTTTAATAGCGTAAACGGTATCGATCTCAGAATTCCCAGATCCCCAGAACAAATTCTTTGCAAGCTCCTCAATCGCAGCCGCCTCAGTTCGCTGGCTAATTCCAATAGCCAAGGTATGAGCGTTAATGTTAAGCACATCACCGCCCTCGATATGCCAGGGATTCTTATGGTCGTACCAAATCGGAGTCCCTACATAATCGGGATGGTATTTGAAAATCGCTTCATAGAAGGGCACTTCACGATCTCGCTGTTTCCAATACATATGGTGAAGCAGAACGCCTTTGCCCACGGAAGCAAGAGGATCGCGAGAGAAATATGAACTCGGAAGAGGCTTCAACACCAAATCATCGGGCTTCGCATCCTCATTATCCATCATACTAAGCGTAGTCGAAACGCGAGGCAGCTCAAGGTCACGATAACGATACCCCCCCATAGCCTCAAGTACAAACTGATACGAATCTGAAATAGCGTCGAGCTTTTCACGAACAGCCTGCTCAAGCATAGGATTGACAATCCCGCTCTCAGCCATAAATGTATCGGTAAACTCAGCGCGAGCCGAGGGGCATGCATCCAGCGCTTCAGCAACGAGTTTCTCCATATAGAGAACCTCAACACCTTCGCTCCTCAGAAGATCCGCAAAGGCATCATGCTCCTTTTGAGCCACATCAAGATAGAAACAGTCGTGAATCCAGACATCCTCGAACTCTTCTGCCTTTACGTTCACAAGGTCACGACCGGGGCGGTGAAGCACAACTTTCTTGAGCTTACCAATCTCGCTGTGTACATTCAGTCCTTTAGACATTCCTGTTACTCCATTTCAGCTATGAAACCTACAGGGCAATAAGTCCCGAGATTGCTACGAATACGATATTGATGAGCGACACGACCAAGAAGAATTTCCAAACGGTCTTCCACCACTGGCCAAGCTTGATCTTGCACACGCCCAGACCCGCTACAAGAATGGCGCTAGTAGGACAGATCAAAGACATCGTCGCGCTACCCATGGAGAGAGCCCACACGGCGGCCTCGGGATTAAGGCCCATGAGTTCGGTCAAAGGTCCAAAAATGGGAGCGGTCAGTGCTGCAAGGCCAGATGAGCTGGGAACCAGAATCGCCAGGAGGTTCTCAACCGCATAAAGAAGCGTAGTAAAGAGAACCGCCGGGATGCCGCCCAGACCAGTGGCGAGCGCATTGAGGATGGTATCGATGATCATGCCGTCAGAGGCAATGACAAGGATGCCACGCGCAAGTCCAACGACAATTGCCGAGAAAGCAAAGTCAGCGATACCCGCAACAAATTCCTGAGCGATGACGTCCTGACTAAAGCCCGCAATAACACCAGCCAACAGGCCCATGGCCAAAAAGACCGCAGAAATCTCGTTCATATACCAGCCCTGGGTCACAAGTCCCCAGATGATAAGGCACATACCAGCGATAAATACCGCAAGCACGCCTTTTTGACGACCCGTAAATTCCGCGTCAAGGGCAGATTCATCGGCAGCGAACTCGACTTTCTTGGCGATATCATCCTCAAATGTGATCGATGACTCAGGGTTCTTCTTTACCCTTCGTGCATAGAGGACAACCCAAGTAATTGCAACGGCAGTCAAAACAACCCAGGCAATCATACGCAGCCACAGCTGGGGGTTGCCCTGAATACCAAGAATACCTTGCGCAATGAGAACATTAAACGGATTAATCGTTGAGGCGATGTAACCCGTGCGCGCTCCAACGAACACGACCATGAACGCCGTCATCGAGTCGAAGCCCATAGCCATCATAATTGGCATGAAGATCGCAAAGAACGGGAGAGTTTCTTCCGCCATGCCAAAGCTCGTTCCGCCCAATGCAAAGAGAACCATCGCAATAGGAATAATTAGAATGTCTTTGTTCTTAAAGCGGCGAACGACACGACCCATTCCGCTCGTGATAGCGCCCGTTTTAGTAATAACCTGAAACGAACCGCCCACAATCAAGATGAATGCAACGACCTCAATTGCCTCTTGTATACCGCGCGTTGGAGCCTGAAGAACATCGAAGACGCCTTGTCTGAGATCTACTTCATCCCCGGTTTCCTCGTCAATATATGTCTTTTCACTCTGCTCATACGTACCTGCGACAGTGACTTCACGACCGTTCACCTCCTGACGCTGATAGGACCCAGAGGGAACAATCCACGTGAGAACAGCGAAGATGACCATAAGTGCAAAGATGATCGCATATACGTGCGGGACCTTGAACTGCTTGATGCCTTTCGAACTTTCCGCTGCCATATCTCCTCCTTCATTCCTTTTCCCATCTATCCAGCTGGCACCATAAATGTATGAGGTTGCTCAGCGGTGGTCGGCCAACCATCGCCATCGTGTCGCTTTTCACCTATGAACGGCAGCTAAAGTGACGTTATTAATCAATCTGATATTTAAAATTGATGTTATTTATCAATTACATACGTCTTTTAACTTTTCCGCAACACAACAAGGAACCTGCCTTAGCCTTATATAAAAACCAGCAGGACAGGAGACAGACATGCAAGGCGTACACATAACAAATGAAATCGGTCATTTAAAAGCCGTACTTGTCCATCGACCAGGAACTGAAACACAAAACTACCCTGATGCCGACTTCAGCCAAGTTTTCTCCCTGCGAAAATGGAGCGGTCGTTTTGACCTCGACAAAGCAATATATGAGCACGATTCCATGGTTCAATTGCTTGAGAAGCATGGCGTAGAAACCATTGAAATTAGGGACCTTCTCGAAGACTCACTTGAAACTGAGCCCCAATCACTTAAATGTTTTATTGATGACTACCTCCGTTGCAGTGGGGCAACAGGCAGAGAGTTCCTCGAGACAATAACCCAGCTGTTTGAGAACGCTAAGAACACCCAGGAATTGGTGAATATAGTACTTAACGGCATTCGCTTTGGAGACACTGAGCTATGTTCAAACCAGTCGGAAACACTACGGGCGCTCGTGCACGAGCAATTTGACCCCGCCTCGCTCTTGGTCAATCCCCTCAACACGCTTTTTTTCACTCGTGATCCTGCTGTGGTAGTCGGAGACGGCATCATCCTAAATCATATGTATTGGCCTGAGCGTGATCGTGAGGTCGCCTTATACCGGCAGATATTCACCCACCACAAGATCATGGGAGAAACCCCGGTATGTGATTTGAACAGGAGTAGTTACCATATCGAAGGCGGAGACATTCTTGTTATCAGTGCTAAGACATTATTAGTTGGAATCTCTGACCGAACTGAACCCGCCGCCGTCGAGTCACTTGCCAAAGAGCTCCTGACCTCAAATAAATTCCAGACCACCGAGCTAATTGCGATTCGAGTCCCCTCTGACGGGCTGCGTATCCACCTCGATACGTTCATAAGTAGAATTGATCACGACGCGTTCCTCATCGATCGTGAGATATGCAATGCCGTTGATGCATACAGCATTCAACTAAAACGATCCGGAAAGGGCCTTACGATCACTCCTATCGATCGCACGATTCCGGAAATACTCTCTGCAGCCTGTTGCGAACCAATAAAAGTAATTGACTGCGGAGGCGGGAATCAAACCGCCTACGAAAGAGAGCGCCGGAACAACGCAACGTCTATCCTTGCGCTCTCGCCAGGAAAACTATGCGTATATGAAGAAAACGTTTGGACCAACGAAGCGCTTGAGAAAGCAGGAATGGAATTATTCCCGTTATCCATTGACGAGCTCACCAAAGGCTATGGTGGCACAAACTGTCTATGCCTCCCTCTGTGGCGAGAGGATCTATAGCCATGGGCTTCGGGGCAAATATTCGTAAACTCCGCACCATGGAGCACCTTGGTCAGGCGCAACTTGCAGAGATGTTGGGGGTATCTAAAGAGACCGTTTGTCGTTGGGAAAAAAGTCGGTATGCCCCCCGTGAGCGCCATATCGAAAAGTTACAAGCGCTCTTCGGTTGCACCCGCGATGAACTTGTTGGCGAGGAAAACGGTTTGGCCGTAAAGCTCGCAAATAAAAGAATCGTCACCGACGAAGACCCTGCTATCCACGAAATGGAGGGCGCATTTCCCGTCATCGATATCGAATCGCAAAAGCGCCGCATCACGCACAGCCAACAAAATGCTTGCGCGCCTGTAGACGTAGCCAAGCGTCACCCACATAGCGTTTTCGTTAAAATCAAAGGTGACGAAATGTCCCGCATTTACCCTCCCGGCAGCTTACTACTTGTCGATACCACCGCAAAGCCTTGGAACGGCTGTGCTGTATTGGCGCTCGCAGACGGTAAAACACCGGTAATTAGGCGATTTGCAGAAGGAAACGACATGATTGTGCTGTCGTCCCATTCATATGCAACAGCAAGTCCGGATCTGATGTTTAACAAACGGAGGATTAGAATCATAGGAGTCGTCGTTTGGTATCAAGCGAGCCACGATCACACGCTTAATTAAATCGACTTTCCCAAAAACGACCGTACCGCACAGACAGCTCAAAGCCCCAGCTCAAAAGAACTACTTTTTGGACGCTTTGCGCTCGTCGCGGATGCGGGCGCGGTCCATGGCCGCCTCGACGGCCGAGAATCGGCAGCCGCAGTAATTCTGCCGATACATACCCAGCTCACGCGAACGACGCGTGGCCTCGGGATAATACGGGCGAAAATCGCGAATCACCGGCGTAAGCCCGCGGGCGGCAGCCAGACGCTCCAACACATCATTGCAGGTCTCGAACAGCTGATACGGCGAGACGGCGAGGGTCGTGCCCACGAACTCAAACCCGCGCTCCTGGGCCACGCGGCACGCCTCGGCCAAGCGCAAGGCATAGCACGCGCGACAGCGACGGGGCCGATCGGCACCCAGTGGGGCCACGCCGGCCTCCCAGCGCTCGCGGTCCTCCCCCGCCTCGATGAGCTCGATGTCGCCATCGGCACACCACCGGCGCAGCTCGTCCAAGCGCCGCTGCCATTCATCGCGAGGCTGAATATTGGGGTTGGTCCAGCAAATCGTGGGCTCAAACCCTTCCTCGCGCAGCAGGCGAACCGGCTCCAGCGAGCACGGCGCACAGCAGGCGTGCAACAACAACGGCTTCATCAACATCCCCGTCCCGGAAAAATCATCCCAAATAGACTACCTTGCGAAAAAGCGGACGCCAAAGGATGTGTCCTCGCAGGCGACAATGCGGCGGTCGCGCAAAATGGTCCGCACGTAATACCAGTCGCCCACACAGCCCGACAAATGCAAGCCGGCCGCCAGGTAGCACAACAGCGGATAGCCCGAGAACGCAAACCCCAGGGCAAACGCCACCGTCAAGGCAACCGTCGGCGCTAGGCAAATGACCATGTACCGCACACGCGAATACACCACGCCCTCGGCGCAGGCGTAAATCATGCAGGTTTCGCGATTCGCTCCAAAGGTCACCTGCGCGCCCGCAGGCGCCAGCAGCTTAAAAAACACACCGTGAACCAGCTCGTGCACGGCAAATGACGCCGCCGAAACCGCAGCCAAGCCGACTAGCCAGCCCAAGACGGCCGTCCAACCGCCCGCGTCAGCCGCATCCAAGTCCGCGGGCCCGCCCATCAGCATAAACACCGGCACCAGGCACACGGCAAATGCGCCAAGCACTGCCATCCCCCACACAAAGCAGGCGTGCAGAAAATCCTCGTCTTCAAACGCATGTATGTTGGAAATCTCATTCATAGCATCTTAGGATAGCGCCCCTGCCACGTACCCGTCCGCATGTGCGATAATGTCGAACGATATGCACGAATTGACCACCGCGCCGCCGAGCCCCACGCCCGGCTGCGCTCTCACCATATGCGAAGGAGTCCCATGGCATCCAAATACTCCATGAACGACCGTCCCAGCTGGCCTCGCCGCGCCATCGTTACCGCCGGCGAGCCCTACGGCAACAAGGGCCTTCACTTTGGCCACGTCGGCGGCGTCTTTGTCCCGGCCGACTTCTTCGCCCGCTTCCTGCGCGACCGTCTGGGCCGCGAGAACGTCATCTTCACCTCGGGCACCGACTGCTACGGCTCGCCCATCATGGAGAGCTACCGCAAGCTCAAGGAGAACGAGGGCTACGACAAGTCCATTAACGAGTACGTCGAGTCCAATCACTCCCGCCAAGCAGCGACCCTCAACAACTACAACATCAGCTGCGATATCTACGGCGGCTCGGGCCTTGAGCCGGCTGCGCAGATTCACAACGAGGTGACCGCCGAGATTATCAAGCGCCTGCACGAGCAGGGCACCATCTCCAAGCGCTCCACGCTGCAGTTCTACGATGCCAAGGCCGGCACGTTCCTCAACGGCCGTCAGGTAATTGGCCGCTGCCCCATCCAGGGCTGCAAGTCCGAGAAGGCCTATGCCGACGAGTGCGACCTGGGCCACCAGTTTGAGCCCGAGGAGCTCATCGCGCCCAAGAGCCAGCTCACCGGCGAGGTGCCCGAGCTGCGCCCGGTCGACAACCTCTACTTTGACCTGCCGGCCTACCTCGACTTTATGAAGACCTATACCGCCAAGCTCGCCCAGAACCCGCAGGTTCGCTCCGTGGTCTCCAAGACCATGGAGGAGTGGCTGCTGCCGGCCCAGCTCTACATCCAGAACAAGTTCCGCGAGGCCTTCGATGCCGTCGAGGATCAGCTTCCTGAGCACACCGTGCTGGAGCCCGAGGGCAACAAGAGCAGCTTTACCGTCACCTTCCCCAGCTGGAAGGAGCGCGACGATGCCCACGCCGTGCTCGCCAACGGCGGCGTGCGCTTCCGCAGCGGCAAGGCGCTCGTGCCCTTCCGCATCACCGGCAACATCGACTGGGGCGTTCCGGTGCCCCAGGTCGACGGCGTCTCCGACGTCACCTGCTGGTGCTGGCCCGAGAGCCTGTGGGCGCCCATCAGCTATACGCGTACCGTGCTCGCGCGCGATGCCAAGGCCGCCGGCGTGACCGAGGGCGTCGCCGCCCAGGATGCCGCCCTCATGGGCGAGCCCGCTGCCGACTCCACGCAGGTGCCCGCGCCCACCTACCAGCACAGCTCGCTCGACTGGCGCGACTGGTGGTGCTCTGACGACGCTCAGATCTACCAGTTCATCGGTCAGGACAACATCTATTTCTACTGCATCGCGCAGACCGCCATGTGGGAGGCCCTGGGCTGGGACCTCACGCAGAGCACCGTCAGCGCCTGCTATCACCTGCTCTACATGGGCAAAAAGGCGAGCTCGTCCTCGCAGACGCCTCCCCCGCCGGCAGACGACCTGCTCAACCACTACACCTGCGAGCAGATGCGCGCGCATTGGCTGTCGCTCGGCCTGTCCGAGAAGCCGGTGAGCTTTAGCCCCAAGGCATACGACACCCGCGTGACCGGCAAGGACAAGGACGGCAACGAGGTACGCGCCTGCGACGACAAACGCGTTATCGACCCGGCCCTTAAGGAGAGCGCGCTGCTGACCGGCGTGTTCAACCGCCTGGCCCGCAGCTGCTTCTACGGCGTCGCCGTCAAGGAAGGCGACGAGAGCCCCTACCGCAACGGCTGCATCCCCGCCGGTGCCGCTTCTGACACCGTGGTCGAAGCCGCCCAACAGGCAGCCCTCGCCTTTGAGCAGGCCATGTACAAGTTCGAGACGCACCGCGCGCTTGCCGTGTGCGACGACTACCTGCGCGCCGCCAACAAGCGCTGGAGCGACGCCTCCAAGGCCGCCAACAAGCTCGAGGGCGAGCCGGCCAATGCCGCGATGACGCAGGCCCTTGTCGACGCCTTTACCGAGCTGCGTGTGGCGACCGTCCTGATGCACGGCATCGTCCCGGCCGGCTGCGAGCTCATCTGCGAGTACTTCGACGTCGATCCGGTCGCCTTCTTTAGCTGGGATAACATCTTCGCCTCCACGGACGAGTTTGTGGAGAGCCTGGGCGAGAAGCCTGGCGAGCACCGCGTGAAGCCGCTGCCCCCGCGCTTCGACTTCTTCAGCAAGCACGAGAGCCAGTACTAAAAACACTCGACATGTAATGGAATGGGAAGGAAAGACGGATGTCCAAGCCGCGTCGTCGTAGGCAGAAAAAGCAGGTCAAGGCCGAGCTCAAGCTCAGGCAGTTTGCCGCCACCGAGCTTTCCGACCAGCTTGCCGCCCTTCCTTGCGCCGCCGACCTGCCGCGCTTTATGGTCGACACGGTCGCCGGCGCCTATGCGCCCGCCGATGCCGAGCTCATGATCGAGGGCTTCGGCGCCGCGGCCACACGCCCGGTCACGCTGCGCGCCAACACGCTCAAGGCGAGCGCCGAGGACATCGCTGCGGCGCTCGATGCCGCCGGCATCGCCCACTACCCCGTCGCCTGGTACCCAGACGCCTTTATCCTGCCCGAGGCCCAGGTTTCCGATCTGTGGGATCTCGACATCTACCGCGACGGCAAGATCTACCTACAGAGCCTGTCGTCCATGATGCCGCCTTTGGTGTTGGGCGCCCAGGCAGGCGAGGACATCCTGGACATGTGCGCAGCCCCTGGCGGCAAGACGACGCAGATTGCCGCCCTCACCCAGGGCCAGGCGCACCTCACAGCCTGCGAGATGAGCATTCCCCGCGCCGAAAAGCTCGAGTCAAACCTCTATCGCCAGGGTGCCAAAAACGTGCCCGTCATGCGCATCGACGCACGCGAGCTCGACGAGTTCTTCCGCTTCGACCGCATCCTGCTCGACGCCCCCTGCACCGGCACGGGCACCGTCATCAGCGGCAACGAGAAAAGCCTGCGCGGCCTGACCGAGCAGCTGCTGAGCAAGTGCGCCCGCTCACAGCGCGCGCTTCTGGACCGTGCCATGGGAGCCCTCAAACCGGGCGGCACGCTCGTCTATTCCACCTGTTCGATCTTGCCGCAGGAAAACGAGGACACCCTGCAAGAGGCCCTCGACAAGCATATGGACTGCGAGCTCATCCCCCTCGACGGCACGCCAAGCGAAAGTGAAGCACGCCGCGCCCAGGAAGCTGGTGAGGAGCCGCACATCGAGTCCAACGCCCTGACCGAGGCCATTGCTGCGAGTCAGGTATCGGCCATCGCCAACGGCCTGCCCGGCACGCTGACCATTCCGCCTAGCCGCGACTTTGAGGGCTTCTACATTGCCCTGATTCGAAAACGCAGCTAGCGCACGGATCCAAAACTCAACAAGCTATCTCTGTGCGCGTTTGCCCTGCTGGTCGCGATGCTGTTTAAGCATCGCGCGCTCCTTGCGTTCGGCCCCTTTGCCCTTAATGGCCGTGACCACAAAGTAGATGACCGCGGCGGCTACGATTGCGCCCACGCATAGGCCAATCGAGCCCAACATTGCCGAAAATTCCATACCGCGTCACCTCTCTTTTAAACGGGACTTTCAAGATAGCACCTCGATACCCGCCACCACAGCTCCTTCACGTTCGCCGGCCCTTCGGTCTAACGGATGGCGCGGCGGGGAAAAATCAACTCGTCAAACGATTTAGCATTCGCAATTCCGGCTGCATCGCGCCGGCCATCATCACATAGAATCGAGCCTCCATGGATACCCTCAACGATCTAAATGAGCGCGTCGACGCCTTCGTCGGCACCAGCTCCTTCGACACGCCTGCGGCGGCAAACGACCAAGCTCCCATCGATGTGCCCGCCGAGGTGCACGAGGACATCGTCGCCTCGGTCGATTTTTCCGAGGTCGAGCTCGCAGACGAGTTCGCCGAGCCCCAAGTAGCCGTCACGCCCAACGGTCTGCTCCCTATGGAGCCCCTGCCCATCGACGGACGCCTGCGCAAGGCTGCCCTTCGCATGCCCGACGAGATCGAGGAGGCCAGCGGCTTCACGCTCTTTGGCCGCCGCATCAAGTCGCTCATTTACACCACCGATGTCGCGGTTATCCGCAACTCCAACGCCGATGCCGTCTTTGCGGTCTACCCCTTCACGCCGCAGCCCGCCATTACGCAAGCGCTGCTGACCGTCGCCGAGTGCCCGGTCTTTGTAGGCGTGGGCGGTGGCACCACCACCGGTAAGCGCTCCGTGCAGATGGCAGCCGTCTCCGAGATGCAGGGCGCGGCGGGCTGCGTGGTCAACTCCCCCGCCACCGCCGAGATGGTCGAGCACATCACCAACATCGCCGACATCCCCGTCATCGCCACGGTCGTTCGTTGCGACGACGATGCTCACGCCAAGGTGCGCGCCGGCGCCAAGATCCTCAACATCGCAGCCGGCAAGAACACGCCGCAGGTCCTGCGCGAGCTGCGCGAGCACCATCCCAACCTGCCGCTCATCGCGCCGGGCGGCAAGACGCCCGAGAGCATTCGCGAGACCATCGCCGCCGGCGCCAACGCCATCATCTGGACGCCGCCTTCGGCCCAGCAGCTACAGACCGACATGATGCAGCGTTATCGCAAGATGAAGGAAGACGCCACACCCGTTATTTCGCGCGACGATGTGCCCATTATCGACCAGGTCGCCGCCGCCGAGGTCAGCCAGGTCGAGAACATGAATCCCGACGTGCCGATTCCCGACGAAGTCATCGAGCGCGTCGCTTCGATCCACGAGCGCGTCGAGGAGCATCGCGCCAACCGCGGCCTTAAGCCATCACTGCACGGCTTCTTCTTCCGCGGAAAGAAACGTTAGCCGCAACAGCAAGGCCCGCCCCACAAACGTGAGGCGGGCCGTTTTCGTTTGAGCAATCACGCAGCGACGTGATGAGCCATGTTAATCCACGCGCTTGTCGCCCATAAAGAAGAGCGCCACCGTACCAGGTCCGGTATGCGAGCCAATCAGAGTACCGATGTTATTGATCTCAATCTTGCCTTTAAGCTGCGGAATCTGTTCCTCTATCAGCGCCGCAACTGCCTCGGCATCCTCGCGGCACGCCGAGTGCGACATGACGCACTTACCCGAATAATCCGCACCGTCCTGCACGTGTGCCATCATGGTCTTAGCCATCTCGGAAATCGCGCGCTTCTTAGTGCGAATCTTCTCACGTGGCGACAGCCCACCTTCGCAATCGACCGTCATAAGCGGGCAAATCTTAAGCGCCGTGCCGATGATCGCGCTCGCAGCCGAAATGCGACCGCCGCGCAGGTAGCTCGACAGATCGGTCGAGAAGAACCAGTGGTGCAGGTTGAGTTTGTGCTCCTCGATCCAGGCAGCCGTCTCGTCGAGTGAAGCCCCACTATCGCGCACGTCGGCGGCATATTCCAGCAACAGGCCAAAGCCCGAAGACGCCGCCAGCGAATCGATGACGCGCACCTTGCCGCCCTGGGGATAGCGATCCGCGAGCATCTGTGCCGCAACGCAGGCCGATCCATACGTGCCCGAAATACCCGACGACAACGTCAGGTGCAGCACGTCTTTACCCTCGGCAACAAACGGCTCCCAAAACTCCTCGTACTCACCCACGCTCACCTGAGACGTCATGGGCATGGCGCCCGCGGCAATCTGGGCAAAAAACTTGTCCGGCGTAATCGACTGATACAGATCGTCCGTATAGACAACATCGTCGATCTCGTAATGAAAACACACGACAGGGATATTGCGCGACGCAAAGAACTCACGAGTTCGGTCGGCGGCGGATTCACAGGTCAGGACAAAATCACTCATATGAGACTCCTTACTCATTGCTGCGCAAATTATCGCACAGTGAGCCTACATACGGTACATATGTCCACTATTTACCAAATCGAACCAAAAATAGCGAATATCTTTACCACCATCGTCTCCACCGGCCCCACGCATAAATATCTGAGAAAACACCTTCTGTCGTCTCCACTCAACCGCCATATCTACCTCAACTAAATCGATTTACCAAACCGTTCAGCCGACAATTCAGCCGCTGGCGCAAAATCGAAACAAAAGCGGCGCATACTGATAAACGTTTGACGCTGTTTATCAGTTTTACCAGCTCCATCGGAAGGTGTTTCATGGTCGCATTCGATCGCAACCAGCAAGACTTTAAGTATCTGCGCCTGCTGTCGAGACAGTTCCCCACCGAACAATCCGCGTTTACCGAAATTATCAACCTCTCGGCCATCCTCAACCTACCCAAGGGCACCGAGCATTTTATGAGCGACGTGCATGGCGAGTACGAAGCCTTTATGCACATCCTCAACAACTGCTCGGGCGTCGTGCGCGAGCATGTCGACGAGATTTTTGGCGGCACGCTCTCCTTTGACGAAAAGGGCGAGCTGTGCACGCTCATCTACTACCCGCGCGAGAAGATTGAGCTGGTCCGCAGCCAGCGCGAGGACTCGCCAACCTGGTACAAGACGATGCTTGACCAGCTCATCATGGTCGCTCGCTCGCTTTCAAGCCGCTACACGCGCTCCAAGGTGCGTAAGGCCATCCCGCGCGATTACGCCTACATCATCGACGAGTTGTTGCACACGCACCCGGACGAGAACAACTATCGCGTGCGCTATCACGAGCGCATCGTGGAGTCTATCCTGGAGACCGCCAGCGCAGACGACTTTATCGAGTCGCTTGCCTCGCTCATCAAGCGCCTGGCCGTCGACCACCTGCACCTGGTGGGCGATATCTTCGACCGTGGCGGCGGCGCAGCCAAGATTATGGACCGCCTGCTCACCTACCATTCGCTCGACATTCAATGGGGCAACCACGACCTGCTGTGGATGGGCGCTGCGGCCGGTGAGCCCGCCTGCATCGCCACGGTGCTGCGCAACAACCTGCGCTACGACAATTACGAGATCCTGGAGAACGACTACGGCATCTCGCTGCGTGAGCTTGTCGCCTTTGCCGATGCCACCTACACCGCCGGTGAGTCCATCACCCCGCTGATCAAGGCCATCAACGTGCTGCTCTTTAAGCTCGAGGGCCAGATTATCCAGCGCCACCCCGAGTTCGATATGACCGACCGCCTGTTACTCGACAAGATCGACCACGACACCGGCACGGTCACGCTCGCCGACGACAGCGTGTGGCCGCTCACGACCAACGACTTCCCCACCGTCGACCCGGCGGACCCCTATACGCTCACGCCCCAGGAGCAGCACATCATCGACAAGCTCGTGTCCGAGTTTGTCACCGCCGATCACCTGCATCGCCATATCGATTTCCTCTATTCCCACGGCTCGATGTACAAGGTCGCCAACGGCAACCTGCTCTTCCATGGCTGCGTGCCGCTCAACGAGGACGGCACCTTTAGCAGCATGAACTGCCTGGGCACCTGGCACGCTGGCCGTGATTATCTCGATTTTTGCGACCACATCGCCCGCCGCGCGTGGCGCGTGGGCGACCGCGATGCCCTCGACTGGATGTGGTACCTGTGGATTGGCTTCAATTCACCCGCCAGCGGACGCCTGGTGCGTACCTTTGAGCGCGCCTATATCGCCGATAAGAGCACCTGGGTCGAGCCGATGGACCCGTACTTTACGCTTACCAAGTCGCCCTCGGTCTGCGATGATATCATGCGCGAGTTTGGCGTCGCGCCCATGGCATGCTCGCCGACCGGCCACATCATCAACGGCCACACGCCCGTTAAAACCACCAAGGGCGAGCAGCCCATCCGCGCCGAGGGCAAGCTGCTGGTCATCGATGGCGGCTTCTGCCGCGCTTACCATCCCAAGACGGGCATCGCCGGCTATACGCTTATCTCGAGCTCGCGCGGCTGCCGCCTCAAGTCGCACCGGGCCTTTACGACGGTTGCCGAGGCACTCACGCGCAACGTGGACATCGAAAGCGAGACCAACCGTTTTGACCAAGCGGACCGTCGCCGCATGGTGAGCGACACCGATACTGGCGCCAAGATCCGCAGCCAAATCCAGGACCTGCGCCAGCTGCTCGATGCATATAGAAACGGTGCTATCGAGGAGCGCGCCTAGCACCACCCGCGGGGATTGGCTAAACTTGCTGAGTTAGTCATCCCCGCGGCGCTTCGGCGCCAGCTTAAGGCAGGTACCATGCAAAAGCTCCTTGCGCAGATCATGAAATTTGGCGTCGTCGGTGTCATTGCCACGGTTATCGACTTTGGCATTATGAATCTGCTTCACTACGGTCTGGGCCTCAACATCCTAATCGCCAACACCAGCGGCTTTATCATCTCACTCATCTTTAACTACCTCGCAAGCATGAAGTACGTGTTTGCGCACAAGGAAGGCATGAGCCGCCGCCGCGAGTTCATCATCTTTGTCGTGCTGTCCGTGATCGGTTTGGTGCTCAACGACGGCATCGTGCTGGCGCTCAACGCCGGCCTGGGACTCGAGGCCAATATCGCCAAGATCTGCGCCACCGCGCTTGTCATGGTCTACAACTTTGTGACCCGAAAAATCTTCCTGGAGGGCGACGAGACAAAATAGCTCGAAACCCCTGCAGCATTACGGCGCCCACGGACGACACGCACTCAGCGCAGTATCGTCCGTGGGTGTCGCTCGTTTACGGGCAAATTTTCAACGTTTGCGGATTAGCTCTTGAAAATTTGGCGAGTTCATATAGTTCTTGGCAAAGACCTTACGTTTCCCTTGTAAAAGCTCTAAAGTATCCTCTGCTCGATTCATCAACGCATTGGATGTGATTACGTGCGCAAGGCGCTGGCACAACCTCATACCAAGCAGTTCCTCAAGTTTGCTGTCGTGGGTCTTATCTCCTTTGGCATCGACTGGGGCATGCTCATTGCGCTCGTCGAGCTGTTCCACCTCGACTTTTTGATGAGCACCACGGTTTCGTTTATCACGTCCGTCGTGGTCAACTACTGGCTCAGCATGAAGTACGTGTTCGACCACCGCGAAGGCATGAGCCGCAAGCGCGAGTTCACGATCTTCACCATCCTGTCGGTGATCGGCCTGGGCCTCAACGACCTGTACATGTTTGTGGGCGTCACGTTTTTGAGCATCGGCTACCAGGCCATGAAGGCCATCGCCACGTTCCTCGTCACCTGGTACAACTACTTCAGCCGCCGCTTCTTCCTCGAGGGCGCACGGTCATAGTCGATTCACTATTTGCTTGAATGTATAACCGGTTGGAATTCCCGTTCCAACCGGTTTTTTGTTTGCTGAGAGACCCGGCGACCCAGTCCCATTCGCATGAAAAACGGGCGGTCCGGATGTTGGTCCGAACCGCCCGTCTGGCGCGCTATGTCGAGGCCTCTAGCCCGTTACGTAATACCAAACGACGTTGTCGCCATTGGAGAGAACGTAGTTACTGCAGGCCGTCATGGGCGTTGTGCCGTTGACGGAGTACATCCAGCCGCTCGTGCCGCCGTACTGTTTCTCGGCCAAACCACCAATCGCAGAAACATACGTGCCATACGACGAGCCATGCGCGTTGACAGAAAGACCCAACGCACACAGGGCATCGTAAACGGTAGCGCCTTCGTTAAAGGTGAAGGTGCCACCAGAGGACACAGGATTGCCCACAGCGCTCGATGTGACCGAAACCGTCACCGTGACGTAGTTGGGCTCCTGTGAGCCGCTCTGGCCGCCCGAGGAGTCGTTTCCACCATTAGAGGATGAGGCTCCATCAGACGACTGGCCACCGCCCGAAGAAGCACCGCCAGACACATTGGAAGTATCACCGGCTCCCGTATTTTGGGCAGCGGATTTATCGCCAGGCTTCTTGCCGTCCTGGTCCTCGGACTTCTTGCTATCCGAGTTTTTGTCCGATTCCTTGTTTGAAGACTCGGAATCGTCCTTGGCGTCGTTCGAACCCTTGGGCTCGTCTTTTGCATCATTCGAAGATTTGGAATCCTTGGAACTAGCCTCGCCCGAAGCGGCAGACGAGCCAGACCCCTTGGTGTCCTTGGCGACGACGCTCTCCCCCGTCACGGTCTGAACGATCCAGTCAATGGACCAGGCGCCGCTCTCGGAAGGATGGACGAAGCCCAGCGAGACGACGATCAGAATGGTGCACGCGGCAGCAAGAACGCCAAGGAGCGCCTTGCGACGAGAGGCGGACGCCGCCGAAGCGGCGCCCTGTTGCTTTGCATCGTCGAACTGAATGAACGAGGAGTCGGGCTGTTGCCCGCTGGTCTCCTTGGGCTTATCGGGCATTACCGTCACCCTTGCCGCGCTTGGTCAGCACGAAGACGGCGATGAGCGCGAGGCCAATCACGCCGGCGGCAACGCCGACGATGGCGAGCGGATTGGTGCCAGTCTCCTGCTCGGAAGCACTAGAGGACTTCTTAGCAGTGGTCGTGGAAGCAGCACCCGTATCGGACTTGGAATCGGACTTCTTGTCGGACTTGCTGTCCTTCTTGTCAGACTTCTTGTCAGACTTCTTCTCGTCCTTCTTATCGGACTTATCGGAGTCCTTCTTATCAGACTTGTTGTCCCTGGTCTCGGTCTTGGTCGACACCGTCGTCTTGGTCGTCGGCTTATGACCCGGGGCGACAGCGCCGCCAGCCTGCTGGCCCTTCGTGCCGGAGCCGGAACCCGTGCCAGTGCCAGCGCCAGCGCCGGAACCGTTGCCAGCGCCACCGTTGCCACCATTAGTGCCAGAACCGCCATTGCCGCCAGGGTTAACAGCATTCTTGGTCCACTTGGCATACAGCGTCAGATCGGCCGTCACCGGCGTACTGAAGTCATACGCCTGCGTGCAAGCCTCATCGGTGAACCAACCGCCGAAAGTGTAGCCCTTGCACTGTGGCTGAGTCGAGGGCTCCGTCGCCGCCTTGCCTTCCTTCACGCGTTGAGAATCGGGCATCGCCGCATCCTTACCGTTGGCGTCGAACGTCACGGTATAGCGTTTGACCCTTTGGCCATTACCCTTGACAGCAAACAGCTTGCCCGAGTCATTGACATAGTAGAGTGAACCATCGGATCCGACCGAAATAGAAGCCATGCAGTACTGCTGGTCGCCCGCCACGGGCGTATAAAGCAGCTCGGCCTCGTCATCGCCAATACGGTAGCGATAGATGCCGCCCGGGTTGTTGTTGGACGTAAAGTAGACGTACGTCTCGCCATTCTGGACAGAAACGACCGGCTGCGACTTTACATCACCGCCGCCCGAAGCCCCCTGACGAATATAGCTACCGTCCGCCTTGCAAATGGAATAGTCCACGGAAAGCGTCTCGGCATCAATCACTGCAAGCTGACCGTAGTGATACGTGTACTTGTTCTGATAACCGCCCATAAAGGATTCGGTCGATGAGCCTCCGACCACAATCTTGCCGTTGGCCAGCACCGGCGTCGAGGTCGAGCTGCCACCAAACGTCACCTTGCCAAGCTCAGAAAGGGTTCCGTCCGTTCCAACCGAAAGCTTATGCAAAACGCCATCGGCGCTCACGACATAGGCAATCGATCCATCGACCAGCACCGTCGTGCGCACGCGCTCGGCAATCTTGAGCGACGCAACGGTCTTTCCAGTTTCGGGGTCGACCGTGCTCACCGTACCGGAATCATCTGCGATGACGCCATAATTGCCCGAGAACGCCAAGCCGGCCCAGTAATAGCCCTTGCTGTTCTCGTTCTTATGCTGCCACATAACCTTGCCATCAGAGATGCGCACGCAGAGCAGGTAGCCGTCGCTCGAGTCGGACCAGCTGGCCGATGCCGTCCCAAAGTAGGCAAAGCCGTCACGAACCGTAATGGACGCAAGAGACTGCTGAGCACCATCGGGGCCAGCAGGCAACTCATCGGTTACCCAAACCGTCGCCAGAGCATCAACCGTCAGCGCCTGCAGGCGACCGCTCGAAAGCGGCACGAGCATCACGCCGCCAGTGTATACCATACGCGAGGTCGAATCGATCTTTGCCGCCAAAGGCGATTCGGCAACGGTCTCACCCGTGTCGACATCTTTCTTGAGCAGCTTGGAACCAACGGCCACGTAGAGGTAGTCACCGACCAGCAACGGGTCGGAAATACCCTTGCTCCATTCGTTCGAGCCTTTGAGCTCGCTCACCCATTTTGCCTCAGCGTCTTTCGTGGGCACAGGAGCGTCGGTTACTTTGTCGGCGCTCGTATAACCAGGCCAATCGCTATCCCAGTTAGGACGTGAGGCACCCGGGTCAACAACAACACTGTCGACGCCGAGCACAGTATCGCCGGGAGCAAAAGCCCAAACGATTTTGTCGCCAGACTTGAGCACATAATCGCTATCGAGCTGAGACCCAGGAACGCCGTTGACAAAGAACGACCATGCACCCGACAGCTCGATGCCATCAAGCGGAGATACGAGACTATAGACGCCCCAATAGCCAAATTGGTCGTACATTTTTGACTTTATGCCAAGGGCATCGAAGTAAGCAGCAGAGGCATCCTTAATCGACGTGCCCTTAGCAAACACCTGGGTCGAAGGGCTCGTCCAACGCTGAGCTATCTCGGCCTTTTTGCCAATAATCTCCATCGTGACGGAAACCTGCTCGGGCGCGGGGTCGCCGTACTTCGAGTAGCACCAGACGACGGAGTCGCCGTCCTTGAGCGTGTAGCCGCCCGCGCCGGCCTCGGAGGCGCTGCCGTTGACGAACAGCTGCCAGTACGCGCCGGTCGCCGAGTCGTAGCCGAGCTTGCGGTCCCTATCGAAGGGCGACGTGATCGTGTTGAGCGCCCAGCCCCAGGTGCCGTTGGGGTCGTAGTCGGCCTTGAGGCCGGCCTGCTTGAAGAGCTGCTCGGAGAGGTCGGCCGCGGTCGAGCCCTCCTTCAGCGTGATCCGCTGGGCGGCGGCCCAGGTCTGCTGGGCGCCCTTGGCGTCGGTGCCGACGACGGAGCACGTGGCGGAGACCTCCTGGCTCTCGGCCTTTGCAGGCTGAGTCTTGGCCTCTCCAGCGGCAGAGACAATGGCGGCGTCCTGCTTCGAGGCATCGGACGTCGATGCAGCCGGCGCCTCATTGCCGGCAGCGCTATCGTCCTCAGTCTTGTCGGTAGGGCCCGAAGCTGTCGCGGCAGCATCTTGCTCGGCAGTGCCCCCATTCGTCACCCCGCCGCTCGCATTGAGGTCGGCAGCAGGGTTTGCCGCGGACTCACCAGAGCCGTTCTCGGCAGGCGGTACCATCTGAGCCACAGCCTCGGCAATGCCCTCGGCGCCCTCGGCCCACAGCTGAGCCGGCGTGGTGCCAAAGGCCATCGCGAAGGCCAGGAATGCCACCAGGCCGCGCTTGGCTATACCGCGTGCAATCGCGCCACGGCGATGCATCGAGGCGCGCTCGCGCTCGTCCTCAAACATATCCATTTGTCCCCCATTGTCTGTACTTGGAGCATTGCCTTGAGACTGCCCCACGTCATCGCGCATGTTGCGCTCGAGTTCCCCCATCGGGGTCCCCTTCCCTCCAGAGCCCTATGCACACCGGCGGCATACGCCGCAGCCGCATGCAAGATGGGAGGCGATCCGACTTAACCTTAACGGCTCAGGCGCGTCGTCCGATCTGCGACGCGAACATCCTGAGCCAAGAGGAATTACGGTTACTGGTACAGCCGGGGACTTGCACCCCGATTCTCCCAAACGCGCAGGAAAACCGCGCGTTCGTGCGTCTCCGCACCACCATCTAGGCCATCGATTATTACCGTCAAAATGGTATCACGCAAAAGGGCCCCGCACACAGGCGAAGCCCAAGGTAAAAGCTATTGTTTGCGATAGGAAAATGCGGTGACGGTCGCAGCCTCTAGTGTTTGCCGCCGTGGCTGTTGAGCCAGATATTGCGGCCCAGCATAAGCGCCAGCACCAGCGCGCTCACGTAGCCCATAAAGCCAATGACCGGGATACCAAACACAACCGGCTCGATGCGTGCGTAGTACACCACCGACGAACCGATAAACAGGCCGGCGATAACGATAGCCATCGACATGCGGTCGATAATTCCGCCCAGCTGTCGCAGTGCCTTATCGCTGCTCATGATCTGCGTGTTCACCTTAAGCTGGCCGCGCGTAAGCATGCGCGAAGCCAGCCCCAGGTACTCAGCCGCCTCGAGTGAGCCCTTCGCCGCGCGATAGCTGCTCGCGGCAAGATCGCGCCCCATGTCGCGCACGCGCGCATAGGTGCTTTTCTCGTTTTTAATGTGGGTTTGGATGATCTGGATCATGTTGACGTTGGGCATGTACTCGGTCAGCAAACCCTCGAGCGTCACCATGCCGCGTGCGAACATCGTCACCACGCTCGGCAGCTCAACGTCATTCTTACGCGCGAGGTTTAACAGCGAGGTCAAAAACTCGCCGATATCCAAATCCTTCAGGTCAAGGCCCGCAAAGTCAGCCACGATAAAGTCAAGATCGGACAAAAACGCTGAATGATCGAGCTCGGCCGAATCGCCACGCGTCACGGCAAAGCGCATGAGCGAATCCTTGAGCTTTGGCACGTCGCCCTCGGCCACGGCGAAAATCATGTCCTTTACGATACCGCGATCGTGGCTCGACATGCGTCCGACCATGCCCAAGTCGATAAAGTAAACGATGCCGTCCTTGAGGATGATGTTTCCCGCATGCGGGTCGGCATGGAAAAAGCCGTCATCGAGCACCTGCGTCGAGTAGTCCTCGACAATCGCGGCACCGATCTTTTCCAAGTCATAGCCCTCGGCCACCAAGCGTTCAGGATCGGCGATCGAAATGCCGTCGACGTAATCCATAACCACCACGTGCTCGGTGCACAGGTCCAGATAGGATTTAGGGCACGTCACGCCATGAACGCTCTTATGGAACTCGTAGAAGTCGTTGAGGTTTTTGGCCTCGGCCAAAAAGTTGGTCTCCTCGCGAAACGAGGTCCACAACTCCTCGACTACGCCGTGCAGGTCAACGAATTGATCGGTGTTGACGAACTTGGAAACGATACGCACCACCGAGCGGATGATATCGATGTCCTGTGCCATAACCTGCTGCGCACCGGGGCGCTGCACCTTGACGGCCACGTCCTCGCCCGTCACCAGACGAGCGCGGTGCACCTGCGCGAGCGATGCGCTACCAAGCGGGTTGGGGTCGATCGCATCGAACATCTCCCCCAGGCGCAGGCCGTATTCTTCTTCCAGACAACTGAGTACGACCTCGTACGGCACCGGTTCCACGTCGGAGCGCAGACGACGCAGCTCGTCGCAAAAGCGTTGCGGCAGAATCTCGGACCGGTTGGCCAAAATCTGCCCCATCTTGACGAACATGGGGCCGAGTTCCTCGAGCAGGCGGCGCAAACGAACCGGCGTGAGGTTATCCCACACGCGGTACTTTTTGACCAGACGAACAATCTGCCCGATGCGTTCGCGACGACCCGCCGGCGTGAGCTGGTATTCCTCGTCCGGCGCCATCGCGTCGGGCTCCTCGGGGACCATATCGACAGCGCGCGGCTTCTTGCGAGCGCCCGAGACGACGGCATCGACCTCATCGACAACCGCCGCCTCGTCACCCAAGGGATCTAGATTGTTGTAATCGGTGGTGGAATCTGCCATCTGCGCTGCTACTCGGCCTCTTCGGCGTCCTCTGCGTCGTCGGGCTCAACGGACTCGACGGGCACCGAGGTCACGTTGTCCTCGACCGAATCGACGATGTCGCGCACATGGGCCAGGAAGGCCGTGCGCTCGGGGGCGGTCATAACGCGGACGCGAGCCAGAATGAGCTCGTCGAGCACGCGTTGGGCCGCGGTCTCGCCCTGCATGCCCAGACGCTCGGTCAGATCGGAGATGGTACCGCCGGCCTGCTCGAACATGTCGGACACGCTGCGGGCGATATCGGGGGTGGCGGTGTCCTTGCGGACCTGCTCGCCCTTGGTGTTAAGGTCGTCGAGGACCTTCTTGCCGCCTTCGACAGCAACGGCGGCAGCGCCAAAGCCCACGTTAATGGCGCCGTTAACAAGCTGATCGAGTTTCATAACCATGGTTGTCTCCAATCACAAACAACTGCATTGGCGTTCTTGTACCCAAGATTGAGCGAAAGCGACAAAGCGTTTTAGCGCTATTCGATCGACGGGAAACCCTTACCTCACGTTGTCGTTCATCGCAAAAGAGTTCTTCATGGCGCAGCTCGTGGTGTAGAGCACCTTGCCCAGTAGAGCATCGGTCTCTACGCGAACACGCTCGGCAAACTCCTCGTTGGCGCGTGCAAGCTCGGCAGACACCTCAGCCTCGGGCAGAGCGGCTACGGCAGCGTCGATGTCATGGATCTGCTTGTGGCCCATGCCACCGACTTTCTCCTGATAATCCTCGACCGCGCGACCGCACTCATGGAAGCGGACGTCAGCCAGCGCGCCGATCAGGCGGTTGGCCCAGTAGAAGTTTTCGGACGTCACGCGAGCCTGCGTGTCGGCATAGTACTCGGGCATGGTCTCGACGTTGGCGTACAGCGGAACCAGCGCGTTAAACGAGTTGGAGCCAAACGCCATCCACTGCACGGCGCGATAGGCCGGCTGCGCATAGGGACGCAGCTGCAACACGGCGAGCTGGCTGTTGCGGTTGATGCCGATGGGGCGATATGCGCCACGCGTAGCGGGCGTGCCCTTGCTGCCGTAACAGTCGTACTCCGTGCCCTGGTAGTGGCTCGAAAGCACGTACTTGATGTCCTCGATGGTCACCTTACGCTCGGGCACGCGGCTCCAGGGGATATCGTCGCTCTCGGGCGTGTAGTCGGCGTCGGGGCCGTCCCACACATCGCTGGGGTTGAGGCAGCGCTGCATGTACCAGGCGCGCGGCGTGTTGTAGATGTGGTCGCTGTCGCTGTGCGAGCCAAAGGCCTCGCGCGGGTTAAAGACCGCAGCCGGGCCGTCGCCCTCGACGCCCAGCGTCAGGTCCAGATGCCACTCGGCCATCCAGGCGCGCAGGTCGGCGGAGCACATGTGATCGACCTGGGCGCCCTCGGCGTCATCCAGGTCAAAGCTGTCGATACCCAGCTGGTTGGGCATGGTCACATAGGCGTCGTCAGGCACGCGCTTGGCAATCCAGTGGTGACCGCCGATGGTCTCGAGCCACCAGATCTCGTCCACGTCGCTAAAGGCGATGCCGTTGTTCTCGTAGGTGCCGTAGCGCTCGAGCAGGTCGCCCAGGATACGGACGCCGTCGCGGGCGGACTTGGCATACGGCAGGACCAGGGTCACCATGTCCTCCTCGCCCAGGCCACCAGGCTGCGCCGGCACATAGCCGTCCTCACCCTCGTTGCCCTTGGCGGGCACGTAGTCCACGAGCGGATCGGCGCCGCGAACGCGCTCGTTGGTGGTGAGCGTCTCGGTTGCGGACATGCCCACATTGAGCTCGTTGAAACCGGCCTCGGCCCAGATGCCGTGGCCCGGGACAACATCGGGGACACTCGTGTAGCGCATGGGGTTATCGGGCAGCTCAACGGTCAGGTGACTCAGGACGCTCGTGTAGACGCGCGGCTGCTCGTCGGGATGCACCACGCGCATACGCTTGGGCTCAAACACCCCGTTGGACGAGTCCTCGTTACGCGCGACAAGCGTCGACCCGTCGTAGCTCGCGTTCTTACCGACCAGAATCGTTGTGCACGGCATGCGCATCCTCCTTGAGCGAAGAAATCAAACGGCAACAGTGTATCGCTTCGACGCAAAAAGGGCGAAACCACGGCACCGGCAACCCCTGTGGTCAAAAAATGCCAAATATGAGTACTGTCACCAATTTAGTAACAGCAATTTTGCTACGCATGGGTGTCGGAAGCCTACATTTGTTCAAAAATTAGATGATGTAATTCCCCATAGGTCCAATAAAATAGGCTCTCTATCGATAATAAATATCGTTAGAGAGCCAAATTAACCTAAAATATATGTGACTATCTTGGCAACACTACTCATATTTGGCATTTTCTGTCCACGGGGTATAGAACTAACCCCTCAAACAGGTTCAAAACGCCTATTTCGATGCGCGCTCGGCCGCTTCGATCACGTGTTTGGCGAGAATCGCCGTTGTCACGGCGCCCACGCCGCCCGGCACAGGGGTGATGGCACCAACAACCGGCTCCGCGGCAACAAAATCGACGTCACCCACCAGCTTGCCAGCGTCCTCATCCCAGTTAATGCCCACATCAATGATCGTCTGGTCCTCGCGAACGGCATCCACGCCAATCGTGCGCGCGCGTCCAACGGCGGCAACCACAATGTCAGCAGCACAGCACTCGGCGGCAAGATCGCGCGTATGCGTATGGCACGTCGTCACGGTTGCGTTGCGCGCCGTAAGCATGGCGGCAACGGGGCGGCCAATTACCAGTGAGCGTCCGACCACGGCAACTTTGGCGCCGTCCAGCTCAACGCCGTAATGATCCAGCAAAGCAAGCACGGCTTCAGCTGTGCAGGGGGCAAAACCCTCGCCGCGCCCCGAAAGCGTGGTGAGCAGCGAAGCCGGCGTCATGGAGTCAACGTCCTTGGCGAGATCGAGCGCTGCGGCGACGGCGTTCTCGTCAAGGCCGGCGGGCAGCGGGCGAAACATCAGACAGCCATGAACAGCCGAGTCGGCATTGATGTCCTCGATGGCCGTCAACAGCTCGTCTTGCGAAACACCGGCAGGAAGCAACACGCGACGCGCCTCGATACCAACCTTTTCGCAGCGTTTAAGGGCGCCGCGCTCGTAGGATAGGTCGTCCTCGCGTTCACCCACACGCACGATAGCAAGCGTCGGAACAACACCGCGTTCGCGCAGCGCAGCGCAGCGGGCAGCGAGCTCCTCAGTCAAAGCGCGGGCGACGGGAGCACCCTTCAGTAGCTCAGCCATGGCTATCCCCTCTTTCTTGCAGCGTCGGCGGCACGGCGCGCCAGCGCATCGGCGCGCGGCAGCCATGTGTCGAGCAACTCATCACACGCCGTCTCGAGCTCCTCGGCGCGCGCCCGATCCTTCATGGACGTGGTATTGGCAAAGAGCGTCAGACTCGCGCCCTGCATGGCGGCACGGCAGAATACGGCACCGCACGCCACGTCGGACAGCAGCTGTCGGGAGCCCTTGTCCGCCATGTCCTCGAGCAGCGCCAGCGCACGCCCGCAGGCATCCATAATGCGATACGGCGGCATGGCGGCCACATGCAGCGCATCCTGAATCGCGGTCGCTCGAGCCGGATCGTCACGCAGAATACCGTACGCCGCGGACACCTGCCCGTAGGCACGAACGTCCTCGGCAACCAACTCGACAAGCTCCTGGGACAGCTCATCAGCCTGGGCAAACGCACGCGTCAGGTCACCCGCACGATCAGCAAGCGCGGGATTGGTCGCACCGTAGCGGGCAACCATTCCGCACAGCGAGGCGCCCAGCGCGCCCACAAAAGCGCTCGCGCTGCCACCACCGGGAACCGGCTCGCGCGCGGCCAGCGCCTCGGCAAAACCGCGACAGGTTTTATCCATCATCTCTTGGCTCATACGCACACGCACCTTCAAGTCATATATATCGGTCGGGCGGCCGGCGCCGGTCGACCGCATCGATCACGTAATGGTGCTAAGTCTAGCCCATAAGTACGCGAGCGTCAGCGCACCTGGCCATCGCGGATTTCTATGGCACACGATAGGCCATGCCAACGCAAACATGGGACACATGGCCCACCTTTCGAGACTCTCTGGCAGCACAAACCGGGGCATATCTATAAATAAGGAGCCCGTTGGGGCACGGCTGCGCAACGACCACAAACCACGAAAGGAGGCATTAACGTACTCATACAACCCACGCACAAAGACATCCGCCGCAAACGGAAACAACGCCCCAACAACATGCGGCGCCATGATGTCACTAACAGACAAGGAGGACGCCACCATGAAGAAAAAGACCCTATCGATCCTTTCCCTGTGCATCGCCCTCTTTTCCGCGTTTGCCCTTGTCGGCTGCGGCGGGAGCGCGTCGAGCGGGGGCAGCAGCGCCGCCAAGAGCGAGGGCAAGGAAAAGGCCCCCGTCGCCGAAAAGACCGACTTTATCTGGTTTAAGGTCGAGATGCCCGGAGGCGTCGGCGTTAGCGACTCCGCTGGCAAGAACGCAGATAGAATCCAGCTCACCTTCCCCGAAGACGAGAACGGTTCCTCCGACCGCTTCATCCCCGTCTGGAAAAAGGCGATGACGGCTGAGGAGTCCCATGCCGACCAGGCAGAAAAGAAAGGCGATACGTTCCAGTGGGAGGATGGCGGGTCCGTCGAGTACAACGGCAGGACATGGCTCACCGGAACGTACAAGGACAACAGCGGCACCTCAACCATGCTCTTTACCGACGTCGAGCCGGGAAGCGTCTACATCCTCATCCCGAACTTCGACCAGCACAAGAAAGAAGCCGAGGCGCTTCTGAACTCCATCGAGTTCCCCGATGACATGAACGAAGCGGTTACCGAGGCCCGCGACGTCGAGATTTCGAGTATCGAGATCAAGTAGCAAGTGCCCACGCGCGTCCGTGCGCGCTCCATAAAAAGCGCGGGCGCCCAACTCCGGGGAGGGTCGACAGTGCCGGCCCTCCCCTCTCTTGCGCCCGGACATATTGCCACTTAACGGCGCAAATCCGGCCCTCAGAATGGGACACATGGCCCACCAGAACGAGCCGCTCGCGCGTACAGTAAAGGCAGGTAATCCATGGGCGGTTACAGATCGAGGAGGACACAACCATGAAAAAGAAGGCCTTTGCGATTCTCACCCTCTGCATAAGCCTCTTTGCCGCAGTTGCCCTGGTGGGTTGCGGTGGCAGCGACGGCGCTACCGGCAGCAGTGGTGGCGGTGGAGCGGAAAAGCCAGCCGTGGATATGAGGACTGACTTCATTTGGTTTAAAGTCGAGGTGCCCGAGGGCGTCGAAATCACGGACGTCGCAGGCGATACCGCCGACAGGGCCCAGTTTAAGTTCACCGAGAGCGAGCATGCCAGCGACCGCTTCATCCCCGTCTTCGATCCTGACAAGAACGCCGATGAACTGTTCGACTACGAGGCAAAGTGGAAGGCCAACTCCGGATGGACCGAGAGCGATCCCGTTAAGTACAACGGCAAGACCTGGCGCAGCGCCTACTTTACGCACTCGGGCGGCGTGACGACCGAGTACTTCACCGACGTTGACGGCGGCAGCGTGTACGTGCGCATCGACAACGTCGAGGAACACAAGGACGCCGTCGAGACCATGATGAAGTCTCTGGAATTTGCCGACGACATCGCCGAGGCCAAGACCGAGGCCATGGACGTCAAGCTCGACGATATCGAGATCAAGCGCTAAGCGACTGGCGAGCGCAACGGAAAACACGGTCGCAGTGCAAACAAGCGACGGTACCCCAGCGCTTCGCACCAAGGGAGGATCGGCTCGCCGGCCCTCCCTTTCTTATGCCGATAGCTGGCGAACGCGAGGATGCCGGACTCCAAAACTATCCCAAGCGCGCCAGTAGCACCAATAGACAAGCGCCTCAGCACGTCCGCCCGCCGATTAATAGCGCCATGCAGACAATTTAAGCCAACGCCTTTAAACATCTGGGCAGTATAGTATCCAAAACGAGCGCATAACCGCACCCTGCGAACGGAGGAGTTATGACCGAACACCACGCCATCAGCCGTCGAGCATTCACGTTGGGCCTAGGACTCGCAGCATTGTCGCCTTTTGTAAGCCTGCCCGAAACCGCGGGATTGGGCCTTCCCGTGCGCGCGGCATTTGCAGACGACGCTGCCACCGCGTCGGACAGCCTCCACAATTTCGTCATTCGCCTTCGCCCCGCGGGCTATTTTCGCACCGCGAGCGTCAACCAAGACGGCAACGTTCGCGGCAACGTCTGTCACCTGTTTAACGACGGCACGTCCAGCAAGCTCATCCTTGAGAACGTAACGACCAAGAATGACGATACAAACTGGTATGCTATCCGCACCTTGCTCAATTTCGAAGAGCATAAAAAGACGGGCTACAGCATTTGGTCGGTCGACGACGACTCTGACAAAGATGGAAAGGTCATCCACGTATGGGGCGGCGAGTATGACAACAAGCCCAGCCGCGCTTTTGCGTTCGAGCGTCAATCAAACGGAACCTATATCATCCGAGACCGCACGGTCGAGAAAGAAACCGAGAAAAAAGACATTAAGTACCTGGCAATAGAATCGAACGGCGAAGACCAGGACAACAATAAGATCTGCCATAAGAGTAAGAGCATTCCGTGGGAGCTCGAACTTATCGGTTACGACATGAAAAAGAACGATGCCACGGTTAGCAGCCTCGACTGGATCACGTACAGCAGCTACGTCGACGGACCATGTTGGATGAAATACGTCGACGACAACAAGTTCCTCGACGAGCTGAGCATCCCGGGTACGCACGATTCGGGCACCTGCAGCGTGGACAACGACACTGAGCCCCAATCCTCGCAAGTAAAATGCCAGCAGGATTACATTCCCACGCAGTTGCTCGAAGGCATTCGCTATTTTGATATCCGGATCGGAAAGGGCGATGACCCCGGCATCGACCACGGGATTTTCTACCTACTCAAAAAAGACGGGAACTATCTGCATCTCTCCGATGTCATAGGCTACTTCAAAACGTTTTTGAACGAAAACCCGTCAGAAGCGCTCATCATGCTCGCATCGCGCGGCAACGATGAGGCTACCGACGAAAGCATAACGACGGCCTTCGCCAAGGTTATGGCCGATAACCCCAACCTGTTCTACACGTCGAGCCACGTCCCCACGCTGGGCGAGGTGCGCGGAAAGATCGTCCTGCTGCGTCGATTTGGGCTCGCCGGCAACAGCGTAAGCGGCCACACGTGGGGCCTCGACCTCACCCAATGGGATGACAAGATCAAGGCGCATTCCGGGCAGTCGATGTGTCTCGTCCAAGACGCGCGGGGATTTGAAGCCATAGGGGAAACGGGCAATGAAGAGCCCTATTGCACCAAGGTATATGCCCAGGACAAGTACAAACTCACGGGAACCGACAAGCTCAGCTGGGTCGATAATGCGCTGAAGGAAACGACCGGGCGCACGTGCAACAAGGTGGACGTCGTGGACGATGCCGGGGCCGAGGTGCAAGTCCAGGAGCGTTGCTGGTCTATCAACTACACCAGCTGCACGGGCTTGTCGCACGGAGGCAATCCTTTTACCTCGGCACGAGTAGTCAACGAGCATCTGTACAAGAGCCCGTACATCAATCCCAGCGGCACCGAGGATACAAAGTCAGATTACCTCAAGCACATTGGCATCATCGCATCCGACTTTGTTGATGCGGCGCTGGCCCGGAGCATCTACCAGCGCAATTACAATTACGATACGAAGCACACGCAGTCGGCTTCGTGCTGCCTCCCGACCCGCATGCGCATGACGTACGGCGACTCGCTGAGCGATGCCTCGCTCCAGGATGGCAAGACCGTTGGCGAGGGCCATTTCCGCCTTGTCGACAGCAGCAACGTACTCAACGTGGCGGCTTCGGGCCATGCGTTTACCATCGAATACGTGGATGTCGACGCCTTGGGCAACGAGACCGTTACGGGGCTGCAGGGATCCGTGCCCATCGATATCGATCCGCGCGCACTGACACCCCACTTTGAGGGGCTCGAAGGCCTTAAGGCCGGCGAGGATGTGCGCACAAAGGTCGCGGCGCTGCTCGAGGGCAAACTCGAAAACGATGCCTGCACGGCTCAGCTCGAGTTTGTGCACGACGCGGACGGCGCTCCGGGCACGGCAATGGTCGAGGGCGAGGCATTTACCGCGGGAACGTACTGGGTGCGCGCGAACGGTCTTTTGGGCGACGCGGCGCAAAACTACAAGCTTGCTAATGACGGAGCCGCGAGCTTTACCGTAGCGGCCTCGAGCAGTGTAGGCGGCACCGGCACCGACGGTGGCACGGGTTCCAACGCAGGCAGCGCTGATAAGAACGGTAAGGGCAACAAGGGCAAGAACTCGGGCGGAAAACTCGCCGACACGGGCGACGGCTCCGGCATTGCCGCCGGGCTCGCTGCCGCCGCCGTAGCGACAACGGTCGCCGGCGCGGCAATGCTTGCCAACGACCGCGAAAACGCTGGGGACGGTAGCGAATAGGCAAGCCGGCCTTTTAGACACATCGACTCAATGGGGGGCGCAGGACACCGTTCTGTGCCCCCGATTTTTACCTTGGCCCAAACGCCGCCATAGGCTACATCACCATGTTCAGCGCGTTAACAAACTCCTGGGCCTTCGCACGGCTGCTCAGGCTAAAAACACAAGCAGTCAACAGCCTGTTACGCAGAAAAACATCGCGGCCCTTGATCCTGTTGACCCCCGTAATGTCCTTAAGATAGACAATCTCGGTGTGCTTGCCACCAAAAGTGCCCTTCTTGAGCACCTCAATACGGTTGGGGTAGATCTTGACGTCTTTATACCTACCCGAACCTTTGTCCTGGAATAGCAGCGTGTTATTGTCCATACGCGTCACTCCCGTGGGATTCGCTAAAACTGCCTCTATGGTCACATTTTAGTCACCGCAAGGCCCCATGCGAAGATGTCAGACAGCACAGCAATTCGTGTCCGCGCGAGGCTTTAAACTAAATGCGATAAAGACGCATTCCACAAAAGGAAAGTGGGGCGACAGTGATGGGCGAACTGGTAAACCGTGGAGAATCGGCAATCGTGCCCGAAGGTTTTTACAAGCAGGTCTCCTCGATTCTCAACGCCGCTCGCGACAAGGCCTATACCGCCGTTAACTTTGCGATGGTTGAGGCATATTGGGAGATCGGCAAGAGTATTGTTGATGAACAGGGCGGAGAGGGGCGCGCCAAGTATGGAGAGGCGCTGCTCAAGGCCCTCGCAATCAGACTTACCAAGGATTTTGGTAAAAGTTTTGAAGCAAGAGAGCTGCGCAAAATGCGTCAGTTCTATCTTGCATTTCCAATTCGGGACTCACTGCGTCCCGAATTGAGCTGGACACATTACCGCAGGTTAATACGCATTCCTGACCCCGAAGCTCGCACCTGGTACATGAACGAATGCGCCGATTCTCGCTGGAGCACGCGTCAGCTCGAACGCCAGATCAACACCATGTTCCGCGAGCGCCTACTTGCCAGCAAGGACAAAGAGGCCGTCACCCAGGAAATCCAAGAGAGCGCCCCGGCTCGTCGCCCCGAGGATATCATCCGCGACCCATATGTACTGGAGTTTTTAGGTTTCTCGGACGATGCTACGTTTCGCGAGAGCGATCTAGAGCAGGCGCTCATCACGCATCTTCAGAAGTTCCTGCTGGAGCTTGGCCGTGGCTTCGCTTTCGAGGCGCGCCAAAAGCGCATCACCTTTGATGGACGCCATTTCTATATTGACCTTGTTTTTTACAACTATCTGATGCGCTGCTTCGTGCTCATCGACCTTAAGACCGATGACCTTACGCATCAGGACCTGGGCCAGATGCAAATGTATGTGAACTACTACACGCGTGAGCTCATGAACGAAGGCGACAATCCGCCCATAGGCATCGTGCTCTGCGCGGACAAAAGCGATTCGATCGTCGAGTACACGCTGCCCGAAGACAACGACCAAGTGTTTACCGCCAAATACCTGCCGTATCTTCCAAGCAAGGAAGAGCTGGCGCGCGAGCTGAGTGCCGAGTACCGCGCCATCAACGAAGCGACTAATGGCGAAACGCAAGGGTAGCAGCACGTTGCGACCGAAACCACCGCAGCCGTCGCAGGCGCACCCGCGGTTGAGGCGCACGCTACGAAACAATACCGGTCATGGACGCCGGCAACGACATTCTAGCCGTGGCTGGCGAGCGTGACCTGACAGGCAAAAACGCGACCTTCGTCTGATGTGGGCCCATTGGCTGCCACAGAAAAGGGCCGGTTGCAGCCGGCCCTTAAGACACTTGCGTCTGCGTTGCCCGCGCTTCCGAAGTGTGACTAACTGAGGAGCGGGTTCCGCGGCACAACCTGATTTTGCCCAGCGAGGCGGCTCTTTTGCAGCCGCTCCACCGTTTATTTACATCTACCCCCTGCCAAACTACCGGACGGCAGCCCGCATGCCTGCGAGCCGTCCCATGCTGCGCTTCCCTACTTCCCAAAGATCGCAGCGAACAAGCCCTTGCGTTTGGGCTTCTCCTCTCGGTAGGAACCCTCGGCAACCGCTGCAACCTGGCGCGGTTGCTCGCCGTCTCCACGGCGCACAATCTGGTAGAGGAACGGCGATTTAACGTATTTGACCTCGACGGGCATGGCGTGCACGGTGCTTTCACCGGACAGATGCAGGCTCGGGCTAAGCGGCGCCACGATATGCGTTTCGCGCTTGTCGCTAAACACCACCGCGGCCGCGCGGCCCGTCTGGCCGTTTACGGCAATGCGCACCTGCTCGCCATCGCGGCTATCCGTTGCCGGACGATCGACAAAGTAGACCGGCACCATCACCAGGCCGTCCTTATGCTTGCGGGCCTTGCATGCCCACGTGCGGATGCTCTTTTTATTGAGCCCCAGTACAGCCTCGGCATCGTTGCCCGCAACGTCGAGCGCCAACTTATCAATGACCACCTGGTCCTTGGTAGACGCATCGACAGAGACGACGCGGAAGTCGCCTTCCTGCATGGCGGGATCGAACGGGCCGACCTTGGCAAAGTCCCATGGCTCCAAAATGCCCATGAGGCGAACGTCCAGGTAGTTTGCCCTGGGATATGCCCAGTCGAGCACCTCGTAGTACACCAGGGTCTCCTTGCTCAGGCCCTTGCCCGGGAAGCTCGCCATCATGCGCAGGTCCGCCAGCGCCATGGGGAAGTAGAAGAGCATCATGTCGTTTTGGATCGCGTCTTCCACGTCGTGCCCGGCAAAGGCGTCGGGGTACTGGCGCACCAGCTGCAGTGCGTTGGCACGTGCCTGCTGCGGCGAGATTTCGCAGGGAATGCCCTGCTCCGGCACATACTCTGCACCCACGCCCATGGTCAGACGCTTGCTGAAGGTACCGGGCTTGAGCAGGTCGGCAATGCCGATCTTGTTGCCGCAGGACGGGCACTCAAACACGCGCTGGGTCGACTCGCCCTCAAAGGACGCTCCGCAGAAGGGGCAAGGAATGCTCACATGCGTAGCCTCTTGGAACTCTTGCGCCGTGCCGCGGTCCTCCCACAGTAGATGCTCCAGAACCGACTGATTGCGCCAGTACGAATTAAAGAAATACCAGTCCGGGTCCTCCGGGCGCTCGAGCTGCGACACATGGGTGAGCTTGAGCAGGCCATCGACAACCGTCAACGGCGTATGGCGAATGCCCAAAGCGCTCTTGGGCTCTCCGGCGTCCGCCTGCCACGGAACGACCGTGCCGCAATAGGCGCACTCAAAGCTGCGCTTAGCCTGGTGCGAGTACATAGGGCCGCCGCAGTTTTGACATTTAATGGCAAACATCTCGTCCATGGAAACGTCCTCCTTTGCACAGGGGCTGTCGGCATTAAGTATGTCGATCAAACAGGCACATGCCCATACCCATGTGGCCCAAAATGGACCACCCAGGCAGACGAGAAGGCTCGCTCGTTAGCACCGGCAGACTATTGCTGCATTTTCTGAGCATCGGTGCACGGCGCCCCCGCGCGAGCTACACTATCCCCTTAAACATGATTGTAAGGACGACCGCTATGCTATTTGTAAATCGGCTGGTACATACGCTTGTTCCCGGCAGCGAGGACGAGCCGGTCGATGCATCTTGCCGCACCAACGCGGGTTTTACCGCAAGCCTCATCTGCATTGGACTCAACATCACCCTGTGCCTGGCCAAGGGCATCGCGGGCCTGCTCGCCGGTTCCGTCTCCCTCATCGCCGACGCTTTCAACAACCTCTCCGATGCCTCGAGCAACATCGTGAGCCTGCTCGGGTTCCGCCTTGCCAGCCGCCCGGCAGACGAGGGCCACCCTTACGGCCACGGCCGCTACGAGTACCTGGCTGGTCTGTTTGTCGCCGTCCTGGTTTGTGCCGTCGGCATCAACCTAATCCTCGAGTCTATCACCAAGATCATCAAGCCCTCGCCCACTGCATATTCGGTGCTCTCCTTAGCCGCCCTCGTCTTGTCCATGCTCGTTAAGCTCTGGATGGCAGCGTTCAACCGCACGCTGGGCGATCGCATCGACTCCGAAACGCTCATCGCCACGGCGCAGGACTCCAAAAACGACGTCATCACCTCGGGCTCGGTCTTGGTGGCGGCGCTTATTTCGCAGACGACCGGCTTTGATCTCGACGGCTGGGCAGGCCTGGGTGTGGGCATCTTCATCTGCATCAGCGGTCTGGGCCTGGTGCGCGACGCCATCAGCCCGTTGCTGGGGCAAGCGCCCGACCCCAAGCTCGTCCAGGCAATCCGCGACAAGATCATGTCCTATCCGCAGGTCTTGGGCACACACGACCTCATGGTGCACGACTACGGCCCCGGTCGTCAGTTTGCCAGCGCCCACGTGGAGATGCCCGGCGAGGGCGACGCGTTTGAGCACCACGAGATTCTGGACACCATCGAGCACGACATCAAGCGCCAGATGGGCATTGGTATCACGCTGCACTGCGACCCCATCGCGACAACCGGCGATGACTTGCGCGGCTGGGTCAAGCGCGGCGTCATGCAGATCGATCCCGCGCTCTCCATCCACGACCTGCACGAGCACGACGGGTTCGTTTCGTTTGACCTGGTGCGTCCCGACGGCTTTGACATATCCGACGAGGAGCTGCTGGAGCTCGTCACGCGCATCGTGCACGAGCGCCGACCCGATGCCTCATGCGTCGTTACGTTTGACTCGGGCTTTAGCTCGCCCGACCGTCCGGCCGAGCAGCTGTAGCCTGCTTAACAGCTAGTTTCCCTGCGCGCCCGAGATGCCGTTTTGCAGGGCGTTCCAGGCATCCGTCGCCAAGCCGCCCAAGTTCTGCGCGGTATCGCCCAGGTTTTGTGCCGTGTCGCCCAGCTCTTGCGCCTTGTCTCCCAACTCCTGTGCCTTGTTGCTCAAGTCCTCCAGCGTATTGGAGCTCGAGCTGTCGGTACCGCTTTGTCCGTCGGACGAGTTGCCTGAGCTGTTCTTGTGCGTGAGCTGAATTTCGAGGTTGCCGCTGTCGTTATAGTAGGCAGAAGTAACGACCCAGTTGGCATCGACGACGGGCGTTGAGCCATCATCAGTCAGGACCACGGCATTCGAAAGATCGGCGCCGCGCGACTTGAGAAGCTTCTTGGCGTTGGACCAATACTGCCCCGGGATATCGCTCAGATCGACGGTGCTAGACGAAGCGAACTCGGTTTGCTCGGCAGTGGCATCGGCCGTTGAACTCCCTCGCTTGTTGAGCATGCCCGACACGATGGCAAACACAACCGACAGCGCAAAGAAAATCGCCAGTACGATGAGGATCTTCTTGATCACGCTCGACGAACGCGACGGCTTCTTCTCCTCGTCCTCGCCATATTGCGGAATCGACTTGGGGTACTCGCGATACGGCTCGCGCGACTCGTAGCGAGGCTGCGCCGTGCGAGGCATATACGTCGTCTGCTGAGGCTGCGGAATGGGATTCTGCGGCAGGTTGTCATAGGGATTCGGCGTCGAGGCAGCATAAGAATCCTGCGGCGTGTAATCAAACGGATCCGGAGCTGCGTTGCCATAGGGGCCTTGCGAGGATGCAGCGTAAGAATCCTGCGCTGTGTCGCCATAGCCCATAACCCGGGTGGGCTCGGCAGAAGGCTGCGTCGCGGCGGGGTCGGCATAACCGGGGTTGGGAACAACGCGGGTCGCATCGGCGCTATCGCCAGCCTGCGCGGAACCGTAGCCGCCCATCACGGTTGTCTTGTCCTGATCCATGCAACGATTCCTTTCCGTCGCGCGTGAGCCTCAAGTTATCCATGCATTCTACCCGCGCAAAAGCCTATGATGGGCAGAGTCCGTCGGTATCTACAAGACATGCGCGGGCCTAAGGATCAAAAAGCCCCGCCGGGCCTTGTGGGCACGGCGGGGCGGACTAGCAGCTATGGACAGCAGGCTTAGAACAGGCCGGTGATGTTGCCGTCGTTGTCGACGTCGATGTTCTCGGCCGCGGGCACCTTGGGCAGGCCGGGCATGGTCAGAACGCTGCCGGTCAGCGCGACCACAAAGTGGGCACCGGCGGAAACCTTGAGCTCGCGCACCGTGATGCGGAAGTTCTCGGGAGCGCCCAGGGCCTTGGCGTTGTCGCTAAAGCTGTACTGCGTCTTGGCGACGCACACTGGCAGGTTGCCAAAGCCATTCTCGCGCAGCTCGGCGAGCTGGCGCTTGGCGGCCGGCGTAAAGTCAACGCCGTCGGCGCGGTAGACCTTGGTGGCAACGGCCTCGAGGGCATCAGCGACATCAGCACCGTCCTCATAGGCAAACTTGAGCTCGCTCGGCTGCTCAATCAGACGCATGACCTCATCGGCCAGGTCGAGCGCGCCCTCGCCGCCCTTGGCCCAGACCTCGGAAAGCTTAACGCTGACGCCGAGCTTCTGGCACTCGGACTCGATGAGCGCAAGCTCGGCCTCGGTGTCCGTCGGGAAGCGGTTGATGGCGACCACGCAGGGCAGACCATAAACGTTCTGGATGTTGTCGACGTGACGCAGCAGGTTGGGCATGCCAGCCTTGAGTGCTTCGAGGCTCTCCTCGTTGAGGTCGTCCTTGGCGACGCCACCGTTGTACTTAAGCGCACGAGCGGTAGCGACGATCACGACGGCGCTGGGGCGAACGCCCGTCATGCGGCACTTGATGTCGAGGAACTTCTCGGCACCCAGATCGGCACCGAAGCCGGCCTCGGTAATGGCAACATCGCCAAAGCGCATCGCCATACGCGTGGCCATGATGGAGTTGCAGCCGTGGGCGATATTGGCGAAGGGACCGCCGTGGACAAACGCGGGCGTGCCCTCGAGCGTTTGCACCAGGTTGGGCTTGAGCGCGTCCTTAAGCAACGCGGCCATGGCACCCTGGGCCTTGAGGTCGCGGGCACGGACGGGCTCGCCGGCAAAGCTATAGCCGACGACAATCTCACCCAAGCGTTCCTTGAGGTCGCTGATGCTCGTAGACAGGCACAGGATTGCCATAACCTCGGAGGCGACGGTGATATCGAAGCCGTCCTCGCGCGGCACGCCCTGGGCCTTACCGCCAATGCCGTCGATGACGTGGCGCAGCTGACGGTCGTTCATATCGACGACGCGCTTCCAAGTGATGCGCTTAACGTCAATACCGAGCTGATTGCCCTGCTGGATGTGGTTATCAAGCATGGCGGCCAGCAGGTTATTGGCGGCACCGATAGCGTGGAAGTCGCCGGTAAAGTGCAGGTTGATATCCTCCATGGGGATGACCTGAGCCCAGCCGCCGCCGGCAGCGCCGCCCTTAACGCCAAAGACGGGGCCGAGCGAAGGCTCGCGCAGGGCAACGGCACTCTTGACGCCGCGACGACGCAGGCCGTCGGCCAGACCGATGGTCGTGGTGGTCTTGCCCTCGCCCGCGGGCGTTGGGTTGATAGCGGTCACGAGGACGAGCTTGGCCTGGTGATCAGTCGGCTCGTTGAGCAGTGAATAGTCGACCTTAGCCTTGTCGAAGCCGTACGGAATAAGGTGCTTAACGTCGACGCCGGCGTTCTTGGCCACCTCGGTAATAGGCAGTGGCGTGACAGAACGTGCGATTTCGATGTCAGTAGGCATGGGCGGTCCTTTCGTTACCGAATGAGAAAAAGACCAATTCAGCATAGCACGGGCGCGCAATAGTAAAACGCCCATAACCGATGAACGGCGATATGTTTACCCGATGCCCAGCGATAGTCCAACAGCCCGCCAAAACAAAGCGCCCTAAACGGTAGGTTCAATCCCCAAGTGCTCAAAGGTGCGAAGCGTTGCCTGACGACCCTGAGGCGTGCGAATCATCAAGCCACACTGCAGCAGATAGGGCTCATAGACATCCTCGAGCGTGCCCGGGTCCTCGCCCACCGCGCTGGCAAGGGTCGTAAGTCCCACGGCACGACCGGAGAACGTCTTAGCGAGCGTCTCCAAAATGCGAATATCCATCCAATCCAGACCGAGCTCGTCGATCTCGAAGAACTCGAGCGCCTGGCGACAGATATCGAGCTCGATGGGACCGTTGCCGCGCACCTGTGCGTAATCGCGCACGCGCTTGAGCAGGCGGTTGGCAAGACGTGGCGTGCCGCGTGAACGCGAGCCGATCTCGAGTGCACTGGGGTGGTCGATCGTCACGCCCAGGATAGTCGCCGAGCGCGTCACAATCTGCGCGAGCTCCTCGACCGTGTAGTAATCCAGGCGATATGAAATGCCAAAGCGGTCGCGCAACGGGCCTGTCAACATGCCTGAGCGGGTCGTTGCCGCTACCAACGTAAACTTGGGAATATCCAGGCGAATCGAGCGCGCCGCCGGACCCTTGCCAATCACGATATCGAGGGCAAAGTCCTCCATCGCGGGGTACAGGACCTCCTCGACCGAACGGTTGAGGCGGTGGATCTCGTCGATAAACAGCACATCACCCGGCTGCAAGTTAGTAAGGATGGCCGCCAGGTCGCCCGTGCGCGCGATGGCAGGGCCACTCGTGGTCTTGATCTGAGCGCCCAACTCGTTGGCGATAACGGTGGCCAGCGTGGTCTTGCCCAGACCCGGAGGACCCGAGAAGATCACGTGGTCGAGCGTCTCGCCACGGCTCTGTGCCGCTTCGATCAACACGCGCAGGCTCTGCTTGATGTGCTCCTGGCCACAGTAGTCGTCCAGGCGCTGGGGGCGCAAAGTGCGGTCGACATCGAGGTCCTCGGCCGTCAGCTCCGAGCCCACTATGCGCTCGCCGTGCGCCATGGATGCCGCCGGCGAGTTGCCGGGCGTCGCCCACAGGTCCTGAGAGTCATCGGCTTCCCACATCACGCATCCATTCCGAGTCGCTTAAGCGCCGCGCCGAGCAGATCCTCGACACGCATATTCTGCCCATCATACCCGCTCAGGGCAACATCGGTCTCCTGCGGGCTAAAGCCCATGGAAAGGAGCGCCGCACGGGCATCATCGATGGCCGAGGGAGCGGCAGCGGGCACGGGCATCGCAACCTGGCCGGGAATCACGTCGACCGGCACAAAGCCCTTGTCCTTGGCAAAGGTGCTCTTGAGCTCCAGGATCAGACGCTGAGCTGTCTTTTTGCCCACACCGGGCACCTTGGCCATGCCCTTGTCGTCCTCGGCCATCACCAGCGAATACAATTGCCCCACGGTATAGGTGGAAAGCACGGCGAGCGCCAAGCGCGGACCAACGCCCGAAACGGACACGAGCCGATCGAACATCGTGCGCTCATCCTTTGAGGAAAACCCGAAAAGTGTCATGGCGTCCTCGCGCACCTGCATACGCGTGTAGAGGCGGACCTCGCCGCCGGGCGTCGGCAACGTGGCCGCAGTACTGCCCGAGATGCCGAGCTCAAAGCCAACGCCCGACACATCGACGACAGCAGAGCTCATCGTGGCTTCGACAAGCGTTCCGTGGAGCTGGGAAATCATCAGTATCCGGTTCCTCTCTGTTGATAGAACTCGCCACCGGTGAGGGCACGGGTGCGGCTGAGGTTCACGTGGCAGATGGCGCAGGCAAGGGCATCGGCGGCATGGTCGGGATGCGGGTCGTGATCGAGCTGTGTAAGCGTGCGTACCATGTAGGCGACCTGCCGTTTGTCCGCGGCGCCGGTGCCCACCACAGCCTGTTTGATCTGCATAGGCGTGTACTCGCCAATCTCGAGCGCGCACTCCGAAAGCGCCACGAGCGCAGCACCGCGGGCATGCGCCGTGGGGATGGCCGAACGAACATTGGCGCCAAAGTAGATGCTCTCGACAGCAGCCGTGTCGGGTCGATAACGCTCGACGACATCCTTAAGGTCATGGGCGATATGCGACAGGCGCACCGCGAGCGGACTTCCGGCACTGGTCTCGATGCAGCCGTAGGCACGGCAGCGAACCTCGCCACGCCGCTCCTCGATAATCCCCCAACCCGTATGAGCCAAACCGGGGTCGATGCCCAAGATAACCAAGCCGACCTCCCCTCGCCACAAGCACAGCGCAAGACAAGGCCCCGCGCATCATTCACGAACGTCTGTTCTAGAATAACACAACGGGGCCAGGATGCTTAGTTAAAGTGTCGGGGTTGGGAGCGAATCCCATCCCCAGTTTAGTTCTGCGAGAAGAATGGGAACTGTCGGGGATCCACTGGCGGATGCGGCATCGGACCACCCTGGGGACTACCTTGCGGTCCGCCCTGGCCGCCCATCATCTTTTCGATGGCGTCCTGAACCTCGCCCTCGAACTTTTTCATTCCCTCGTGTAAACGACGCTGACCGTCTTCAGAGCGCAGCTCCTCCATTTGCTCGGGCGAAATACCCAGTAGCTCGCCCAGCACGCCCATCATCTCGTTTCGCACGCGCTCGCTCGTATCCTCGTCAGCAAAACGGCGCACCTCGGCGCGCGCCAGCGAATCGACCGTCATGCGCTCCTTGCCGCTCAGCCCCAGGTCGGACCACGCGAGCATGTACGGCCAGGCGCGCTCGGCAAACGAACGGGCCGAGACGATCGGCGCCATCGGCAACATGCGGCGGGCAGCCTCACCCTGTCGAACGAGCATCAGCAGCAGCGAGCAAGCCTCAGGCTTGCCAGCGGCCATCGGGATGTCGTCGAAAAATCGATTGCGGTCCACGTGCGCCTCGAGCGCGCCATCGACCTCACCCGGCTCAAGCCCGCCGAGCAGCTGTGCCGCGCGGTCGAGCATATCGACCGGACCGTCGAGCGTCGAGAGCGCTTGCGCCAGCACGCGCTCCATACAATCTTCCACCGCGTTGAGCGTCACGAGCTCTTGGGGCACCACGGCAGACGTGCGGTTGCGCACACGCGCCACAAACTCAAGCGTCGACAGGTACACATCGCCAAAGGGCGCAAAGTCGCCCTGGTAACCGCCGCAAAGCGCCGGCGCCGCCAGCGCATACTCGGTTTTGGACAGCGGGCTCAGCGCCATCGCACCCAGCTCGAGCGCCGTGTCCTCCAGCATGAGGCCCAGCGTGCGCGAGCGCAGACGCTCGGCATCGCCCGCCGACACGTCGCGATCGAGCACACGCGCCGCATCCGGTGCATCGCGCTCGACAGTGCGAATGTGCAGACGCTCGGCAATGGCGCGGACGGCGGCACAGCGGGCAGCCTCGGCCTCCTCCTGCGCCGGCGTAAAGATACGGTTGCGCCCCAGCACCAGGCCAATTACGTTACGCGGACCCAGAGCGTCAACGGCCAGCGCCGCCAGCAGGGATGACGGCAGGTCACCCTCGAGTGCCACCACAGCACGCGACGCACCGTGGGCCCGAGCGTTGTCGCGCACGGCGAGCACCAGCGCCTGCCACAACCACTCCTCGGAACGGAACTCGGGCAGTTCGTGATCTTCCAGGGCATCGAGCATCACGCCGCGCTGAATCTCCTGAACCAGCAGGCTCTCCTCAAAACACGGCGCCTGGGCCACCACGCGACCGCAGTCGTCGAGCACAAACGAACCGCCGGTATACACCGACTCGTCATAGGCACCGACCGGCGCCATGCAGGCAAACCACACGCTGCGCTTGGATGCGATCTTGCGGTAGGCGCCGCTGCGAACGGCGGCAATGGCGGCAGTCTCGCGGTCGGTCATGTCAAACGCGTTGAATTGGAAATACGCGATGAGGTCGACGCCGGTCGGCAACATCTCGAGCTCGCGGTCCAAGTCAAAAATCACGGCGATGCGCACGCCGTCCACGTCGAACACCGGCGGCGCCCAACGCGTGTCGTTGTTCTCGCCACGCTGCAGGGCAATGCTCGAACGCGCCGGCACCACATGACCGTCCTTGAGCATCATGTAGTCGAGCAGCGGTTGGCCCTCAAACGAAACCGCCGCGGGCACGATGCAGATCATGTCAAGCTCCTGGATACGCTCGGCGACACCAGTCAAACCGGCAAGCACGTCGTGCTCAAAGTCGGCAGCGCCCACCAGGCCACCGGGCATGGCGCCCATAAAGAGCGGAGCCGGAACGCACAGCACGCGCGCCCCGCGCTCGTGGGCCAGACGAGCCTGGTCCTCGATGCGGCCGCAAATGCCCTCAACATCCCCAAGGCGCATATCGATCTGTGCAAGCGCGAGCTTCATGGCTCAGCCCTTTCCGTCGTAAACCATCGAAATCGTAGTAAAAGCGCCGACCGCATAATGCAGCCGGCGCTTGCATGTGCATATGCTAGCTATGATACCCCGAGCGGGGGCGCGCTCCTAGAATGTCGCGGACCACAGCCCGTGCAGGTTGCAGTAGGCATAGACGGTACCGGTCTTGGAGCCGCCCGCGAAAAACGTCGCGGGTTTCATGCCGGGCTCAAGGTAATGAACCTCTAAGCGGCCCTCGGCCTCAAGCGCGATCCACTCAATGTAGTGCTCGGGCAGGCTGGGGTGCTCGACCGAGCCAACGCGTGCGCGAATCACGTGACCGTCGCGCTCGGTCTCGACAACAGGCACGTGCTTCTCATGCGCCGCGTCCTCAGTGTTTGCGGTCAGCTCCGTGCAACCGGCAGGGGTCGCAACGCCGTCGCCAAGGGCAGCGATGAGCTTACCGTCGGGGTCCTTAAAGAATTTCGCCATGATGTTCTCCTTTGCTGATGTGCCAATGTTCTTGATGGTTCTTATGCCCAAAGGCAGACAAACCATCCACGGCATTGCAAATGAACACATAACGGATCAGGCAAGCGGTCGGGCCAAAATGCGTCGACCGTCCTGCCCACTCCAGCAGTCCCACCCCGCGCGCGGCTAGCGCCCGTCGCCGCCGAGCAGCGCCAGGACATCCTCGCGCGTGAACAGTGCCGACGAGATGCCGTCGCCGCCAAGCACGCTGTTGACCAGATCGCGCTTGGACTCCTGCATCTGCATAATGCGCTCCTCGATCGTGTCCTTGGCGATGAGCTTGTACACGGTCACGGTATGTTGCTGGCCAATACGGTGTGCACGGTCAGTCGCTTGGTCCTGCGCCGCCACGTTCCACCACGGGTCGTAGTGGATGACCACGTCGGCAGCCGTCAGGTTAAGGCCCACGCCGCCCGCCTTGAGCGAGATCAAAAAGACCGGAACCTCGCCCGCTTGGAACTGCGCGACCATCTTGGCGCGGCTCTCCTTAGACGAAGCGCCCGTGAGCTTAAGGAAGACGATGTCCTCCTTGGCCAAGCGCTTACCGATGATATCGAGCATACCCGTAAACTGGCTGAACAACAGGATGCGATGTCCGCCGTCGTGGGCGCCGTGCACGAGCTCCATGCACGTATCGAGTTTGGCGCTCCCCGCCTTGTAATCCTCGTAGTGTAGACGCGGGTCGCAGCAGATCTGGCGCAGCTTGGTGAGCTCGGCGAGCACCTTGAGCTTGTCTTTCTTAAACTCGGATGACTCGCGGTGCTGCACCTGTTGGGCGATACGGTCCTGGTTGGCCAGGTAGAGCTTGCGCTGCTCGCCGGTGAGCTGCGCCATGACCGTATCCTCGATCTTCTCGGGCAGGTCGGCCACCACGTCTTCCTTGACACGGCGCAGCACAAACGGCGACACGAGCGCTTGCAGGCGAGCGGCACTGTCGCCCTCGGCATGCTCGACCGGGCTTTCGAAGCGCTTTGCAAACGATTCACGCGTGCCGAGCAGGCCCGGCATTAAAAAGTCGAAGATGCTCCAGAGCTCGGATAGGCGGTTTTCGATGGGCGTGCCCGTCAGGGCAAAGCGCACGCCGGCAGGCAAGCGCTTTGCGGCGCGCGCCACCTGGGTGAGCGGGTTTTTAATGTACTGGGCCTCATCGAGCACCGCACGGGCAAAGTCCTGCTCGGCGTACTCGTCGATATCGCGCCGCATAAGGTCATACGACGTCACGACCACGTTATGCTCGGCCACGCCGGCAATCTGTACGCGACGCTGCGCCTTGGCGCCCACGATGGCGCACACATCGAGCGAGGGCGCAAAGCGTTCCAGCTCGGCAGTCCAGTTGTACACGAGTGAGGCCGGGCATACCACGAGCGTGGGCTTGGTGTCCCCCGCCTCCACGCGCGCCAGGATATGCGCGATCATCTGGAGCGTTTTGCCCAGGCCCATGTCGTCGGCCAGGATGCCGCCAAGGCCCAGGTGTTCGAGCGAGCCGAGCCACTGGTAGCCGTCGACCTGATAGCCGCGCAGTGTGGCCTTGAGCGAGACCGGCACCGTAAAGTCCATCTTGCCGAGCGTGTCCAGACGCTCGACGGTACGGCGGAACGCAGCGTCGCGATCGGCCTCAAGCGCCGGCGTGCGCGCAAGCATGCTATCGACGAACAGGGTACTCGACGCGGGGAGCGACACGCCGTCGAGCAGGTCGACAGCATCGACACCCAGGTCCTCGGCAAGGCCAAACGCGGCGCGGGCGCCCTCGTCCAGGCGAATGATGTCGCCGGACGTAAGGCGCGCAAACGTCTGGTGGCGCTTGTACGAGTCCAGATAGATGGCAAGGTCGGCCGCCGAAAGACCGCTCGCGCCCAATTCAACATCGAGCAGGTTGCTCTTGACGGTCGCACGCACCGAAAGCTTGGGCGCGGGACGGACCGAAATCTGGCGCAGACGGTCGCTGAGCATAACCTCACCCAACTCGGACAGGGCAGACAGGCCCTCGGTCAGCAGGCAGAACAAGCTCTCGTCATCGCGTTCCTCAAACGCCAGACCGCCCTCGTAAAAGTCGAAATACAGGGCCGCCGTATCCATAACGCGAAACTCTGCCACCTCGTCGCGGGGCGGCACGCCCGGGCGCTGCTCTTCGAAGGGGCTGCCCGGAGCGCCCAGACTAAAGAGGTCTGCCGACCAGTCGCCGTAGGTAACCGTAATTTTGCAGGTCACGAGCCCATCGTCGACGCCGATTGCCATAGCAAAGCTCGGCTCGGGCGCCACGGTATCGAGCGCAGCGGGCGCGGTAAGGTCGGTATAGTCGCGCAAAATGGGCAGAGCCATACGACAGAACTCCCCCACCTGGTCGGCAGCGATATGGACTGGCGTGCGACAGGGCAGCAAGCGCGATAGGAACGGCGCCGCATGCTGGGCAAACGCCACATCGGTGCGGCGCGCACGGCGGGTGTCGACCAGATAAGCTACGTCGCCCGAAGCAAAGCAGTATGCATCGGCCGGCAGGCGCAGATCGTAGCTACCACCAGCCGCCGGCGCGATTTTGGCGGCAAGGAGCGGTGGGCGCTTAGCGGACGCCTCGTCCTCCCCTTGCGGAGACAGCTCAACCGCCACGTCATAGGTGCGATGCGTCGTCGTCCCCCGCGACCAGGCGGGCTCAAAAGAGATGGTCTGGCCGCGCAGCAGGTCCAGCACATATACGATGCTATGCTCGGACAGCGGCAACTGACGCTCGGCGACAAAACCGCTGCGGGCAAAGTCGTACGACGCCGAACGCGAGCTTGTGATGTCATCGAGATAGGCAACTGTCGTCAAGACAAGGCTGAGCAGCTTTGTCGACACATCTTCGAAGGCTTCGGGCGTATGGACAAACGTGAGCTTCTTGCCGTACGAGAAGGTGCCGCCGCGCACGTAGGCATCGGCCATGCCGTCGATATCCTTGACCACGTAGGACACCGAACCGCAGCGAATGCGGAACTCGAGCGCCCAGCTAAAGCGGTCGGCGAACAGCGGATTGTAGTACGGCACCAACGAGGGCTCCAACGCCGCTTTGGGGGCGTCGGGACCAACGGCACCGGCAAGCTTGCGGCGCATGCTCGCCAGCTCATCCATGCGCGCGTTCGAAAGATCGGAGAGCGCCGCCATGAGGCTGGGACTCGTGGGGACAGGTGCTGGGAAGGGAAAGTTGGGGTTGACCGTGGGCGTTGTAGGCGCGGGACGCGCGGACTGTTTGGGCTGAGCCGCAAACGTGCGGACCGGCGTGCGCAAACCTTCGACGGGCTCGGCACCGCTGGCGTCCAGGTACGCCAGCGCCGTGGCGATGGCGTGCTTGCACATGCCGGGGTAGCGATAGGCAGCGGGGCAATCGCAGTCGTAGTCGATCACCTCGTGCTCGTCCATGTCAAGCGCCACGTGCGTCTTGTACAGGTCGCCGCGCGAGCCGCGCACCGAGCCCTCAACCGTCACGTTTTTGGAGAAGCGCGAGCCGCTGTCCTCGATCGACAGAACGGCGCCGTTGAGCATGAGCGAACGCCCCTTCATAAAGGTTCCGCTCAACGCCGCCTCTTTGCGAAGCGCCTGCACAAACGTCCCCTGCGCCATCACTTCCTCCAATCTCACCCGGGGTAGCTTAGATAACCGTCACGCGACCTTGGTTGCCGACGATGGCCTTTGCCTCTGCCAGCAGCGGAATCGAGCGTGCATTGACCTTGGCCGGCACCTCAGCGCGCAGCACGCGCCCGTCGACTTGCTCAATAAAGATCTCCACGCGGTCGCCGCCCGGGTTGGTGGTGAGCACCGTGGCCAGGCGCGCCATATTGCCCTGGCTAAAGCGGCTGTTGGGCACCATGACCTCAAAGACCTTGGGCTTGTTTTTCTCCTCGCTAAGCTCCAGCGGCACAATCTCCTGCGCGATGATCTGGTCGCCGCGGTCCGAGCGCTCGAGCTTGCCCTTAATGCGCACAAACGCGTCGGACAGCTGCGCGCCGGTCTCGGGATCGACCTCGCCGTACAGATACCCCTCGGCCTCCTTGTAGGTCTTGGGGAACACCACGACCGTGGCCTCGCCTTCCATGTCCTCGAGCTGCACGATGCCCATGGGGTCGCCGTTTTTGGTCACGCGCTTGGACACGCTCGAGACCATGCCGGCCCACCACAGCGCCTTGCCCTCGGGAATCTCCTGGTTGATGGTACCGCCCGTGGGGTTTTGCACCTCATAGCCGGTGTCGATCTGCGAGAACGAGAAGTCGCGCGCTTTGCTAAGTGCATACTCAAACGGGCGCAGCGGGTGGTCCGAGACATAGATGCCCAGAACCTCTTTCTCCTGGCTCAGCTTAAGGTGGCGGTCCCACTCCTGGCCATCCGGATCGGGCACGCTCACCTCAAAGCCCGAGCCCTCAACGTCGCCAAACATATCGAAGAACGACGTCTGGCCGCTCGCGCGATCCTTCTGGCGCTTTACTGCGGCATCGATGATGTTCTCGGGGTTGTTCTTGTCCACAAAGTGCATCATCTGGCGACGCGGATACCCCGTGGAGTCGAAGGCGCCTGCCTTGATGAGCGATTCGATCACGCGGCGGTTTGCCTGGCTGGAGTCCACGCGCTCGACAAAGTCGTGCAGCGTCTTAAACGGACCGCCCGCCTCGCGCTCGGCGATAATCGCCTGCGCCACGCCGGTGCCCACACCGCGGATGCCGGCCAGACCAAAGCGCACGCCCTCCTTGGTAGCCGTGAACTCGGTACCGGACTCGTTGACATCTGGCGAAAGCACGGGGATGCCGTCGTGACGGCATGCCGAGACGTAGTGCACGATCTTGTCGGTCTTACCCGTATAGGACGTCAGAACGGCCGCCATGTACTCGTGCGGATAGTGCGCCTTGAGCCACGCCGTCTGCATAACCAGGATGGCGTAGCCGGCGGAGTGCGACTTGTTGAAGGCGTAGGATGCGAACTCGAGAACATCGTCCCAAATCTTCTGGGCGACCTCGCGCGTGTAGTTGTTCTTGATAGCGCCGTTCATCCAGTGGTCGTAGGTGGTCTCGTCCGAGCCATCCTCCCAGTGGAGCACCGTCGACGTGAGCAGCTTAATCTTTTTCTTAGCCACGGGCTTACGGATACGCGAGTCCGATTCGCCCTTGGAGAAGCCGCACATCTCGACGGAGATGAGCATAACCTGCTCCTGGTAGACCATGGTGCCGTAGGTTTCGCCCAGGATGTCGTCCAGGCGGTCGTCGTAGGAGACGGCCGGCTCCTTGCCGTTCATACGGTTGATGTAGGACGAAACCATGCCGGCGCCCAGCGGGCCCGGGCGGTACAGAGCGATCAATGCCACGACGTGCTTGTACTCGGTGGGCTTCATGTTCTTGATCGTGGCCGTCATGCCGGCGGACTCGACCTGGAAGACGCCGGCGGTGTGGCCGGAACCCATGAGCTTAAAGATCTCGGGGTCGTCAAAGGGAATCTCTTCCTCTTTGATGTCGATGCCGAAGTTCTTTTTGATGTTTGCCTTGGCCTTGGAGATAACCGTCAGCGTGCGCAGGCCCAGGAAGTCCATCTTGAGCAGGCCCATGTCGGCAACGGTATGACCCTCGTACTGGGTAATCTCGACGCCGCCCTTGGTATCGAGCTTGGTGGGCACGTGCTCGTTGACGGGGTCGCGGCAGATCAGAACGGCGCACGCATGCACGCCCTCGCCACGGGTAAGGCCCTCAATCGAGAGCGCCGTGTCGATGATGCGGCGGGCATCGTCGTCCTTTTTATATGCCTCGGCAAAGTCGGGGTTAAACAGATCCTCTTTGCCGGGTTGTTTGTCGAGCACCTGCTTGAGCTTGACCTTGGGGTCGCTCGAGACCATCTTGGACAGGCGCTGGCCCATGTAGACCGGGTAGTCCAGAACGCGCGCGGCATCGTTGATGGCCTGCTTGGCCTTGATGGTCGAGTAGGTGATGACGTGGGTGACTTTCTCGGGGCCGTAGAGCTGGCGAACGTGCTCCACGACCTCGAGGCGCCGCTCATCGTCGAAGTCCATATCGATATCGGGCATCTCGGTACGCTGCGGGGACAAGAACCTCTCGAACATCAGGCCGTTCTCGAGCGGGTCGAACGCAGTGATGTTCATGGCGTAGGCAACGATAGCGCCGGCGGCAGAACCACGACCGGGGCCGACGCCGATGCCGTTGTCCTTGGCCCATTGCACGTACTCGGCAACGATCAAGAAGTAGGCGGCAAAGCCCTTGTCGCAGATGACCTTGTATTCGTACTCAAAGCGCTCTTTGATGTTGACGCCACCGATCTCGCGCGTGGCCCAGTCGTCGCCATAGTGCTGGCGCAGGCCCTTCTCGCACTCACGGCGGAACTGGCTCTCGTGCGTCTCACCGGGATCGAGCAACGGAAAGCGCGGCAGGATGATGGAGTCCCAGTCCAGCTCAACGTAGCACTTGTCGGCGATCTCGAGCGTGTTGTCGCAGGCCTCGGGGCAATACGGGAACATCGCCCGCATTTCCTCCTCGGTCTTCATGTAAAACTCCGAGCCGGTCATGCGCATACGGTTGGGGTCGTCGACCTTGGCGTTCATGCCGATGCACATGATGACGTCCTGCACGGGCGCGTCCTCGCGGCGCAGGTAGTGGAAGTCGTTGGTGGCGATGACCTTGACGCCCACCTGTTTGGCGATGTCGATGAGCGTACGGTCCATCTGCTCGTCGGTCAGGCCGTTATCGGTGGTAATGCCGTGTTCCTGGATCTCGATATAAAAGTCGCCGGGGTCAAAGGTGTCGCGGAAGGTCTCGGCCCACTTGATGGCACCCTCCATGTCACCGCGGTCGATGTATTTGGGGATGATGCCCGCGATGCAGGCGCTCGTGCAGATCATGCCCTTGGCATGGCGGCGCAGGTTGTCGAGCGTCACGCGCGGCTTGTAGTAAAAGCCCTGCACGGCGGCCTCAGAGACCGTCTGCATCAGGTTGACGTAGCCCTCCTGGTCCTTGGCCAGAAGGATCATGTGGTAGAGCTCGGGCTTATGGTCGCGGGCAAGGGTCTCGTCCGGCGTAAAGTAGACCTCGCAGCCAAAGATAGGTTTGATGACCAGGGGCGGCTTGAGCTCGTCGATGTTGCCCTTCTCGTCCCACATGGCCATGTCCTTCACATACTGGGCATGCTCGCGCGGGTTTTCCTCGGGATCGGGCTCCACCAGCTCGTCGCGGCGGTCCTTTTCCAAGAAGGCCTTGTCGTGGCTCCAGGTTTTGTACTCGGGCGTGTTGTGGTTGACGGCGTCACAGGCCAGCGCCAGGTCGGGCACGCCATACATGTAGCCGTGGTCGGTAATGGCCACGGCGGGCATGCCAAGCTCAACGGCACGGTTGACCATATCCTGGATACGGGTTGCGCCGTCGAGCATGGAGAAAACAGTGTGATTGTGCAGATGGACGAATGCCATGTGATGAGCTCCGATGCGGGTTCGTGTTCTGACTGAACGATTTTACCGCACGGCGCGGACAGCACCCGAACCTAGCCAAACCCACACGGCTCCTCTTGCAGTTGCGGTGGAATAGTTCCCGCTTGGGCCACCTGGGCCGCAATGCAGGAACTATTCCACCGCAAGTTATCTGAGGGCTAGAGATTGTAGGTGACTACTTGAGGTTCGGCGGGTTCGACGAAGATGGATGGATTCGCCTGCTCCACGCGAACGAACTTGACCGTCACCGCCTCAACGCCCGCCTTGTGCAACACGTCGGCGTAAACGCGCGCCTGCAGGGCGTGCTTCTCGAGCAGCTGGTCCGGCGTCTCGTCCGGCGTGCCGCCCGTCTTATAGTCGATGACCAGCGCGCGTGACGAGTCCGCCGGGTTGGTCGCTAGTGCATCGATGGCGCCCTCGGCATATGCGCCGTAGCGTGCAATGTCCTCGTCCTCGCAGCCCAGCGAAAAGAACGGCACCTCGGCGCGAACGCACGGCCACGCGAGCAGGTCGGCACGAACAGCCGACTTGAGCCAGCGGTCCAGAGCGACATCGAAGCGCTCGCGCTGCTCCGGCGTCAGGCGCCACAGACGCGCCAGCGCATCGGCGCGCGCAGCGGGCAACGCGTCGGCACCCATCTCGATGAGCCACTGGCAGGCAGCGTGGAAGGCCGAGCCCAGCGCCATGGGAT
>UQIK01000018.1 GCA_900541125.1 uncultured Collinsella sp.
ATTTATTCAGTCCAAGTTTCGGGGCGCAGTTCACTGTCCCCTTTGTGGTGGTTTTGGCGTTTGCCCAGATAAAACCTGCCAGAATAAACCTGTCCCTTTTTGGTAGGTCACGAGCGAGGATTTTCGGACGCTTGCTCGACGAGAGTGGATAATCTCCCGCTTTTGGCGCGGACATAGGCCGAAAACGGGAGATTATCCACTCTCGTGGTAAGCAAGTCCTCGTGTCATCCGTTCCCTTTTTGGTTGGTCGTGCTTGCACTTTAGCGTGCGACAGCGGATAATGCCGAGCATTCGACAATTCACACTTTGACTTATTTGATTGAGGAGGCCCCGCATGGCCATGGATTTCAAACGCAGGCTGCCGATTCCCATGGAGATCCGCGAGGAAATGCCGCTTTCCGCCGAGCTTACCGCCAAAAAGCAGGCATTCGACGCCGAGGTCGCCAAGGTCTTTACCGGCGAGGACGCGCGCAAGGTGCTCATCATCGGCCCGTGCTCTGCCGACCGCGAGGACTCGGTGCTTGAGTACATGAACCGACTGGCCAAGGTCGCCGAGGAGGTCAAGGACAAGCTCATCATCATTCCGCGCGTCTACACCAACAAGCCGCGCACCAAGGGCACCGGCTACAAGGGTCTGCTGCACAACCCCGACCCCGAGGCGCCCGATGACCTGCTCGAAGGCGTTAAGGCCATCCGCCACATGCACCTGCGCGTCATCGAGGAGACTGGCTTCTTTACCGCCGACGAGATGCTCTACCCCTCTAATTACCAGTACCTCGTCGACCTGCTGAGCTACGTTGCCGTCGGCGCGCGCTCGGTCGAAAACCAGGAGCATCGCTTGGTGTCGAGCGGCATTTCGGTGCCCGTCGGCATGAAGAACCCCACCGCTGGTTCCACCACCGTCATGCTCAACTCCATCTACGCCGCCCAGGCACATCAGAGCTTCATCTTCCGTAACTGGGAGGTTGAGTGCGACGGAAACCCGCTCGCACACGCCGTCATGCGCGGCTACATTGGTCTCGACGGTCGCACCTACCCCAATTACCACTACGAGCACCTGGAGCGCCTGGCCGAGCGTTATACCGAGCATGCCGGTTACGCCAACCCGGCGGCGGTCATCGACTGCAACCACGACAACTCGGGCAAGCGTCCGCTGGAGCAGTATCGCATTTGCAAGGAGGTGCTCGACAGCTGCCGCCGCAACGAGTCCATCTCCAAGCTGGTCAAGGGCTTTATGATCGAGTCCTACCTGGAGGACGGCAACCAGCCGGTCGACGGCGGCGTCTTTGGCAAGTCGATCACCGACCCGTGCCTGGGCTGGGAAAAGACCGACTACCTCATCCACGAGATCGCGGAACGGATTTAGTTACGCGGTTTTACCAAACGCCGTAACCGGCCGACGCTGCGCGGGCCGCATTAGGACAATCTGACGTTCGACTTCAAGGGCGCGACCAAAAGGTCAGCGCCCTATCGCTTCACGTCGCCTTGCCTCAAATGCGACCCGCTCGCTGTCGTTTCCAAGACGTCGACGTTGCCGGGGTTGCCAAGGGGTTGGTGCAAGGGGGACAGGTTACTTTGCACCAGGTTGGTGCAGATTAACCTGTCCCCCTTGCACCAGGATGTGGTTTGCTTGCCGGCATCGGTAGGTCTTCGGCGCTTTCCAAGCCCAGTGGGAAAAAATGCCAAATATGAGTACTGTTGCTATTGTAGTGCCATATTACTTTCGCAAAACAATGGACATAACAGCAAATATGTTCATTAACGTCGACGCATATTAGCCCGCTATAGAGCTGTTTGACTAATTGAGAGGCGCATGCAAGCTGCGAGGGCGGCATTTGGGGCAGTTTTGGCTGTTACTAAAAATGTAACAGTACTCATATTTGACCTTTTTTGGCCACAGGGTCCGGAAGGGGCTGTCAATCGGGCCCCAAGAGAGCTAATTCGAGTGCCGTGGACGAAAAAACGGGGGCGCAGGTTGTCCTGCGCCCCCGTTCTCGGGCGTTATTCGTTCCTTGCGACAGAATTTACGCCGCCTCGTCGAATTGCGAGTTGTACAGGTCGGCGTAGAAGCCGCCCTGGGCGAGCAACTCGTCGTGTGTACCCTTCTCGACGATGTCGCCGTCGCGAATTACCAAGATCACGTCGGCGTTGCGGATCGTGGACAGGCGGTGCGCGATGACAAAGCTCGTGCGGCCTTGCATTAGCGCATCCATGGCACGCTGAATAAGCTCCTCGGTACGAGTGTCAACGTTGGAGGTCGCCTCGTCCAGAATCAGCGCCGGACGGTCGGCCAAAATGGCGCGGGCGATGGTCACGAGCTGGCGCTGACCCTGCGAGAGGTTGGTACCCTCCTCGTTGATCATAAAGTCGTAGCCGCCGGCGAGCGTATGGATAAAGTGGTCGCAGCGCGCAGCACGAGCGGCGGCCTCGACCTCGGCATCGCTCGCATCGGGGCGTCCGTAGCGGATGTTCTCGCGGATGGTGCCGTTAAACAGCCAGGTATCCTGCAGTACCATGGCAAACTCGCCGCGCAGTGCCGCGCGGTCCCAGTCGCGCACGTCGACACCCTCGACGCGCAGCGAACCGCCGTCCACGTCGTAGAAGCGCTGCAGCAGCTTGATGAGCGTGGTCTTGCCGGCGCCGGTGGGACCGACGATGGCGATGGTCTGGCCGGGCTGTGCCTCGCAGCTAAAGTCGTGGATGATGGTCTTGTCGGGCGTGTAGCCAAACTTGACATGGTCAAACTCCACGTGGCCGGGGCGCTTCTCGGGAATCTGCGCGTCGGCCTTCTGCTCTTCCTCGGGCGCGGCCAGGAACTCAAAGACGCGCTCGGTGGCGGCGGCCATCGACTGCATCGTGTTGCTCACGTTGCCCAGCTGCTGCACGGGTTGGGTAAAGTTGCGAACGTACTGGATAAAGCTCTGGATGTCGCCGGGCGTGGCATTGCCGGTCAGCGCGAGCTGCGCGCCCACCACGACGACGCCCACGTAGCCCATGTTGCCCACCAGGCTCATAAGCGGCATCATCAGGCCCGACAGGAACTGCGAGCGCCAGCCGCTAATAAAGAGACGGTCGTTTTGACGGTCGAACTCCTCGATCGAGGCCTCGGCGCGGTCGAACACCTGGATGACGTTCTGGCCGGCAAAGTCCTCCTCGATAATGCCGTTGACGGCGCCCAGAACCTGCTGCTGCTCGCGGAAGTACGGCTGCGAGAAGTGAATCATCACGGTCAGGATAATCGCAGCGGCCGGCAGCGTGAGCACGGTGACGCCGGTGAGCGGCAGGCTGATCGACAGCATCATGACGAGCACGCCGATAATCTGCGTCACCGACGTGATGAGCTGGGTCACGCTCTGGTTGAGCGACTGGCCGAGCGTATCGACGTCGTTGGTGATGCGACTGAGCGCGTCGCCCTTGCTGTGGCCGTTGAAGTAGCTCATCGGAACGACGGCGATCTTGGCGGCGATTTCCTTGCGCATGCGGTAGCAAATCTTTTGCGTGACGCCGGTCATGAGCCAGCCCTGGATGAGGCTGCAGGCAGAGCTCGCCAGATACAGACAGAGCAAAAAGCCGAGCGTCTTGGCGATCCAGGCAAAGTCGACATCGCCGGTGCCGTTGACCTTGGCAACCAGGCCCTCGAACAGTTTGGTGGTAACCTGGCCGAGCACCTTGGGCCCCACAATGTTAAAGATGACCGAGCACACGGCAAAGGCGACGGCGGCAAACACGGCAATCTTGTGCTGGCCGATATAGCCGAGCAGCTGCCTCATGGTGCCCTTAAAGTCCTTGGCCTTTTCGCCACGGCGCATGCCACCCATGCGGCCCATGGGACCACGCTGGCGGGTGGGCTTGGGAATCTGAGTCTTGGTCTCGTCTGCCATTAGCGCTCGCCTCCTTCCGTGACGGCTGCAATTTCTTCTTGGGTAAGCCCCAGCTCCTCGGCGGAAAGCTGCGACTGTGCGATCTCCAGGTACGCCGGGCAGCTGTGCAGCAGCTCCTCGTGCGTGCCGGTGCCCACCACATGGCCGTCGTCGAGCACGATGATCTGGTCGGCGTGCATGATGGTCGCGATGCGCTGGGCCACGACCACGAGTGCGGCGTCGGTAACGTTTTTGGCCAGCTCCTCGCGCAGGCGCGCGTCGGTCTTGTAGTCGAGGGCACTAAACGAGTCATCGAACACCACGACCTCGGGCTTTTTGGCCAATGCGCGGGCGATGGCCAGACGCTGGCGCTGACCACCCGAAACATTGGAGCCGCCCTGGCTGATGGGGGAGTCGTACCCGTCCTCACGCTCGGCGATAAAGTCCTCGGCCTGTGCGATGCGCGCGGCCTGGCGCATGTCATCATCGCTCACCATGTCGCCGGCAAACTTGAGGTTGCTCTCGACGGTGCCCGAGAACAGACGCCCCTGCTGCGGGATGTAACCAATGCGGCGGCGCAGCTCGGAAAGGGTCATGTCGCGCACGTCGATGCCGTCGAGCGAAATGCTGCCGCCCGTGACGTCGTACAGGCGCGGAATCAGCTGTACGAGCGTGGACTTGCCCGAGCCCGTGGAGCCAATGATGCCGAGCATCTGACCGGCATGCGTGGTGAAGTTCACGCCACTGATGACATCGGCGCGGGCATCGGGATACTGGAAGCTCACGTCGCGGAAGGTGAGCTCACCGCGCGGCGCGCTGGCCGCGGGCAGTTTGGGCGAGACAGGGTCGTTGATGCTGGTGGGGCAAGTGATGACCTCTTCCACGCGCTCGGCTGCGACCTCGGCACGGGGCAGGATGACCGAAACCATGGTGAGGATCATAAACGCCATGACGATCTGCATGGTGTAGGAGATAAACGCCATCATGTTGCCGACCTGCATCACGCCGTCGGACACGCCCTGCGCGCCAAACCAGACGATAAGCACGGTGATGCAGTTCATGACGAGCATCATGAGCGGCATCATAAAGCTCATGGCTCGGTTGGTGTAGAGCTGCGTGGTCATCAGGTCGAGCGACGCCTTGTCAAAACGTTCGAGCTCATGTTCCTCGCGGTTGAACGAGCGGATGGGCATAAGGCCGTCGAGCAGCTCGCGGGCGGTAAGGTTCACGCGGTCAACAAAGCTTTGCATCTTTTTGAACTTGGGCATGGTGAGGCCCATAAGCACGCCGACGACGGCCGAGACCGCGATGATGGCAACGGCGATGGTCCACTCCAGGCCGGTATGGTTGGCCAGGACGCGCATGACGGCGACGATGCCCATGACGGGGGCCATCAGACACATGCGGATAAACAGAGTTGCGGCCATCTGGATCTGCTGAATGTCGTTGGTGCAGCGGGTGATGAGCGAGGCCTGGCTAAACTTGCCCACCTCGGCCGGCGAGAAGTGCATAACCTTGTTGAAGGTCTCGCGGCGCAGGTCGCGGGCGATGGAGCAGGCGGTGCGCGAAGCCACGGCACCGGTCAGGATGGTGGCGACGAGCGACACGAGGCACAGTCCAAACATCGTGGTCGCCATGCGGCTCAGGTAGGCGTTCTGCACGTCGGCGGGGTCGATGCCCTGCGCCTTGTACTCGTCCTGTACATAGCTCACGGCGCGCTGGGTGACGATGGAGCCCGACATGGAGCCCATTTTGTCCGCCATTTGGTTGGCGCCCTCGACGAGCTTGCTTTGGTCTACCAGACCGCCCTCGACACCCAGGCGCAGGCTCTTCATAGTGATCTTACCGCCGTCGGCATCAATCTGCTTTTGCATGTTCTGCGCCGCCGCGGCCTTCTGCTGCATCTCGGCGAGCTGCTCGGGCGTCATCGCTGCCATTTGCTCGGGGGTGGGCATGGCCTGGGCAGCGTTGTTGTCTTTCTCGCTGGACGAGCCCATCATGTCGCCCATAGAGCCGGCGTCAATGCCCTGGTTGAGCGAAAGAACGACAGTCTCGGGCAGGCTCATAATGTCGGCAATCTTGCCTCCATCGGCACGCTCTTCCTCGGTGCCCTTGTACGTTCGAATGCCGTTTTTGTCAGCCTTGCTAAACACGGCCTCCACAGCCTTGGCGTCCTTGGCGCTCATAAAGAGTTCGAGGTCGTCGAGCGATTCGGCGCGGATGGTGTCGGGCACGGGCGAGGCGATGCCGCCTTGCTGCACACCCACGTCGACGATATCACTCATGTAGGTAGGCAGTGCCAGATCGGCGTTGCAGCTGATTACGATAAGTACGATAGCTGCGAACAGTGCCAGGATATGTTTTTTAAAGAGCTTGAGAATCCTCACTCGGCATCTCTCCTTTCTTGATTGCGGTCGATAATTTCGTTGGCACGTCTAAGAAGGCGCACCATCTCTTGGGTATCTGTTTCGCCAAGCTGCTCGAGGAAGGCCGCGGTGCGGTCCTCGAATTCCCGACGTTTGATTTCGATAACCTGGAATCCTTTGTCGGTCACCGTGACGTGTACGCGACGACGGTCGGTCTTTGAGTGCTCGCGCTCGACCCAGCCCTTGGCCTCGAGGGCGCGCAGGATATTGGCGATGCGGGCGCTCGAGACCCAGGCGCGATCAGCGAGTTCGCTCGGCGTGAGCGAGCCGCCGGCGCGCATGAGGGCGCGCATGACGGCCATCTCGCCACCCAGAGCCTGGTCGGCAAAGCGCGAAACGCGCTGGTGCATGCTGACAAACTCGGTAAAGAGCTGACGCCCAAGCTCATGGAAATCGGTATCTTCCACCGAAAACCCCTAACACTAGAAACTATTTTCGGTGGAAGATGATACCCCCATACGCGGGCCTCATACAGTAGGCAATATTAAGAGCTCATTAAGACTTAAAATCATTCAATTGCTAAAGCGTTTCAAAGAACTATCATGCCCGCGGTTAGGCGAGGGGTTGTCACCACCATGACGACTGGGACTCATATAATCGCCACGTGCGATGCTCCAACTTCCCGCAAGGAGACACCTTACATAAAGGGGGATGGAGTCATGGCATTTGACTTCACGGGCAAGACCGCGATTGTCACGGGCGGCACTCAGGGCATTGGCCTCGAGATCGCCAAGGGCATCGTCGCGGGCGGCGGACATGTCGCGCTCATCGCAAGGAACGCTGCTAAGGGCGAGGCCGCAGTGGCCGAGCTTGGCGAGGGCAACAAGTTCTATCAGCTCGATGTCGCCGATGCGCCCAAGGCGCGCGAGACCGTCGAGCAGATTTTTACGGACCTGCCGCAAACCAACATCTTGATTAACTGCGCTGGCGTCATCAGCACCAAGAAGTTCGACGAGATCGATGACACCGAGTGGCGCCGCACTATCGACATCAACCTCAACGGTACCTTTACCATGATGAACGCCGTCTACCCGCACTTTAAGGCGGCCCATGCCGGCACTATCGTCAACGTGAGTTCCGTTGCGGGCAAGATCGGTGGCGGCCTGCTCGGCACCGCGGCTTACGCGAGCTCCAAAGCAGGCGTTAACGGTCTGACCAAGGCAGTCGCCAAGGAAGGCGGCAAGTTTGGCGTTCGCTGCAACGCCGTGTGCCCGTCGCTCACGTTGACCGATATGACCTCGATTCTCTCTGACGAGAACTCTCAGCGCATCATCAACGGTATTCCTCTGGGCCGCGCCGCCCAGGCCAGCGAGCCTGCGCAGATGGTGCTGTTCTTCGCTTCCGACCTCGCCAGCTTCGTGAACGGCGAGATTGGTGACTGCGACGGCGGCATCGTCCTGGACGGGTAATACCCCGCGGTGATCGTTTGGCGGCGACCCTGGCGACTCGGGGTTGTCGCCTTCTTTCTGACATAGGCGCGTGCGGCTACGATTCGCATGCATCCAAAGGAGATATATATGAGTGAATCGACTGCGGTGGAGGCGCCGGCGGCAAAGGAGCCGTTCTTTAAGATGTCCTCCATCCCGGGCGCCAATATCTTGGTGCCGCTTCTGTTGGGCTGCCTGCTCAACACGCTATTCCCCGACCTGTTTAAAACGCTCGGTAGCTTTACGCTTGGCATGACCCAGCAGGGTGCAGGCCCGCTCGTTGGCACCTTTTTGCTCATCGTCGGTACGACGATTTCGTTTAAGAGTGCTCCCGCCGCCGCTGCACGCGGCGCCATCATCATCGCTGTCAAGCAGATCGTGGTCGTTGCCGTGTCGCTGCTCATCCTTTATGTGTTCAACGACAACCTGTTTGGCATCTCTGCCATGGTGATGCTGGCGGCTTGCACCGGCGCCAACAACGCTATGTACGCTGGTCTGATGGGCACCATGGGCAACGAGGCCGAGCGTGGCGCCGTCGCCATCACCACGCTCGTTGTCGGCCCTCCGGTCACGATGATCGTGCTCGGCGCTGCCGGTCAGGCTCCGATCGGCTGGTCGCTCGTGGGTGCCATCCTGCCGATTGTCGTCGGCATTATTCTGGGTAACCTCTTCCCGAGCTTTAAGAAGATGATGGCACCGGCACTTTCCGCCATCATCGTGCTCGTCTTCTTTGCCATGGGCTCGACTATGACCTTTGGCCAGCTCATTAATGGCGGTCTTCCCGGTATTCTGCTCGGCGTGATCTGCTCGGTGGTCTTTGCAATTCCCGTCATCGCGGTCGATAAGCTCACGGGCGGTACGGGTGTCGCAGGTGCGGCCATTTCGAGCTGCGCCGGAGCCAATGTGGCCACGCCTGCTGCCATGGCAAGCGTCAACGAGGCCATGTACGGCGGTGCGGTGCTCGCGACGGCTACGGCACAGGTTGCTGCCTGCGCAATCGTAACGGCTATTTTGACCCCGCTGGTCACCAGCTGGTGCCACAAGCATTTTGAGGGCCAGGGCCACGGCGACAGCAAGGCAACGACCGACAAGGCCGCTGCAGCCGCCTAATGCCAAGCGGCAATCAAAGCTAAAAACTAGCTACGCCACGGGGCGGCCACGGGGGATCCCGTGGCCGCCCTGCAGTTTCTGTAGGGTCTCTGGGACACTTTACCCTGCTAAAGCTGGCATAACAGCTAGAGCGAACGTCGTACAAAGGCAAGGAAAAATACCATACAAATCGGTGAACGGTAGTTGTTCGCGCTCGCATTTCCTGCGGGTTTGTAAAAAACGCCTTTATGATATAAAAAAAGAAACATATAACAGCCCAGATGGAGAGGGTCTCTATGTTATCCTTCTCAAACGGGTGAAATCTTGGGTTTTGGGTTGCAGTTCCAAGGTGGACAAACGTTTTTCCCTGTACCAACGTGTGGTGAAGAACGGAAGAAGCCGGTAGTGCAAGCCGATAATTCAAGAATTCAATAAGCAGCGGTGTGAGAGAGCGCCGCATTACACGTAACTAGGAGCGTGGTTACACAATGCAGGAGGCATGGGAAGGCTTCAAGGAAGGCATTTGGACGGGAGAGGTTGACGTCCGAGACTTCATCCAGAAGAACTACACCCCCTACGAGGGCGACGAGTCGTTCCTCGTCGGTCCGACCGAGCGTACCAAGGAGCTGTGGGGCGAGGTTCTCGACCTGCTGCTTAAGGAGCGCGAGCAGGGCGGTGTCCTCGATATGGACACCAAGACCGTTACGGGTATCGTGAGCCACCCCGCTGGCTACATCGATAACGCCCACCGCGAGAAGGAGACTATCGTCGGCCTCCAGACCGACAAGCCGCTCAAGCGCGCGCTGCACGTCAACGGTGGTATCCGCATCGCTTGCCAGGCTGCCAGCCAGCACGGCTACAAGGTCGACGAGAACGTTGTCGAGCGCTACACCTTCGAGCGCAAGACCCACAACGCCGGCGTCTTCGATGTTTACACCCCCGAGATGCGTGCTTGCCGCTCGGCCCACATCATCACCGGTCTGCCCGATGGCTATGGCCGCGGCCGCATCATCGGCGACTACCGTCGTGTTGCCCTGTACGGCGTCGACTACCTGATCAAGGACAAGGAGGCCCAGAAGGCTTCCACCCCGACGGTCATGACCGCCGACAACATCCGCGATCGTGAGGAGCTGCAGGAGCAGATCCGCGCCCTCGGCGAGCTCAAGATGATGGCCGAGACCTATGGTTTCGATATTTCCAACCCTGCTACCAACACGCAGGAGGCCATCCAGTGGATGTACTTCGCCTACCTCGCTGCCGTCAAGGAGCAGAACGGCGCTGCCATGTCCATCGGCCGTACCTCTACGTTCATCGACATCTACGCTGAGCGCGACCTTGCCAACGGTACCTTCACCGAGGAGCAGATCCAGGAGTTCGTGGATCACTTCATCATGAAGCTTCGCATGGTCAAGTTTGCCCGTACCCCCGAGTACCAGGCCCTGTTCACCGGCGACCCGCAGTGGGTCACCGAGTCCATCGGCGGCATGGGTGTCGACGGCCGTACGCTCGTTACCAAGATGAGCTACCGCTACCTGCACACGCTCGAGAACATGGGCACCAGCCCCGAGCCCAACATGACCGTTCTGTGGTCGACCCGTCTGCCCGAGAACTTCAAGAAGTTCTGCGCCAAGACTTCTGTTGCCAGCTCCTCGATCCAGTACGAGAACGACGACCTCATGCGCGTCTATCATGGCGACGACTACGGTATTGCCTGCTGCGTGTCCTCCATGCGCATCGGCAAGGAGATGCAGTTCTTCGGCGCTCGCGCCAACCTGGCCAAGTGCCTGCTGTACGCACTCAACGGCGGTGTTGACGAGGTCTCCAAGAAGCAGGTCGGCCCCAAGTATCGCGCCGTCGAGGGCGATACGCTCGATTACGACGACGTTGTGGCCAAGTACAACGACATGATGAAGTGGCTTGCTGGCGTGTACGTCAACTCGCTGAACATCATTCACTACATGCACGACAAGTACTGCTACGAGCGCATCCAGATGGCTCTGCACGACAAGCACGTGCACCGCTGGTTCGCTACGGGCATCGCTGGCCTTTCCGTCGTGGCTGACTCCCTGTCCGCCATCAAGTACGCCAAGGTCCACCCCGTCCGTGACGAGAACGGCATCATCGTCGACTTCGAGACCGAGGGCGATTTCCCCAAGTACGGTAACGACGACGACCGCGTCGACCAGATCGCTCACGACGTTGTGCACCAGTTCATGGAGTACATCCGCATGAACGACACCTACCGCAACTCCGTGCCCACGACCTCGGTTCTGACCATTACTTCCAACGTCGTCTACGGTAAGAAGACCGGCTCCACGCCCGACGGCCGCAAGGCTGGCCAGCCGTTCGCCCCGGGTGCAAACCCCATGCACAAGCGCGATAGCCACGGCGCCATCGCTTCGCTGTCTTCGGTTTCCAAGCTCCCGTTCCGCGATGCTCAGGACGGCATCTCCAACACCTTCTCCATCATCCCGAGTGCGCTCGGCAAGGAGGACCAGGTGTTCTTTGGCGATATCGACCTTGATCAGCTGGGCGAGTAACTATTGTTAGTGCTATACTAACAATAACGATTACTGATTAGCGCGCCGGTTTCGGCCGGCGCCTATTAATCGAAGGAGACACATTATGAAGGTTTCTGAAGTTTCTGAGACTCAGGCCGATAACCTGGTCCACATGCTCGACGCTTACGCCGAGAAGGGTGGCCACCACCTGAACATCAACGTCTTCAACCGTGAGACGCTGCTTGACGCTCAGGCTCACCCCGAGAAGTACCCGCAGCTGACCATCCGCGTTTCCGGCTATGCCGTGAACTTCCACACGCTCACCAAGGAGCAGCAGGACGAGGTCATTTCGCGTACCTTCCACGACAAGTTCTAAAGGGACTCAACTCCCGCAGGATCGCCGGGACTGTTTGGGCTATCTCCCAAAACGTCCTCGGACATGCAAAGAGGCTCGCTGCGCACTTCGTGCGGCGAGCCTCTTTGCGTCCTGCGGAATGTTTTGGGAGATAGCCCAAACAGCCCCGGCGGGGTCCTGTGTAGTCACCCTTTAGGCGGAACTCTCCTAATTATTTGGATGAGTCGTTTACTTACTTGTACTGTTACCGTCTTCCCGCTCTTGTTGGGGTATGCTTTGTTCGTATGTAAACGTATGACATGTTGATGGGGGAGGGTGCTATGGCTCGCGAGGGCGCTCGTTCTAAGGATTCGGCTAAGCCTGGCATCAAGGAAGTTGCAGCGGTGGCGGGGGTTTCGCCTACTACGGTATCTCGCGTGCTTAATAATCGCGGCTATATTAGCCAAGAGACCCGCGATAAGGTCCATGCCGCGATGAAGCGCATCAACTATACGCCCAACGATATCGCCCGTGCCATGCTCAACGGTCGCCTGAATCTAATAGGTATGATCGTCCCCTATGTCAGCAGCCCGTTTCATGCCCAAGCGGTCCAAGCCGTTGAGCGTACCCTGGCCGAAAACGGTTTTAAGATGTTGCTGTGCAATAGCGCCAATCGACCTGATCTTGAGCGTTCTTATATCGATATGCTTCGGCGCAATATGGTTGATGGCGTCATCGTCAACTCGCTTAATATCGGTGCCGAGGCGTATGCCGAGATGGGCTTGAGTCTGGTTGGTATCGACTGCGACCTTGGCGAGACCTCTGTTCAGATTGCGAGCGACAGCTATGGCATCGGCGAACTTGCCACGCGTCGCCTGATCGATGACGGGTGTTCGCGCATCTTGTGCCTGCGCAACAATAGCCGCATGCGTATGCCTGCCAATAAGCGTACCGATGCCTACCACGATGTTGTGGAGCAGGCCGGTTTGCCCGCGCTTGTCCGTGAGGTCGAGTTCGTTAAGTCCGACGACGAAAAGAGTGCGGTCGTTGCGAAGATCCTCGATGAGAACCCCGATATTGACGGCATCTTTGCGGGAGACGACACGATGGCGGCTATCTGTCTTAACGTGATGAAGCAGCGCGGCTTGAGCGCTCCGGACGATATTAAGGTCGTGGGCGCGGATGGCGCCCGCCGCACTATGACGTTTATGCCTGACTTAACAACCGTTCGTCAAGATATCGATCGCATCGGAGAGCTCGCGGCGCAATCCATCATCGCTCTTGTTAACGGTGAAAAGCCCGAATCGAATACCAAGCTCCCCGTTGAACTCATTGAGGGCAAAACCGCGTAGTTCATCCCGTGCCAAAAGAATTCCTCAAACGCCTCTGATGACCGTTCGCCGGCATATGTCAACCGTTTGCCGACGACTGGAACTGCGAAAAGACGTATTGGTGTGAAAACGTTTGACATATGAAAACGATTGACATATCTTGCAGTTGTACCGAGTTAGTATCACGTGGGAAGGAAGTCTCGGATGCACAAGGTGTATTACCAGCCTGAGGGAATTTGGGTGGGCGACATCATGCCGTACGGCGAGGACGGCACGTTCTATCTCTATCATCAGCGTGACACGCGAAACCCCGGACCTTTCGGAGAGCCGTTTGGCTGGGCACTCGCGACAACCAAGGACTTCGTCAATTACAAAGACTTTGGCGAGAGCCTTGAGCGTGGCGGCGACGAGGAAGTCGACCAGTATGTTTATGCCGGCACGGTGTTTAAGGTGGGCGACAAGTACCATGCGCTCTACACTGGTTGCAATCGCGATAAGGTCAAGGCACGCTTGATGAAGCAGGTTCTTCTTCACGCAACGAGTGACGACGCCGTCAAGTGGGAGAAGAACATCGCCGAGACGCTGCTTCCGCCCCAGGAGGGTTACGATGACCGCAACTGGCGCGATCCCTTTGTGCTTTGGGATGAGGAGAACGAAGAGTACATGCTCATCCTCGGCACGCGTGTGGGCGAGGACAAGCGTCTGATGACCGGTCGTCTGGTCAAGTTCACCTCCAAGGACCTGGATACCTGGGAGTTCCAGGGCGACTGGTGGAATCCGGGCCTGTACACCATGTTCGAGATGCCTGATCTCTTTAAGATGGGCGACTGGTGGTATCTGGTGTTCTCCGAGTACAGTGATGGCAACAAGACCCGTTACCGCATGTCTCGCTCTATCAACGGTCCTTGGATCACTCCTGCGGACGATTCCTTCGATGGCCGCGCGTACTATGCCGCGCGTACCGCATTTGACGGCGAGCGCCGCGTTCTCTTTGGTTGGGTTCCTACGCGTGACGAGGGCGGCGACCCCAGCTCTTACCTGTGGGGTGGCACCTTTATGCCCCTCGAGATCGTTCAGCGTGCCGACGGAACGCTCGGCACCAAGCTTCCTGACAGCATGCTTGGCGCCTTTGGCGAGGCTAAGGCAGTCGAGGCCTTTGAGCTCTCCTGCGAGTCGGGCAAGGTCGAGCAGGTGCTCGCCGCGGATGCCGGTTCCACCTATATGCTCGATGCCGACATCGAGCTCGCCGGTGACGCTGCCGGCTTCTCGGTGAAGCTTGCCGAGGACGCCGAGTCCGGTCTTGCCTATGAGTTCCGCGCCAACCTGCGTGAGGGCAAGCTCGAGTTTACGGCGGCCCCCCAGTATCCGTGGTTCCAGGTCAACAACATGGGCCTCGAGCGTCCGTTGTTCTTTAAGGGCGAGGGCACTCATCATGTGCGCCTGGTCGTTGACGACGATATCGCGACCATCTTTGTCGATGATGTTGCGCTTAACGCTCGATTCTGCAATAAGCAGGGCCAGGGTGTGGCGCTGACGGTCACCGACGGTACGCTTAAGTGCGCAAATGCAACGATCGCGTCTCTGTAATGGCATCAAAACGTCTTATGATTTCGTAAAGGAATGGAGAGGAACATGGACTACAAAGTAGTGTCTCAGCAAGTCGTCGATAACGTCGGCGGTCTGGAGAACATCGAGGGCGCCACGCATTGCGTTACGCGTCTGCGTCTGGTGCTCAAGGATACGAGCAAGTACAACAAGGCCGAGCTCGAGAACATCGATGGCGTCAAGGGCGTGCTGTACAACAGCGGCCAGCTCATGATCATCTTCGGTACCGGTACCGTTAACAAGGTTTACGATGAGTTTATGGCTCTGACGGGCGTTAAGGAGATCAGCGCTTCCGAGGTCAAGGGCGCCGAGGCGGACAAGAAGGGCAAGTTCTTCTCGGTCCTCAAGGTATTCTCGGACATCTTTATTCCCATCATTCCCGCCTTCGTCGGCGCTGCTATCATCATCGGCCTTAAGTCGCTGATCGTTGCCAACGGCCTCTTTGGCATGGAGGGCAGCCTCGCCGATCACAGCGAGTTCCTCAAGAACCTCGCAAGCTTCTTTGCCATTATTGCCACTACCTTCGACTACCTGCCTGTCCTGGTTATGTACAGCGCGGTCAAGCGTTTTGGCGGTAACCCGATCCTGGGCATCCTCGTCGGTATCGTCATGGTTCACCCGAGTCTTATGAACCGCAATGCGTTTGTTATGGATCCGTCGGGTGCTGAGTACTGGAACTTTGGTCCGCTCTCCATCCCCATGGTTGCTTTCCAGGGCGGCGTGTTCCCTGCAATCCTGACTGCCTGGTTTATGGCCAAGGTCGAAAAGATTGCCCAGAAGTACATCCCCGAGGTCGTCTCGTTTGTCTTTGTCCCGACCGTTACCCTGATTCTTGCTAACGTTGCCCTGTTCACCGTGTTCGGTCCGCTCGGCAACCTGATCGGCGACGTCCTCGCTGGCGTAATCGATGTCCTGTACAACAGGATGGGCGTCTTTGGCGCCTTTGTCTTCGCCGCGTTCCTGCAGCCGCTCGTCGTTACCGGTACGCATCAGTTCATCCAGGGTATTGAGGCCAACCTCGTTGCCACGACCGGCTTCAACTACATCCAGGCCATCTGGTCGGTTTCCATCATCGCCCAGGGCGGCGGCGCCATCGGCATGTATCTCATTCACAAGAAGCATTCCAAAGAGCGCAACATCTGCATGTCGTCCTTTATCCCGACGCTGGTCGGTATCTCCGAGCCCGCAATCTTTGCTGCAAACATGCGCTACTCGATCATCCCGTTCGTCTGCGCTTGCATCGGTGCAGGCTGCGGCGGTGCCTTCGTGAAGCTCTTTGAGGTGCGCGCTATCGGTCAGGGTCTGACCGGTGTGCTTGGCCTGCTCATCGTTACGCCCGAGACGCTCGTGTGGTATGTGGCTGGCAATCTCATCGCCTTTATCGTGCCGATCGTCTTGATCTTTGCCTACAACAAGGCAAAGGGCGTGCCGACCACCGATGAAGAGGGCGCTGGCGCTGGCTTCGACGTTAGCTTCTAGTTGAGCCGTTCAGCGTAATCTGAGGATAAGTCCATTTGAGGAAGGGCGTTCGACTCGTGTGAGTCGAACGTCCTTCCCCATAGACGAGAAAGTCAACGGCGATGTTTAATCAAAAAAATAAGGTGACACGCGCGGACTATGAGCAATGGCGTGCCGGACAGGATGAGACGGCGGGTCGCATCGCGTCCGACCCCGATAGGCTCCTGTTCCATGTGGAGCCTGAGCTTGGCTGGCTCAACGATCCCAACGGTTTGGTGCAGATCGGTGATACGTATCACATCTATCACCAATACGATCCATTCGATGCTGCGCATGGCGGTCCAGTGCTTTGGAATCATCTGACGACAAAGGATTTTGTGACGTACGAGAATCGCGGCCCTGTGCTGTTCCCCGATTCCGATTTGGATGCGAGTGGAGCGTATTCTGGTTCTGCCTTTGTACACGACGGCAAGATTCACTACTTCTATACCGGCAACGTCAAGCATTTTGACAGCGATGATTACGACTACGTGTTGACGGGCCGTGAGCAAAACCAGATTCATATGGTTACCGAGAACCCCGACGAATTGGGCGAGAAGCGCATAGCTGTTGGGCCGGTCGATTACCCCGACGATATCGGTACGCACGTGCGTGACCCCAAAATCCTTGAACACGATGGTATATACTACATGGTTCTGGGCGCTCGTACGAAAGACGACCGCGGCTGCGTGCTTGTCTATACCTCGAGCGATCTAGAGGACTGGAGCTATACGACGCGCATTGAGTTGGGCGAGAAGTTTGGTTTTATGTGGGAGTGCCCTGATCTATTTGAGCTTGATGGCGAGCTAATTCTCGTTTGCTGTCCGCAGGGCGTGCCCGCCGATGGTTGGCGTTACCGCAATCCGCACCAGTGCGTGTGGTTCTCCATCGAGGCCGATTGGGAGGCGCCGAGCTTTAAGATCACCGGGCAGGGCATGCCCCCGATGGTCGATGCCGGCTTTGATTTCTACGCACCGCAGTCCTTTGAGGATGCTGCGGGTCGGCGTTTGATGATCGGGTGGTCTGGTTGCCCCGACGCGACGGCAGAAAACCCGACGGTGGCACGCGGGTGGCAGTGCGCGTTGACGGTGCCGCGAGAGCTGAGCATACGCGATGGTAAGCTCTGTCAGCAGCCGGTGCACGAGATTGAGAAGATGCGCGGCGACTGCGTTCGCGCGACAGGCGGTGAAACCGTTGAGGAGCCGGGCCGCCTGTTTGATCTTGTGGTTTCCTGTGAGGGCGCCAAGATGGTCGAGCTCGAAATCCGCAAGGGTGTCTTTGTGCGTTATACGGACGGGATGCTTACCCTCGATATGGGTGACGAAGGCTATGGGCGCGACCAGAGGTCGATTGAGCTCGGCGAGCTTCGCGACCTACGCGTGCTTTCGGACACTACGATGGTCGAGATTTTTGCAAATGGCGGCGAGGCGGCACTTACGAGCCGTACCTATTCGCCGGCGGTTCCGGCGATGGAGCTGCACGCCGAGGGTGCGGCATCGATGAATTTCTACCGCCTCGTGCATTAACCGTGCGTGGAGCACGATTGGATTTGCTGGACGGAATGTGTCGCAGTTGTCGCGGCCAACTACCGCTTACCGCATATAGCGACCGTTTGCGGAATAAGTAACCCTCCTTAATAAACCGTATGGAATCCTAGATAAGCACGGAGTTTTCCAAGGAGACGCTGTCCTTTGTTGTGTGCAAGGGGCGGCGTCTCTTTGGCGCTTGGACGCTGTTGTGCAACAGTGCGGCGGCGCGTGCCATGTATTGAAAAGCCAATGTCGAGATGGGTCGTGATAATAATGGGCAAGTACGTAATCGTGGTTGAGTCTGGGTCGGATGTGACGCCGGAGCTTTGCGAGCGCTACGGCATCGTGCGCGTGCCCATGCATGTCACGATTGGTGACGAGACCGTCGAGGACGGTTCGATCGATCCGCTCGAGATTTACTCGCGCTGCAACGAGTTTGGCGTAATGCCCAAGACCAGCGGCTGCGCGCCTGCGGATTTTGCTCACGTGTACGACCGTATCCATGCCGAGCAGCCCGATGCGACCATTCTGCATCTTGCGTACTCCGAGGCCACGACCTGCTCGCATCAATCATCGAAGATCGCCGCCAAGGGGCGCGACTACGTCTACTCCATGGACACGCGCTTTGTCTCGGTGGGCCAGTCGCTCGTTGTCGTCGAGACTGCCAAATACATCGAGGCTCACCCCGATGCCACCGTCGACGAGATCTTCGCCTTCACGAACTCCGTCATGGACCGTGTGCTGCTGGGCTTTGTTCCTACCGACCTAGCCTTCCTTAAGGCAGGCGGTCGTCTGTCCAACGTGGCATTCCTTGGCGCCCATCTGCTCAAGATTAAGCCCTGCATTGAGGTAACGGGCGGCAAGTTCGTGGCGACCAAGAAGTTCCGCGGCTCTATGCTCAAGTGCGCCCGCGCCTTTATTGACCACATGGTTGCGAAGGGCGAGATTGACTACTCGCACATTGGCCTGGCGTATTCGGTGGGCCTTTCCCAGGAGCTGCGCGATGACATGGAAGTCTATGCGCATGACCTGGGCTTTAAGGACGTTACCTGGACTCAGGTCGGCGGCGTCATCTCGAGCCATTGCGGCCCGACCGCCTTCGGTGCGGTGCTCACGCTTAAGGCGTAAAGGCCTCAGGCGAGCGTTCTTCAGCCTGACATCTCGACGTAGACCCCAACCATGGTGATGGGGAATAGATTAAAACGTGCCATTCTAGCCCGAGACGTTTAAACGCAAACGCATGGGCTAGAATGGCTCTGGCATTTTAATTGGTTACATCCAAGGAGAGGCAAGGTAGCGCGAATGGCAGAAATGACGCTTGAGGGTGTGGACGCTCGTCCCGAGGACTCTGCGTTTGCCCTTGGCCGCGTGCATTCGATCGAGACGATGGGAACGGTCGACGGACCCGGCATCCGCTTTGTGGTGTTTGTTCAGGGCTGTCCCATGCGCTGCGCGTATTGCCACAATCCCGATACCTGGTCGGTCAACGGCGGCACCATGGTGACCGTCGAACACCTGATGGACGAGTTCCAGAGTAACCACGAGTTCTATCGCAGCGGTGGCATTACGGTGTCCGGCGGCGAGCCGCTCCTACAGCCTGAGTTTTTGGCCGACCTGTTCCGTGCAATGCACAACAACCCCGATGGTCGTGTACATACCTGCCTAGATAGCTGTGGCTATGCATTTGACCCCAACCACCCCGAGAAGTTCGATGCCGTGCTCAACGAGACCGACATGGTACTGCTCGATATTAAGCATGCCGACCCGGTCGAGCATAAAAAGCTGACTGGTTGCGATCCCGCACGCATCTTGGCGTTTGGCGATGAGCTTGCGCGTCGCAAGATCAAGGTCGTTATCCGCCACGTGGTGGTGCCGGGCATTACCGATACGGTTGAGGAGTGCGAGAAGCTCGGTCGCCTCATCGCTCCATGGCACAACGTGGTGGGCCTGGAAATGCTGCCGTATCACACGATGGGTGTCGTCAAGTACGAGCAACTGGGCATTCCCTATAAGCTCGAGGGCGTGCCCCAGATGGATACCGCGCGCATGCCCGAGTTGCGTAATGCCGTTATGACCGGCATGAAAAAGCGCCGCGCCGAACTCAAAAACGCCATCGGCTAGCGTGCCATTTTTGCCCCTTTATGATATCCGAGCTGCACTGGCTTCACTCATTGGGGACAGACTTAAATGAGTGCCCCTGGGCACCAAGTTGATTGCCAAAGAGCCCCGTCCTTAAAAGACTGCTCTCTGGGTTGCGGTGAGATGCGCAACAGAATCGTGCCATTTGGATAAATACGCTTGTGGTTTCTTTAAAGACACCTTAAACGCTGCTGAATATCTTTGGAAAGAAATGCCTGCTCGGTATCATGCTGCTCGTATATAAACGGTGGCAGTCAGGAGACCACGTGCGAAACATCGCATCGCGGGACGAGTATGTGCCGCAGCATGGCAGCAGATATAAGACGAAGGGCACGTCTTCGCGTGGCCTTGCCGGCGCTCGCATCCGCGTGAGGAAGATTGCCGCCATTGGGATGCTAACGTCGGCGGTTATTATCCTCGGAATTACCGTTAAAACCTACGCCTCGGAGCGAACGGTGCGCCCAGATGCGTCAACGGTACAGCTGCAAAACGAGAAGGTTTCAAAGTCCAAAGCGTCGGCAGATCAAGCTCTGTCGACGGCAGATCTCAAGACGAGACTTTCGAAGGCGGACTTCAACGATATCCCTTCGGGTGATACCGTTCGGACCTTCTCGTTGGTGGATAACAAGACTCCTGCCTTGGAGGATGAGAGCCTTGCCTCGCTCCAGGATGCCCTGTGTCGGGCGCAGGAGCTGGGCGACGTGGGTGTAGTGTTCTACGACCTATCGAGCGGTAGGGGCGTGACGTATAACGCCGATGTCGAGGTGTATGGAGCGAGCAGCTACAAAGCGCTGTATGCGCTCTATATTTGCGAGACGTTGGTCGAATCGGGGCGGGTGTCGCTCGATGGGCCTTTAGCCACGTATGGTGGTTGCAGCATGGGCTGGCAGACGGTGCGCGACCTTATCGAGAATGCCGTCGCCAACTCAGACAACGATTCGTTTATCGCGTTACGCGCGGCGTTTGACCATGATGGCTATGAGGATTGGATTGCCAATCTGGGTGTTGATGACGAAACGGCACTGAATCCGATGAGTGATTTTCCGACCTACTGCCCGCGCACTTCTGCGAGGTTATGGCGCGAGATGAGCGAGTATCTGAGCATGGATACCGAGACTTCACAGTGGTTGTCAGGCCTTTTGGCATCAACATCGCGCTCGTTTATTCGCGATGGCATTGCGGACGATCAGGTCTTGGTGCGCAACAAAGCGGGTTGGATCAGCGAGGACGGCTACTATTCGACATGCGATGCAGGCCTCATCGACATCGATGGCCGTACCTATGTCATGAGCGTCATGACATCGATGCCATGGAGTGACCGTTCGAGCGAGGTTACGGCTGCGATTGCAAAGGCTCTGTTTGATACGCGAGCTGCACTGGCTTAGCGTGTTCGTTTGGCGAGGTCAAACAAAATGCTGGTACCATACCTTGGTTGAGAATTTCGTATAGGTTTGGGGAATGGTATGGCTACCATCGCGATTATCGGTGCGCTCGAAAAAGAGATCATGCAGATTAAGGAAGAGTTGAGCGACGTATGCGAGGCACGGGAGGCAGGCTTGACCGTTGTGAGCGGTGAGCTCGACGGCCTGATGATTGTCGCCACAACGGCGGGCATGGGCACGGTGAATGCCGCTGCCGCGACGCAGCACCTCATTAGCAAGTATGCTCCGCAAGCTGTTGTGTTTTCGGGTATCGCGGGCGGTTTGAACCCCAAGCTCCATATCGACGACGTGGTCATTGGCAAACGCCTACGCTATCTGGATACCGATACCGCGCTTATCGCCGAGTCTGCACCGGGGCTCGAGGAGTTTGGCTCGACGCCCGCGCTGGTTGATATCGCCGCCGACGTGCTTACTGAGCGTGGGTTTGTTGACGCCTCGACAGATACAGTCGCTTCGAACGAGGGCACCAAGCAGTTCCTGGTCGGCACGATTGCCACGGGTAACCGCTTTGTGACGGGCGCCACCATGCGCAACGACGCTATCGAGGCGACGCATGCCGATTGTGTCGGCATGGAGGGCGCGGCAATTGCCCATGTCGCAACCAAAAATGGTGTCGATTGCCTGGTGTTGCGCGCTATCAGCGATAATTGTGACGAGGCGTACGATGCAATTTGCGAGCGAGAGTTCGATCTGTTCGAGTACGCGCGTGTCGCAAGTGACATTACGCTCGATATCGTCCGCCGCATTGCCGCTGCGCAATAGCGCGTCTATTTGTAAGAACCTACGACCAAGGAGTGTCCATGGCCGATTCCATTAACTACCAGCTTGCCAAGTTCGTCGCCAGCTATGGCAAGGTTTCGCAGATTCCCGAGTCCACCTGCCCCGAGGTGAGCTTTGTCGGCCGCTCTAACGTGGGCAAGTCGTCGATTATGAACAAGCTATTTGGCCGCAAGAACCTAGTCAAGGTTTCCAGTACGCCGGGCAAGACGAGCAACATCAACTTCTTTGAGGCCGATGACGTGCATTTCGTGGACCTGCCGGGTTACGGTTTCGCCCGTCGCTCCAAGGCCGAGCGCGACCGCTGGGCCGAGCTTATCGGCGACTTTTTCGACTCCGAGCGCAGCTTTAACTTGGTCGTCTCGCTGGTGGACATTCGTCACGACCCCAGCAAGCTCGACCACGACATGATCGACTACCTACAGGGCAACGAGTTCAACTTTATCGTTTGCCTCACCAAAGCCGACAAGCTCAGCCGCACCCAGCAGGCCCGCCAGGCAGCAGCCATCAAAAAGCAGCTCAACGTCCCGGCCGAGAACGTGATCATCACAAGCTCCCAGACCGGCACCGGCATCGATGAGCTTAAGCGACACATTGCCGCGGCCTGCCTTTAGTCAGGCCGCGGCCCCTCAAAAGCTCCCATCTATATCACCTCAGTGATAGTTATTGGTAAACTATCACTGAGGTGATATTTTTGGAGGTCGATATGGAGCTTTGGCACGGGTCGGACGTTGTTGTCGATCATCCATCGTTGGATAAATGCAGGCAATTCAATGACTATGGGCGCGGATTTTATTGCACACCGCATGAGGAAATGGCAATGGAGTGGGCATGTCGGACCGAGTCTGATGGCATTGCCAATCGATATGAGCTTGATTTAGATGGCCTTGCGATTTTGGATTTGGAATCAGGTGAGTTCTCGATTCTCAACTGGCTTGCAATTCTGGCGAATAACAGAGAGTTCAATGTTTCAACGCCAGTAGCACGCGAGGGGCTTCGTTATCTGCTGGATAACTGCCTGATTGATATTTCTCCCTATGACGTTATTCGAGGCTATCGTGCAGACGATTCCTATTTCTCGTTTGCAAGACAGTTTGTCAACGGCATGATCTCGCTCAGGCAATTGCAGCGCATTATGTTTTTGGGGGATTTGGGCATTCAATATGCGCTTATGAGTGAGCGCGCGTTCTCGGCGATCAGGTTCCGCGATTGGAAGCAGGTCTCGGGAGCCGAGTTTTATCCCAAACGATTTGAGCGAGAACAGAACGCTCGACGTAAGTATTTGGATACGGTAAACGGATTTGACTCTGATGGTGTCGACATTAGGGATTTGATGGCAGGGAGGGTTGATTTGAATGATCCAAGAGTTAACGGATTGTGGGCCGAGTAGGACATACCCCGTCTACTACCTCGAGGATGCAATGAACAACCTCGGCGACTGTTTTGACTATGCCGTAAACGACTATGGAGCGGAAGGGTCCGAGGTCGCTGAACTCTTTTGCCTGAGCGGCGTAGCCCGTGAGTTTGAGCGTGGAAACGCATGGGTCGTATCGGGAAAATCGGGCGTTGAGCTGTTCGCGCTTATCGCCGAAAGGTCGGGCTATCAATCAAGGCCGATGCCAAATCGAACCTACCGATTCGAAAAGACACCGGAATATTGGACAGGCTGGATATTGGCATACCTTCAGTGGCGCCTAGGAGAGTCTTTCGAAGATTTGCTGCATGTCGTTCCATTTGATGCGCTGTGCAGTCTGTACTACCCCTGGCACGAAGCCTCGGAGGAACGTGTGGCTCGCCTCGTCTGCGATATGGCGAAAAAAGCGTCCGGGCAAACCAAACTTGCGTTAGCAAGAAAGAAGCTTAAGAAAACCCAACAAGATCTAGCATACGAATCGGGTGTGTCACTCCGCTCAATCCAAATGTACGAACAGCGCCAGAGAAACATCAATGAAGCTTCAGTAACAAGCGTAAGAGCCATAGCAAAAGCCCTCCACTGCAACATCGAAGACCTCCTAGAACCAGTCTTCGAATACAAAGAAACCAGCGCCGCCTAAACCAAGCACACAGCCGATGCTCGCCTCTAGGAAGTGCTCCAGCCTAGCAAGAGCCCCTATCAATAAAAAGCCAAACTATCAGCTCGGCGCCCCTTCAAAGCGTGGGTCCCTGTAGACATCCTCAGCAAGGTAGGCGCAGGGACGGTCGGGATATTCCCTCAAAATCATTCCGCAGCGCGAAGGCCCCTTGTCCGTCGCTCCGTAGGAGCAGGACAAGGGGCCTTCATGCGCGAGGACGATTTTGAGGGAATATCCCGACCGTCCCGGACAGGTATATGAGGAGGATGTCTACAGGTACTCGATTTGAGCGCCTTCCGTGTCGCACGTGAGGATATGCGTGTCGCACTTGGGGAACTGCTCGCGCAGCTTGACCTGCAGGAACTTTGCCACGATGGTGTCGTCGGTCACAGCCATGAGGGTCGAGCCCGAGCCGCTAATCCAGATGGTCTTAGCGCCGCCGTTAAGGCAGGTGTCGCGCACAGCGTTGTAGTCGGGGATGAGGCGGCGGCGATAGGGCTCTTGGATGCGGTCGTCGTTGGCGGCGGCAATCAGGTCAAGGTCGCCGGTCTCCAGGCCGCGCGTCATGCCGGCGATGCGGCCCATCTGCCACACGGCGGTGGAGAGCGGAATCTCCTGCGGCACGACCTTGCGCGCCTCGCTCGTGTGTACCTCGTAGGGCGGGATCACGGTAATAAAACGCAGGCGATCGCTCACCTCGTAGCGCAGGCACTGGGGGAGCGAATCGGTCGGCGTAAAGGAGCAGACGGCGCCGCCCAGGATGGCGGGGGCGACGTTATCAGGATGGCCCTCGACTTCGGTGGCAATGCGGACGAGCTCGGCACGGTCGACGGTGTGGCCCGTCAGCGCGGCGGCCGCCATGATGCCAGCGACGACGCAGGTGGAGCTGGAACCCAGGCCGCGAGCGACGGGCACATCGGTTTGAATGTCGATGGCAACGGGAAAAGCCGGCTCGCCCCATGCAGCCAGTGCATCGACAAAGCTCACGTAGACCAGGTTGTTCTCGTTTTGGAATTCCTCGGGGCAGCCCGTGATGGTGAGTTTGTCGGCGCGCTCGAAGGTGAAGTGCGAGTAGAGGCTGACGGCCATGCCGAGGGTATCGTAGCCGATGCCCAAGTTGGCGCTGGTTGCTGGGACGGTGATTTTGATCATGTGGGTCCTCCTGGGCGGGTCTGGCCGTTTAGTTCGCTGCTCGGGCAGTCCTGGCTCGCTCGGAAAGCACATTAAGTGCTTTCCGGCTCGTGCGGAACTCGCGACGAACTAAACGGCCAGACCCGCTCGCATGCTCGTCATCATCCCGAAAGCTAAATAATTAGAAGGTGCGCCGGCTTTCGCCGGCGCTTAATAAGGGATCTAGTTGGTGCTCATTCGTTTTGCTGCGGACTCGACGTAGCTGGCCATTTCGTCGACGTCACAGACGTCTTCGAAGCGGACGGGCTTGGACTCGAGCTCGGCGAGCTGGACCGGGGCAACCGTGTTGGTTGCCTGCTCGAGCACACGCATAGCCTCAAAGTCGTCCTCGGGAACGTCGAGGCCCAGGGCGTCGCAGCAGGCGCGCGGGAACTTGTAGGGGCTGGCGGTCGAAAGCAGCACACGGGCCTTGGCGCCCTCGGCGGGGGCGACCTGCTCAAAGACGTGATAGCCGCAGGCGGTGTGCGGGTCGATCACGTAGCCGTTGGCGTCCCAGCAGCTCTTGATAGCGGCGCGGACCTCGTCCTCGCTGGCCCAGCCGCAGCCAAACACGCTCTGGATCTTGGTCAGTAGCTCGGCGGGCACCTCGTAGCGACCGGTCTGGGCGAGCTGTTCCATAAGGCCGGCAACGAGCTCGCAGTCACCGTCGGACAGGAAGTACAGCATGCGCTCCAGGTTAGAGCTGATGAGGATGTCCATCGACGGCGAGATGGTCGTGAAGAACGGACGGTTGCGGTCGTAGACGCCGGTGGTCAGGAAGTCAGCGAGCACGTTGTTCTTGTCGCTCGCGACGATGAGCTTGGCGACGGGCAGACCCATGCACTTGGCATAGTAGCCGGCCAGGATATCGCCAAAGTTGCCGGTCGGTACGCAGAACTCCACGGAGTCGCCGGCCTCGATGGCGCCGGCGCGCAGCAGCTGCGCATAGGCGGCAAAGTAGTAGACGACCTGCGGCACCAGGCGACCGACGTTGATCGAGTTGGCGCTTGAAAGCACCGTGCCGGCGGACTCAAGACGCTCGGCAAGCTCCTTATCGGCAAAGATACGCTTGACGGCGCTCTGGGCATCGTCGAAGTTGCCGCGGATGCCGCAGACGGCGACGTTATCGCCCTCCTGAGTGGACATCTGCAGGTTCTGGACGCGGCTGACCTTGCCCTCGGGATAAAAGACGGTGATGCCCGTGCCCGGAGCGTCGGCAAAGCCGGCGAGTGCTGCCTTGCCCGTGTCGCCTGACGTGGCGGTGACGATCATGATGCGCTCGGCGCCGCCATCCTTGGCAGAAGTGCGGGCCATCAGACGGGGGAGCATTTGCAGGGCGACGTCCTTGAAGGCGCTCGTGGGGCCGCCAAAGAGCTCCATCACATAGGTCTGAGGGGCGTCGGTGCCCGGCGCAGCGTCGAGTTTGACGAGCGGCGTAACCTCTTCACTCGCGAACGTGCCGCGGTATGCCTCGTCGACACACGCCGAAATTTCTTCGGCCGCGTAATCATTCAGTAACATTCCCAACACATCTTGAGCGATTTCAAAGTACGATTTATCTGCAAGCGAGCTGATATCGACCTGCTGGGTGCCGAGCTCGTCCGAGACAAACAAACCCCCGTCGGGAGCGATGCCGGTGCGGATTGCCACCTTACTTGAGCACGATAAAGTGCGTCCTCGTGTACTATGATAAGTTCCCATATAACACTGCTCCTCGGATGCCTTGGTCCCAATCGGTGAAACCATGGTATCAGAGCGTGCATAATAGGTTCGCAGAGGCTTTTTAGAAAGGTAACCTCCAGCCCATGATTAAGATTGCCAAGTTTGGCGGCTCGTCGGTCGCCGACGCCGAACACTTCAAGAAGATCAAGGCCATCGTCGATGCCGATCCGGCTCGCCGTTTTGTGGTGGTTTCCGCCTGCGGTCGCCGTTTTAAGGGCGACACCAAGGTGACCGACCTGCTCTATCTGGTCAATGCGCACGTTAAGTACCACGTGTCGTGTGAGGAGCTGCTCGAGGACATCGGCCAGCGCTATTTTGATATCGCTGATGAGTTGGAGCTCACCTATCCCATCCGTGAGGAGTTCGCGGCCTTTGCCGAGCGCGCCCGCTCGGGCGGCTACTCCACCGAGGAGCTTGTGAGCCGTGGCGAGTACTTTACCGCTCGCCTGATGGCTGAGTACCTGGGCCTACCGTTCCTGGACGCCGCGACGGTTGTGGCGTTCCATCACGACGGTACGCTCAGCATGAATCGCACCTCCGAGCTGGTGCAAGAGTACGGTCAGCAGGGCGGCTTCGTTATGCCTGGCTTCTACGGCGCGACGCGTGAGGGCCAGATCAAGCTGCTCGACCGTGGTGGCGGCGATATCTCGGGTTCGATCTTGGCCAAGTGCCTTGGTGCCGACCTGTACGAGAACTGGACCGACGTTTCGGGCTTCTATTCTGCCGATCCTCGCATTGTGCCCGAGGCTCAGCCCATCGCCCGCGTTACCTACGAGGAGCTGCGCGAGCTTTCGTACATGGGCGCAAGCGTCCTGCACGAGGAGGCCGTGTTCCCCGTGCGCGAGGCGGGTATTCCGCTGGTCATCAAGAACACCAATGCGCCGCAGGACCCCGGTACCATCATTAGCGAGACGGCTGATGAGGGCGAGGCGGAGCCCATCATTACCGGCGTGACCGGCAAGCGCGGCTTTGTCGCCATCAACGTTGCCCGCGACCGCACCAAGCCCCGCGTTGGCTTTATGCGCCGTGCACTTTCGGTCTTCGAGCGCTATGACGTTTCCGTCGAGCATATGCCCACCGGCGTCGACCGCTTTGGCGCCGTGGTGCAGGAGCAGGATGTGCACGATTCGCTGTACTCGCTTGTGGGCGACATTCAGCAGGAGGTCGAGCCGCTCGAGATCGAGGTTGTCGAGGGCCTGGCGCTCATCGCGACCGTCGGTCGTAACCTGCGCGGTCGTGCAGGTATCTCGGGCCATCTGTTTGGCATGCTCGGCCAGGCCGGCGTGAGCGTGCGCATGATTTCGCAGAGCTGCGACGAGATCAACATCATTATCGGTGTCGAGGAGAAGGACTTCGACCTGGCGATTCGGACTATTTACCGTGCCTTCTCCGACGAAAACGGCATTGTGAAGGTCTCCGATCTGGAGGCTCCTGCGCCGGTCGATCCCGCTCTGGCCGCGCTCAAAAAGTAGCGACTGCTCGGTAGATTTTTGGGTCATGTCTCAAAAATCTACGGCGGGGCGTTTCGTTTCGGTTTCGTTTCGACGGGGCGGGTTTCGTGCCCGCCCTGTTCTTGTATACACTGGCAACAATAATCGGCCTGCTCGGCGTGCGGGCAAAAGCCACAACCTTTAAAGGGGGATGCATGAAACAGTACACGGTTGCTATTTTGGGCGCGACGGGAGCTGTAGGCACCCAGATGCTCGAGTGCCTCAACGAGCAGGAGTTCCCGGTTGGCAAGCTCAAGCTGCTGGCAAGTGCACGCTCCGCGGGCAAGACCGTCGAGTTCCGCGGCGAGCAGATCGTGATTGAAGAGGCTTGCCCCGAGGCCTTTGAGGGCTGCGATATCGTGCTCGGCGCTGCCGGCGACGATATCGCCAAGGAGCTGCTGCCCGAGGCCGTCAAGCGCGGCGCCGTCGTGGTCGACAACAGCCACGCCTTCCGCATGGATCCCGAGGTGCCGCTGGTCGTGCCTGAGATCAATGCTAACGACATCAAGTGGCATCATGGCCTTATCGCCAACCCCAACTGCGCGACCATCATCGGCCTGGTTCCCACGTGGCCGCTGCATCAGCTCGCCGGCGTGAAGCGCATGATCGTCTCGACGTACCAGGCGGCTTCGGGCGCTGGCGCTCCCGGTATGGCCGAGCTTGAGGCTCAGCTGGCCGCTCTGGGCCGTGGCGAGGAGATTCCCGAGCCGCGCGCATTTGCCGCCCAGCTGGCGAGCAACCTGATTCCGCAGATCGGCGGCGTCAAGGAGGAAGGCTTTACCTCCGAGGAGATGAAGTTGCAAAACGAGGGCCGTAAGATCATGCATCTGCCCGAGCTGCGCGTGAACTGCACCTGCGTGCGCGTCCCTGTGCTGCGCTCGCACTCCGAGAGCATTACGCTCGAGTTTGAGCGCGATATTACGGTTGAGGAGGCCCGTGCTGCGCTGGCTGCCGCTCCGGGAGTGAAGCTGGTTGACGACATGAGCGCTGAGGATGCACACGATCGCTTCCCCATGCCGATGGATACGTCCGACCAGGACCTGATCTGGGTCGGTCGCGTGCGTCGCGACATCTCGAACCCCGAGGCTGCGCGCGGCATCACCTTCTGGTGCTGCGGCGACCAAATCCGTAAGGGCGCGGCAACCAACGCCGTCCAGATCGCTAAGCTGCTCTGCGAGTAGCGGTTGACCTGTCCGGCGGGGGCCGGGCTTAGTTTTCAGAACGTCCTCGACCATGTGTGGCGCCTTGTCCTGCTCCTTCAGAGCTGCGGACAAGGCGCCACACTGGTCTGCGGAGTGTTCTGAAAACTAAGCCCGGCCCCCGCCTGCGGTGACGCTGCTGCGAGCGGTCTGCGATGGGGCCGTTGTTGGTTGGGGCCGCTGGGCTGGTGTGGGGGCACGTGGCCGTTGCAGGCCCTGGCCCCGGCGGCGGCCTCGGCGCTTTGCGCCTGCCGCCTTTGGGGACTGTGGGGCGCGGCCGGCAGCTGCGGCGCATTGCGCCTGCTGCCTGCGGGGACTTTGGGGTCGTGCGGCAGCTGCGGCGCTGCGCGCCTGCTGCCTTGGGTGACTTTGGGGTCGATTGGGGTTGTCTGCACAATTCGCGGTATTATGTTGCGGAGTTTTGAAAGGAGCCGCTGGTGGTCACGACGACATTTGCTTCGCCTTTGGGCGAGATTCTGCTTGCCGCTGATGGCCGCGGTCTGACGGGACTTTGGTTTGAGGGGCAGGAGCACTTTGGCTCCACACTTCTCCGGGAAGACTCCGAACATGTTGAAGGCGCCGACGCGGTTTCCGGTATTGGCGGCATGTTGTCGGTGAGTCCGGCAAATGGTGCGGCTTCTTCGGTGCTTGAGCGTTCGTGGGCTTGGCTGAATGCTTATTTTGCAGGGCAGGAACCTCGGTTTACGCCGCCGTTGCATATGATTGGCACGGCGTTTCAGCGTGAAGTTTGGTACGAGCTGCTTTCTATTCCGCGTGGCGAGGTCGCTACGTATGGCGAGATCGCCCAGCGTGTTGCGGCTCGACATCGTGTGCCGGGAAACGAGGCTCCCGTTGTGTCTCCCCGTGCCGTGGGGGCCGCGGTTGCACGCAATCCCATTTCGATTATTGTGCCGTGCCATCGCGTGGTGGCGGCCGACGGGTCGCTCAATGGATATGCCGGCGGTCTCGACCGTAAGGAGTGGCTGCTGCGGCTTGAGGGCGCGTACGAGGAGTAACGCTCGAGTACTTTGCCTGTAGTAGCCGACTTCGACCAAAGCTCGCTCGAGTTCGCTTTGATTAGAGCACTTAAGACCCTTGTTTTCTGTCAATAGTGCTATCTGTTCGTTGATGGATATCCACGACTTCTGGTATTTCATTTAAGCCTCTTGATATAAAAAGAGCTGGAGTTGCGCATCGTTGAGAGGCTTTCCAGCTTTAGAGACATAAAATTATAAGATACGATGACCTGCGTCAAGGAAGCTGCCAGATGATCTTGGAGCGGCTGATTGCCTGGCCTAAAACCTGATGCGCGGGACGGCGCTCCGCGCTATTCAGCGCGCTTGATAGGATGACGAACCACAGTCTTAAGTTTCTCCGGCGCACACTTGCGTGGATCGGAGAGATAGATTTCGTGATGTAAACGGGTGTCTGAGAAGTCGGGGACATAGCCCTGCTCGGTCGTGTATTCATGCATGGCGTTTACGGTCGCCGGTTCGTTGTCGTAGGGCCCGGTGTGCATGCATTGAACGCAGAGACCCTCGTCAACTTTAAGCAGCTCGACGGCGGAAAAGTCCAGTTTCTTTTTGGTTGTGGCTTCCGCGACCGCCCAGTCAAAGTCATCTCGGGTGACGAAATCGGGCAGGCGGATGCACGAGATAAAGTTGAAATCGTCCTTGCGTACATAATCGATGTCGCCGCTCGGGGAGTCTTGCCACCAGAAACCCTCGAGCGGCGGTACCACAAAGTCGAAATAGCCCTCGATACTCCTTGAGCCTTTCTTCGACATCTTGATGGTATAGGCGATGCCGTAAAGCAGCGGCAGGGCGTTTTGATACTCGCCACCTTCAGTATTTGGGTCGCCCTTTCCGCGAACGGCAACGTAGCTCATAGGCGGGACAGTTACGATACTCGGCTTGCTCGCAGGTCTGTAGAGCTCCTTGCATTCCTTCTTAAAGTCGAACGCCATGTTGGCCGCCTTTCTGCGTATTGGCCTGCTTAGATAACGGAATCATATCATAGAAACGAACAGCTGTTCGAATGATTTGGCTGACAGATTGAGATGCGTGCGTTGTGTTTGGCGGTCGGCCTGACCCCGTCGATGATGTCTCTGCCTTCCCGGCGCCTCATCTATAGCCGCCATTTCCCCATATAAAACCTGCCAAAATAAACCTGTCCCTTTTTGGTAGGTGCGAAATGGGTAATACTAAAGAGTTATCCGACCAGATGGGAATTAATCGATGGCTTATATCGAATTCAAAGACGTCATCAAGGCATACGGCGAGGGCGACGCCCGCATCCATGCGCTCGACGGTGCGAGCTTTTCTGTTGAGCGTGGCGAGCTTGCCATTATCCTGGGCGCTTCGGGCGCCGGTAAAACCACGGCGCTCAACATTCTGGGTGGCATGGATACGGCGACTTCCGGCACCGTGACGGTGGACGGGCGCGACGTGAGCTCTGCTAACGAGGCGCAGCTCGTGGAATACCGTCGCGCCGACGTGGGCTTTGTCTTCCAGTTCTACAATCTGGTTCCCAACCTGACGGCGCTCGAAAACGTCGAGCTCGCGGCGCAGATCTGCCCCGATTCGCTCGATGCCGAGCAAACGCTTTGCCAGGTTGGCCTGGGCGAGCGCCTCGCCAACTTCCCCGCGCAGCTTTCGGGCGGCGAGCAGCAGCGCGTGTCCATTGCCCGTGCACTGGCAAAGAACCCCAAGCTGCTCCTGTGCGACGAGCCCACGGGCGCGCTCGACTATAAAACCGGCAAGCAGATCTTGCAGCTGCTGCAGGATACCTGCCGCAAGCAGGGCATTACGGTCATCATCATCACGCACAACTCCGCGCTCGCGCCCATGGCCGATCGCCTGATTCGCTTTAAGAGCGGTCGCGTGGAGAGCGAGACGGTCCAGCAAAATCCCGTGCCTATCGAGACGATCGAGTGGTAGCGCCCATGGATCAGGACCGCCAAAACAGCCAACGCCGCGACGCGCGGAACACGGAGCGCGAGCAGGATTTTACGACCTACCGCACTGCCCAAAGCTCAAACGACATGGTGCCGACGGTGTTTCGCCGCGGTGTCTACCGCACGATTCGCGGCAGCCTCAAACGCTTCTTGTCCATCGTCGTGATCACCGCGCTCGGCGTGAGCGTGATGTGCGGCCTCAAGGCGGGTTGCGAGGATCTGTGCGATTCGGTCGACGCTTACTTTGACCAACAGAATGTTTACGACATCAACGTGCAGTCGACCTATGGCCTGACTGACGATGATCTCGACGCCATCCAAGAGGTCGATGGCGTCGAAACGGCCGAGGGCATCTACACCGAGACCGCCTACACCGCCGTGGGCACAACGCGCGAGCGCGTGGTCGTGCAAAGTCTCTCCAAGGAGAACATCGATCAGCCGGTGCTCGTGAACGGCGATTTGCCTGAGAGCGCCGATGAGGTCGCGGTGACTTCGAAGTTCCTGAAGGCTTCGGGCAAAAAGCTCGGCGATACGGTGAGTTTTGCCGCCAACGATGCGAGCTCGTCGAACCAAAGCGCCAAGGACCAGTTTGCCGATAGCGATTACACCATCACGGCCGAGGTTCTCGATCCCACCGACGTGAGCTCCGACTCGACAGTCAACGCCTTTCGCGCTGCTTCGGCGGCGGACTATAAGTTCTATGTGAGCGAGGACGCCGCGACATCTTCTTCCTACTCCGCGGTCCACGTGATCGTCGAGGGAGCCAAGGATCTCAACTCCTATTCGGATGCCTACGCGGCAAAGATCAATGAGGTCAAGGGCAATATAGAGAAGATCCGCGAGGAGCGCGAGAAAGCGCGTGCTCAGGAGCTGACGGCCGATACGCCGGCGAACTTGGACGCGGCTGAGCGTCAGGCGAATATGGTCTTTGGGATCGAGCAGGACAACATCAACCGCATGGCCGAGGGCAGCGACGAGCGTGCGCAAGCGCAGGCCGACCTGGATCAGCGCCGTGCCGCCGCCGACCAGCAGTTTGCCGATGCCCGCGCCGAGTTTTCCGATCTGGGAGAATGCACCTGGTACATCCAGGACCGCGGCAATATCGCAAGCTACTCGAGCGTGGAGAGCGATAGCTCGTCAATTGAGGCCATCGCCACGGTGTTCCCGTTCATCTTCTTTATCGTCGCCGTGCTCATCAGCCTCACCACCGCCACGCGTATGGTCGAGGAGGAGCGCACGCTTATTGGCCTGTACAAAGCGCTCGGCTATTCGCGCGGGCGTATTCTGTCCAAATACGTGGACTACTCGCTGTGGGCGTGTCTGATCGGCGGCGTGCTCGGCAACATCATCGGATTTGTGGGCCTGCCGCTGTTCCTGTTTACGGTGTTCGACGACATGTACTCGCTGCCCCAGATGTTGCTTTCGTACGACATCGTGTCCTCGATCGTTTCGGTGGCGCTGTTTGCCGTGGGCGTGGTGGGCGCCACGATTATCGCCTGCCGCCACGAGATGGCCGAGACCCCGGCCTCGCTTATGCGTCCCAAGGCCCCGCGCGCTGGCTCGCGCATTCTGCTCGAGCGCATCGGCTTTATCTGGCGCCGCATGGGCTTTTTGAACAAGGTCGCTGCACGCAACCTATTCCGCTATAAAAAGCGCGCCTTTATGACCATCTTTGGCATCGCGGGTTGCACCGCGCTTGTGATCTGCGGTATGGGTATTCGCGATACGTCGGTGGCGCTTTCGCCCAAACAGTACGGGCATATCACGCGCTATGACTTGCTGGCGGTCGCCAATCCCGACGATTTTTCGCAGACGTGCGCGGCGTTGGACGAGCGCAGCGCGGCCAATGATTCCAACGTGACCGTGACCTCGACCCTGCCGATCATGACTGACAACGTTACCTTTACGTTTGGCGGCAAGAGCGAGACCGTGCAGCTGATCGTGGTGCCCGATGACCGCACGGGTGACTTGGGCGATTACGTGCGCCTGGAGGATGAGTCCAAAGAACCGCTGTCTTTGCGTGACGGAGACGTGTATCTGAGCAAGAGTTCACAGCTGGTACTGGGGATTCAGCCGGGCGATACGGCGCACGTCCAGGATTCGTCGCTCAATGTTGCTAAGGTCAAGGTTAGCGACATCTCGCTCAACTATCTGGGCAACACGCTTTACATGACGCAGGGCACCTATGAGCGCGTGTTCGGTCGAAGCGCACGCCTCAACGGTATCTTTGTGCTGCTTAAGGGCTCGTCGGCCGACCAGATCGCGTTTAGCAAGAAGCTTAAGAGCGACGGTTGGCTCACCATCTCGAGCACGGCCGAGCATTGGGAGAACTATGAGGCGAACTTTGCGATTATCAATTCCGTCGTGGTGCTCGTGACCTTTATGGCGGCGTGCCTGTCGTTTGTGGTGGTGTTTACGCTGTCCAACACGAATATCTCCGAGCGCGAACGCGAGCTGGCGACCATCAAGGTGCTGGGCTTCCGCCGTGGCGAGGTGCACCATTACGTCAACAAGGAGACGTTGATCCTCACGGCAATTGGCGCCGCGCTGGGCGTGCCACTGGGCGGCTTGCTGGCCGAGAGTTTTACGTACATTTTGCAGATGCCGTCGCTGTACTTTGACGTCGAAGTCGAGCCGCTAAGCTACGTGCTCGCCGTGGTGCTTTCCTTTGGCTTTACGTTTATCGTCAACCTAGCCACCAATCGTACCCTCAACAAGATCGACATGGTCGGCGCCCTCAAAAGCGCCGAGTAACCTGCCTGGGATTCAAGCTGTAGCGAGCTGTAATGTACCACAACCGCATTTTTGCATAAACCGCCCCGCCGATTGCATATTTCGGCGGGGTGGTTGCTTTTTGCCCGCGGGTACCCCAGGGGGCGACGTGCAAATTCCGGAGTATTCAGCATCCCGGAGCCCGCGGGTGCGGGAGCGGGCGCACAAAAGCGCATTGAAAGCCTGACTTTGAGCTCCGGCGCCTCGAGGACCGCTCATTTTTTTGCAGAATGCGGCCCGCGGCGCCTGTCTCTCGCCCAAAATCCAGTATGCAGGCACCCTCGGCTACTGAATACTCCCAAAAATGCACGCCGCATCCTACCCCAGGCACTTGCAGCAAGAAGACGAATAGCCTCGGCCTCCCCGGTTACCGCAGGAGGCCCCAGGGCTTACCTCCCAAATCTTTCCGCAGGACGGAAGGATCCCGCCGCGCGAAGCGCACGGCGGGATCCTGACATGTCCGAGGACGATTTGGGAGGTAAGCCCTGGGGTCTCCGATGAGAGCAGTTTCGGCCGAGGCTATTCGTCGCCGAAGCTGATGCCCAGCGCCTTGGCCTCGCGCACTAGATCGCTCTGGGGGTCGACGTACTTGAGCTTGCCGGCGACCTCCTCGAGCGGCATGTGGCACATCTTGCCGTCACGCAGGGCAATCATGTAGCCAAACTCGCCGCGCAGGCAGCCGAGCGCTGCCTCGACGCCGCACTGGGTCGCAAAGATGCGGTCCTGGGCGTCGGGCTGGCCGCCGCGCTGCGTGTGGCCGGGGATGGCGACGCGGGTCTCGCGACCAGTCTTGGCTTCGATCTCCTTGGCGATGTCGTAGACAATCGACGGACTCGTGCGCTCGGCGAGCTTTTTCTTGTACTCCTTCTTGGACAGCGCCGCGTCCTCCTTGGAGATAGCGCCCTCGGCGACGGCCACGATGGTAAAGCGGCTGCCGGTTTCCATGCGATGTTCAATGGTCTTGATGACGTTATCCATGTCGTAGGGAATCTCGGGAATCAAGATGACATCCGCGCCGCCCGCGACGCCGGCGTACAGCGGGATCCAGCCAACCTTGTGGCCCATAATCTCGATGACAAACACGCGGCCGTGGCTCGAGGCGGTAGTGTGGATGTCGTCGATGCACTTGGTGGCGACGTCGATGGCGCTCGTAAAGCCAAACGTCAGCTCGGTGCCCCAGGTGTCGTTATCGATGGTCTTGGGCAGGGCGATAACGTTGAGGCCCTCTTCGCGCAGGCGGTTGGCGGTCTTGGTGGAGCCGTTACCACCCAGCATAAACAGGCAGTCGAGCTGCAGCTTATGATAGGTGTGGACCATCGCCGGCACCTTCTCGACACCATCGGCTTCGGGGGTATCCAGGCGCTTGAACGGCGTGCGGCTCGTGCCCAGGATGGTGCCGCCGCGGGTGAGGATACCGCTAAAATCGGCGGGCGTCATGACGCGGAATCTGCTGTAGATAAGGCCCTGGTAGCCGTCCTCAAAACCGTAGATCTCGATAGGTTCTTCGCTATTGGTCATAAGCGTTTTGACGATGCCGCGCATGGTGGCGTTGAGCGCCTGACAGTCGCCGCCACTGGTAAGAAGACCGATCCTGAGCATGATGAATCCTTCCGGGCAAGTTATAACATGCGCATAAGTTTACCCCCGCACACTGTTGATACGGGGGTAAACGTGTTAGCTCAAGCGTATGGAAATGTAAGCAACGTCAGGGAACGTAAGGTCGATGGGCCTGGCTCCTTACAGTGCGAAGGCATCGACGTTGCCCCAGTGGCGGCGCAGCGTGATGGCGGCAGCGGGCTCGGTATTGTCAAAGACGACCGACCACTGCGTGTTGCTGGTGATGTCTTCCGGATTGGGCTCTTGGGCTGCGGCGCGAAGGGCCTTCCAAGCGACTGTCTCGTCTTGGGCGCCGGCATGGGCGTCGAGGACATCGGCGATTGCGACGGCGCGCTCTTTACCATGGCCCAGCTCGCCATTCTTTTGGTTGGGCAGCACTTCGTCGCCATAGCAGGCGTAGAAGTTTGTAACCTGGCGTACAGGAGTCGCTTTGAAAGCGCGGTCCGGATCGCGCGGATCCCACTCTACTACGCGCGCGTCACCGGCGGCGTCGTTGATAAAGAAGTGGTAATCGCGTCCGGCCATGGCGTGCATGTCGTAGGCGGAAAGCAGGTCGACAGCTTCTTGCGTGGTGGCGGCACGGTCGAGCACCAGACGGATGGCGAGCGAGGTATTGATGACGGGGCGTTGCGTGTCCTGGTCACAGGGCTTGGAATCCAGAGTGAGTACGGCAATGGACACGCCGCATTCGTTAACACCGTCGAGCTGGGCAAATGGGCCCATGAGTGCGGCGGCGCGTCCGGCGAAGGAGTCAAGTGGAGTGTTAACGCCCAGGTTGTTAAGGGCGGCAAAGCCGATGGAGGCATAGCCGCCGCGTGGGTGATTGCGCACCAGCAGCGCCGAGGTGTCGTCCTTAAAGTCGTAATTGCGACCGGTGCGCACGCGGCCTTCGGCATCTACGGCGGCAAAAGCGCTGCAGGCAAACTGGGGCGCCTGGACATGTGCCGGCACACCGGGCAGCACCTGCGCCACCACGGCATCGATGTAGGCCTGGTCGTCGCGCACGCCAGCGGCGATGATGCGATCAAGATCGTAGTCGTAGGCGATGTCGATTGCGTACAGGTCATAGCCATCCGCGTAGCCGGTCAAGCGTTTGAGCGACGCGGCGGACTTGATTTGCTTGTGATAAACGATACCGGTGGCAGCGGCAAGGCCGACGGCGACTCCCGCGACACCGCAGGCGATGGCAATGTTATGTGGCTTCATGACGGCTCCTCTCGTCCTGTTAGCGCAATTGTCGCAAAAGGGGCGCGGGCATGATGGCTCAAGTTGGTGAGCGGCGCGGAATTAAGCACGGAATGAAGAGTGCGGCGCTGGCGTGGCGGGGTATGCTGGAGGGGACCATCAACCCAGCGAAAGGGGAGAGCATGACGGATCAGGAAACGCCCGAGCGCGCGCATGTGACGGCCGATGATATCGAGGCCGCCAACGACCTTATCGACTTTATCGAGGCATGCCCCAGCATGTTCCATACGGCGGCGACCATTATGGCCGAGCTCGACGAGGCGGGCTTTACCTACCTGCCCGAGAATGCGGCGTGGGACATCGAGCCGGGCGGTCGCTATTACACGCAGCGCAACACCTCGAGCGTTGTTGCCTTTAAGGTGGGCGAGGACCTGGCCGCGACATGGGGCGAGGACGGCGTTGCCGGTGACTATCATTTTCAGCTGACGGCGTCGCACAGCGATTCGCCGACGTTTAAGGTCAAGGCCGTGCCCGAGCTCGACGGCGCTGGTGAGACGCTGCGCCTGAACACCGAGGCCTACGGCGGCATGATCGACTACACCTGGTTCGACCGCCCGTTGGCGCTCGCGGGCCGCGTGCTGGTGCGCGAGGGCGACCGTATTGAGAGCCGCCTGCTCGCCACCGAGCGCGAGGTCGCTATTATCCCGAGTCTTGCCATCCACATGAACCGCGGCGTTAACGAGAGCTTTGCTCCCAACCGAGCTGTTGACCTATGCCCGCTCATCAGCGCTGGTGACCTTAAACAGGGCGACTTTGATGCTCTGATTGCCGATGAGCTGGACGTTGAGCCCGAGCAAATTCTGGGCCGCGATCTGTTCCTGGTCAATCGTCAGGATGCGCGCATTTGGGGCTGGGCCGATGAGTTTATCTCGACGCCCAAGCTCGACGACCTGGCATGCGCCTACACCTCTCTGCAGGCATTTTTGGGTGCCGAGAACGCGCACGATGTCTCGGTCTTTTGCTGCTTTGATAACGAGGAGGTTGGCTCCGAGACCAAGCAGGGCGCCATGTCGACGTTCTTGGCCGATGCGCTGCGCCGCATTAACGGCTCGCTGGGCTTTGACGACGAGTCGTACCACCGCGCGCTTGCCGCCTCGATGCTCGTGAGCTGCGACAACGCACATGCCGTGCATCCCAACCATGCCGAGAAGTGCGATGCCCGCAACCAGGTGGTGCTTAACGGCGGCATCGTCGTCAAGGAAGCTGCTAACCAACACTACTGCACCGATGCCTTTAGCCGCGCGGTGTTCCAGGCCATCTGCGATGACGCCGACGTGCCCACGCAGTCCTTCGCCAACAAGAGCGATATGGCCGGCGGCTCCACCCTGGGCAACCTGTCGAACATGCAGGCGAGTATGCACGCCGTGGACGTGGGCCTGCCGCAGCTGGCCATGCACTCGAGCTACGAGACCGGCGGCGTGCGCGACGTGATGTACGCCATCCGCGCCCTCACCGCCTTCTACGAGCGAAACCTAACCATCAACGGTGCCGAAAGCGTGGAGCTCTAAAACCTGCCAAAAAGGGACAGGTTTACTTTGGCAGGTTTTATCTGGGCAAATGCCGCAATGCCAACAGCTGGACAGAATTGTTAAGACGCCGCAGGTTGGGCAAACGTCAGCGAGCGATGTCCAGAGCGAACAAGTTGGCATGAAAAAGGCAAGGCATAGACCTTCTGGTCATGCCTTGCCTTTTGAATGGCAAATTGTCGCTCTGGGCGGCGCACAGCGTCGACCGGTCCGCCGTTCGTTAGAACGGCGGAACCCTAGTGCTCGATCCAGCATCGAAGCGTCTCGCCGGCTTGCAGGTGACGCAGATTCTCCGCGGCGATGTCGACCACGTTATTGAGCGTGGCGGCCAAGTGGAACCAGCCGGAGACGTGCGGTGTGATGAGCATGTTGGGCGCATCCCACAACGGGCTTGTCGCAGGCAGCGGCTCGGGGTCGGTGACGTCGACCGCGGCGCCGGCAAGGTGTCCGGACTCAAGAGCGGCAACCAGATCGTCGGCAACCACAAGATCGCCGCGGCCGCCGTTGGCAAAGAAGGCGCCCGGTTTCATCGCGGCGAAGAACTCGGCGTTCGCCAGGCCGCGGGTCTCGGGTGTGCTGGGCATAAAGGATGCGACGATGTCAGCCTCGGTCAGGCGCTCGGACAGGGCATTCATGCCGTCCATGTCCTCAAACACAATGGGGTAGACGAGCGGATGGCGCTTGATGCCGCGGACGTGCGCACCCATGTTGCGGCAGAGCGTGGCGAAGTGGCCACCGATATCGCCCGCGCCCAGCACCAGCACATTGGCGTTTTTGAGCGAGGTGACCGGCCCCAAATCCTCCCAGCGATGCTCGCGCTGCAGGTCCTGGTAGCCGGGCAGGCGCTTCATCATAGACAGCACCATGGCAAACATGTGCTCGCTCACGGCCTGGCCGTAGGCGCCGATTGAGCAAGACAGCTTGGCTTCAGCCGGCACGGTGCCGGCGGCGAGATAGTCGTCATAGCCGGCGGTCTGCAGTTGCAGCAGCTGGAGGCGCTCGCATGCGGTCAGCAGGGAAGGGTCTATGTTGCCCAGGATCACGTCGGCATTGGCGACCTGTTCACGCGTGATGGCGTCGGAGCTCGTGTAGATAAAGTCCTCGCCCGGAGCGCTCGACTCAAGAATTGCGCGATGGCGGTCGTTGACGGGCAGCAAAACCAGGATGTTCACAAGCAGTCCTTTCCGCTCGACCTGCCAAAAAGGGACAGGTTTATTTTGGCAGGTTGTATCAGGCAAAACGTTATAAAAACGCCGGGCTACGCGATGGTTAACATATCCATCGCGTAGCCCGGCGCATCCACAGCTACCAGCTCAGCAGCTCGTAACCATCCTCGGTCACCACGAGCTGTACCTCGCACTGGGCCGAATCGCTGCCGTCCTTGGTGCGCACGCACCAACCGTCGCCCTTGCTGATCTTGATGTCGGGCGCTCCGGCGTTGACCATGGGCTCGATGGTAAAGACCATGCCCGGAGCCATGATGGTGTTCACATCGGGCGCCTCGGTGGTAAAGCCCACAAACGGGTCCTCGTGGAATTCCTTACCGATGCCGTGTCCGCCGTACTCGCGCACCACGCTAAAGCCGGCGTCCTCGACCGTCTTTTGCACGGCCTCGGCCATAACGGACAGCGGCAGCCATGGCTTGACGGCTGCCAAGCCAGCCTCCACGCTGGCGCGGGTGACGTCGACCAGGCGCTGGCGCTCGGCCGAGACCTCGCCGATGCAGAACATACGGCTCGAATCACTAAAGTAACCGTCCAGGATCGTGGAGCAGTCCACGTTGATGATGTCGCCCTCGTGCAGCACATCCGCATCGCAGGGGATACCGTGGCAGACGACGTCGTTGATCGAGGTGCACACGCTCTTGGGATAGCCCTCGTAGTTAAGATCGGCCGGCGTGCCGCCGTGCTCGACGGTGTAGTCGTAGATCATCTGGTCGATCTGGTTGGTGGTCATGCCCGCGGCGATGTGTTCGCCTACGTAATCGAGCACACCCACGTTGATGGCGGCCGAGCGCTTGATGCCCTCGATATCGGCGGGCGTCTTGTAGAGCGTGCGGGGCAGAACCTCCCAGCCCTCTTCCCACAAGCGCTCGAGGCGCTCATCAAAGGCGCTATGGCATTTCTTATATTTTTTGCCGCTGCCGCACCAGCAGGCGTCGTTGCGGCCGGGCACGGGTCCATTGTCAAACATGGCTAACTTCCTTTCATTCGCAGCTAGTATAGCCCACTCACAGGGCAGCTGCGCGCTAGTAGCTCACCTGGCAGGGAATGCCGAGGGCACGCACGCGCGCGGCAATGGCGTCGAGGGCCTCGGGTGCTGCCTTGGCAAGGCCGGCGACCGGTGTCTCGCGCGCCACCGTGTAGATGGTCGCTTCTTGTGGGCGAATGCGCTCAAGCGCCGCGAGCCAGGGGGCGACGTACTCCTCGCCGGTGTTGTTGATGAGCTTGCCCAGATACTCGCCGGTCAAAAAGATCGTCTGGATAATAACGTGACCGTCAAAGCTTGCGAACGTCTCGATCTGGTGCTCGACGTCGTAGGGGCCAACGGGCTGGTCGAGCAGCTGGATAAATGCCGGGTCGACGGTATCGAGCTTAAGAATGTTGTCATCGACCGTCATGAGCGCGTCGTGCACCTCGGGGCGGTCGGCGCGCGTGCCGTTGGAGAGCACGGCGATCTTGGAGTTTGGGGCAAGCTCGTCGCGCAGCGCGACGGCGCCGGCGATGGCCTGCGGAAACTCCGGTGCGGCGGTGGGCTCGCCGTTGCCTGCGAAGGTGATCACATCGGGGAGCTCGCCCTCGGCTGCCATCTCGCGCAGCTTTGCCTCGAGCGCGTCGAGTACCACGGCAGCTGTGTTATACGGCTCGTGGCAGGGGCGCTCGGCGTTGAGGCCGTTTTCGCAGTAAATGCAGTCGAACGTGCAGATTTTGCCGCTGGCCGGCATCATGTTGACGCCGAGCGAGAGACCAAGGCGACGGCTGCGAACGGGCCCAAAGATGGGGCTGGCATTCAAAAACGTAGACATAGGCATATGCTCCTCAAGACAATTGTGCCTAAGCATAGCATCGGCTCCAAAGCAAGGTGCGGGCTCTTGCTTTACAAGTTTCGTTTTTTCACGTCGCTCATTATGCTGTGTCATGAAAAGCCTCGGGTCGGGTACAGTTAATCTGTTAACAAGGCGTAAGGCAATGCGGGTCCATCCAACCGCACTGACGTGCAACTGGATGAGCATTGATGATGGGGGCGCAACATGGATTTTACGGTCGAGAATGCGGGCACCACGATTGCCTGCCGCGAGTATGCCGGCCCGGATGCATCGTCCGATACACCCGCCTTGGTGTGCGTGCACGGTGCGTGCGTCGACGGTGTCTTTTTTGACGGTATCGCCCGCGAGCTCGCCTGTGACTATCGTGTCATTGCCTACGACCGCCGCGGTTGCGGCGAGAGCGGCGACGCTGCAGACGGACGCTACGATCTCGCCGCCCAGGCCGCCGACCTGCAGGCCGTTATCGAGCATATTGGCGCTCCGGCAAACGTGCTCGCGCACAGTGCCGGTACGTTGGTGACCCTGGAGCTTCTCCGTGCAAACCCCGCCATAATTTCGCGTGCGATCTTGCATGAACCCGCCGTGACAAACGAGGGTGCTGGTCTGGGCGCGGCCCCGGTTTTGCTCGAGATGATCGCCGCGGGAAAGGTCTCCAGGGCATTACGGGCCTTCCTGGGCGCCATCGGCGATTCGGACCCTGAGGCTCCCAAGACAACCGAGGCAGAAGCCAAGCATGCCCTGCGCAACGGTCGTAGTTTCATGGCAAACGAATACGGGATTACTATGACCTGCGTTCCCGATTGGGATAGCGTTCGCGCGTCGAAAACGATGGCCGCCGTGCTTCTGGGTGAGCTCTCGGTTGGCACGCCCCGCGAGGCGGGCACGAGGGTGGCGGCTGAGCTTTTGGACTGTCCACTCGTAACGGTTCCCGGCGCGCACAACGGTCTGCGCGATCGCCCGGCAGCGGCTGCCCGGACTGTCCGTGGCATCCTGGGGCTCTAGCACCCGCAATAGCCAAAGCGGGCTTCACCCGCAAACATTTCGGCCGTGTTAACAAATGCGCTCAAAACCTCACGTCTGCGGCTTCAATCGCGCCGTCTGCCAACTCATAAAAATGTAACAGCATTCACGCGCTTACCTGCATCGACAAGGTGTTACCCTTGTAACATTTGGAACCCACCGCTTCATGCGAAACTATCGAAAGGGCCCCATATGCTCAATAATCACGAGGTCAATCTAACCGACGAGGAGGCTGCCGCCGAGGTCGCCCGCGTCGCGAAGACCTACCCCGTGGTGCGTTTGCTGTCGGCCGATCAGATTAAGAGCGAGCCTAACTGCTTGCTCGCCGGCGATCGCTGCCCTTGTCTGCGTCAGTCGAGTCTTGAGGCCTTGGCAGACTCCGATGAGGTGTCGGAGCAACTGCTCAACGATGGTGTTGAGTACCGCGCCCGTCTGCGCCCTCTAAAGGTCGAGGGCGAGTCTCACGTCTTGCTGATGGTACGTCCGATCGATGGGCAGGAGGCCGCAGAAGAGGACCTTGTCTACACCGACGTGCTGACGAGTGTGCGCAATCGCCGATATTACGAGGAAAAGCTTCGTAGCGCCCGCATGAAGGCCGGCGTGGCGATGATCGACCTTGATGATTTTAGGGTCTTCAACGATACGTGTGGCCGCCATGCCGGCGACCTTGCGCTCGGTGCTGTGGCGACAGCCATACGCAGCGGAATTCGTTCGACTGACGAGCTTGTGCGCTATGGCTGCGACAAGTTTGTGGTCGTCATGCCCGATATTCCCTCCGATGACTTTACCCGTCGCCTGCATCAGGTGTCCGATGCCGTTCATTCCACGGTTATTCCGGGCCATGAGTACGTGAGCTTGACGGCATGTGTTGGTGGCGTTCGCATTCATGGCGAGACGGTCGACGAGGGCGTTGGCCGCGCTGTCCAGTTACTGAGCCGCGCTAAGGCAAAAGCCGGTACGGTCGTGACCGATTCCGATTCCATCGAGGCCTTCCAAAGCGAAAAGCCTTTGGTGCTTATTATCGATGACTCCGAGATGAACCGAGCCATTCTCAACGAGATGCTCAAGGACGAGTATTGCATCCTCGAGGCCGATAACGGTCGTACGGCGCTCGACATGGTCGACCGCTATGGCGATAAGTTGTCGCTCGTGCTGCTGGATATTGTGATGCCGGGCATAAGCGGCGTTGAGGTGCTGGCCGATCTGTCGCGTCGATCGGGTATCGACAATCTGCCTGTCATCATGATTTCGAGCGAAGATTCCGACGATATGGTTCTGCGCGCGTATGAGCTGGGCGCCTCGGACTATATCAGCCGTCCATTTGACTCCCGTGTCGTACGCCGCCGTGTAAGCAACACTATCCGCCTATACGCCAAACAGCGCCGCCTGACGAGCCTGCTGTCCCAGCAGTACAACGAGCGCGTCAAGAACAGTCGCATGCTCATCGACATCATGGCCGGCGTCATGGAGCTTCGCAATGGCGAGAGCGGCAGGCACGTTACGAATATCGAAAAGCTGACCGAGCTGCTGCTTGACTGTCTGGTCCAGCGTAGCGACACCATCTCCCTCGACAATGAGGAGCGCTCCACGATTGCCTTGGCTTCGGCGCTGCACGATATCGGCAAGATGTCGATTGACGATGCGATCCTCAACAAACCCGGGCGTCTTACGCCCGAGGAGTTCGAGATTATGAAGACGCATACCACGATCGGCGCCGACATGTTGCTTGAGCTGGGCCGTCATCACGTCGGCAATGCGCTTATGGAATATGCGTATCAGATTGCGCGTTGGCATCACGAGCGCTGGGACGGCAGGGGTTATCCCGATGGCCTTAAGGGCGACGAAATTCCCATTGCCGCACAGGTGGTCTCGGTGGCCGACGTGTACGATGCTCTGACGAGCGTGCGCGTGTACAAGGACGCTATCCCGCACAAGGAGGCAATCCAGATGATTCTGGACGGTAAGTGCGGCACCTTTAACCCGCTGTTGCTCGACTGCCTGCTCGAGGTGCAAGACCGTATTGCCGAGACGTTGGCACGCCCCGCCGATATCGCCGCGTTTCCCACGATTTAGTTTGACCAAAGGAGTTTTTAATCCATGATTTCCATGCGTGAGGCGTATGAGAAGATCGGCGCCAATTATGATGACGCGTGCGCTCGGCTGATGGGCGAGGAAATGCTCGCCCACTTTGCCCTCAAGTTTTTGGATGACGAGAGCATGGACAAGCTGGAGGCCGCCATGGCGGCGGGAGACGCCGAAGGTGCGTTTATGGCAGCGCACACGCTCAAGGGCGTGAGCCAGAACCTGGGATTCGATAATCTGTATGAGCCGGCGGTCGTGGTAACCGAAGCACTGCGTGGTGCCGATGCCGTTGACGGCGCTCGCGAGGGGATGCATGCGCTGCAGCAGCAATATGCGGCTACGATGTCGGCCCTGCGCGAGGCGGCCGAATAAGGGCTTGCGAGCCTTGATGACTATGAGAGTGGATAATCTCCCGTTTTAGGCCCGGTGGTGGCCTCGAAGTGGGAGATTATCCACTCTCGTTCGATACGTGTCCAAAAATCCACTCTCACCCCTTCTGATTAGTGAATGGGCTATGCGCACTGGCGGGGCTTTCCGCATGCAATCAATATCGTTGTTCGATAAACTGTTCGAATAACGATAGAGTCGATGAGGGTGAGTGTATGTCTAACAGCGTTCAGCGTATGGCCAAAGCGGGCGAAAATATCAGGAAGCTTGGCTTTTGCATGGCAGCCGTTTTTGCAGGGATGCTCGTCGCTTTTGCCGCGTTGGTTGTTTACGTGATCTGGTATGCGGTTGCAAACGTTGCTTCTGTCGATTCTTTCGGCGTCGTGACGCTTCTCGATGGCGGGTGCATCGTTATCCCAAGCGGACTGTGCCTGGCACTCGTCGTGGGTATTTCGCTTGTCGTTCTGTGTGGGATCAGCCGTAACATCTCGCGAGGCGTCTCGCCCTTTACCAAGACACATGTGCGGCTTATCCGTGTTCTTGCGCTTGCCTTTGCTGTTAACGCCGCGGTTTCGCTTATTGGTGCCTACGGATCGGTCAATCTTACCACTGGTGGGCTGGAGCTTTACGTCGTGCCTCATTCCTTCGTTATTGAGATTTGCCAAGGCGTTGCCTTTGATGCGGGGTCGCTTATCGGCGCGGCTGTCTGTCTGTTTATCTCGGCGATCTGGAGTTATGCCTCGCTGCTCCAAGAGCAGTCTGACGAGCTTGTGTAGGAGGAAACATGAGCTATCTCATCATCGAGCTTGAGACGCAGCTGCTTAAGACCGGAAAGACCAGCGCTGATCTGATTCGGGCGACGGGACATACTCCGGCTAATATTTCAAAGCTTAGAAACGGAAAGATAAAAGCTATTCGCCTAAAGACGCTTCTCGATATCTGTGATGAGCTTGATTGTCAACCGGGAGATATTATTCAGCGCGTGAGCGAGAAAGAGCTTGAGGAGCTTATTGTCGAGCGCGCAAAAAATGTCGTGAGGCAGATGCGGGACGGCGGAGGCAACGAGGTATCGCTTCCGACATCCGTCTTTGCTGTCGATTTGAGTGACGAGTAGCTTAAGGCGAACAACTAAAACGAAGTATCAGCGTGAAGGGACCCGTGTCTAACACGGGTCCCTTCTTTTAGATTATCTTGACAAATATGAGTTATCGAAAAACAATAACAACCATGGAAAACGATAAAGGAAAGAAGGAACGATATGAGCGGTTTTTCTATCAAGCAGAACGGGGGTCCAATGAACGCATCAGCGATAAAGCTATCAAAAGTTTCAAAACGCTACGGGAAACGGCACGTTTTGCATGATGTTTCCTTCGAGGTGCACCAGTCTGAGCTCTGCGCCCTTGTTGGTGCAAACGGGGCTGGCAAAAGCACGCTTATTAAAATAGTGCTGGGCCTCTGCAAACCATCGTCGGGGAGCGTGGAGCTCTTTGGAGGCAAGTCGAAAAAAGAGCTGAGCCTGATGCGGACGCGTGTCGGCTATGTGCCAGATTCCAGCGGAGCATACCAATCCCTCAGTGCGGCTGAGAATCTTCGGATCCGATGTGCGGAATGGGGGCTCGATGAGAAGCGTGAGGTTCCTCGCGTCTTGGGCCTAGTCGAGCTGGATGCCGATGAGAAAAAGAGCGTGAGCAGTTTTTCTCTGGGAATGAAACGGCGACTGGATATAGCTACGGCTTTGTTGGGCGACACCGACTTGCTGATTTTCGATGAGCCGGCAAATGGATTGGATCCGTTGGGCATCGAGAGTATATGGACCCTTATCGGTCGATTGAATCGAGAACAGGGTAAGACCATGCTCATCTCTAGCCATGATTTGGATGAGTTGGCATCAGTTGCAACAAGTTGCGTGTTTATTCATGACGGCGAACTGCTGAAAAAGGAACCGATGGACGTCATAAGGGATGAGGCATCGTCCCTAAAAGAGTATTACAGGCGCTTGATGAAGGCGGTCTCGCTATGAAGCGGGCGATCCATCCCATAAAGGCAGATATGATGCGTTTGCACAGGATGTTTCCGGCGAAGTTTGGTCTTACGCTTATGCTGGCGTTCGGCCTTCTCTTCTGTGTCTTTCTAAAAAACGGAACAACGTTGCTCGCCTTTGGCAATAGCGTTTTTGGGGAGGATATTGGTTTCTGCTGGAATGTAATCGATCCTTCTGCACCCGATGAGTCCCTTGTGCGCAGTGCTTTTGCCGGCACCTCCCTGTTCGTTCCGCTCATCGTTTGCCTGGCGATTTTACAGGAGCGCGGCTATGAAGAGGGATGCCGAATTTCTTCAGCAAGAGGTCTTGCCCGCTTTAACGGGGCTCTGGCACATGTACTTTCGTCTTCTTTAATAATCGGCGCAGCATATAGTGCGCTTTGCCTTCTTCTTTTTGCAATAGCCATAATACGTGGAGGGCATAACTACTCGCACGACATGCTAACTGCATTTTTGCCCGCAATGATAGTCAACGCCGTATTGGTGATATCGGTTGCGCTGGAGACGGTGACCATCTATCGGATTACAGGCAGCGCTGTATTGAGCGGGGCTGCGATAATAATTGGATTTGTCATGAGCTTGACGCTCTACGGAACCTTCCTTCAGGCGCCCATACCATCCTTGCGATGGATTTTCTTTCTTCCGGGGCCGTACCTTGGAGTCGGATGTGCCCTTGGGTATAGCGATATGGGGCAGCTGACGCTTCTGGGATATGGCGCGGCAGCCAGCTGTCTATCGGTATTGATTTACGCTCTCGTGAGCTTTCGCGCTGGGGGTGTGCTCAATGGCTCGTCAGATTAAAAGACTTCTCCAGTCAGAATTGAAGCATGTGAGCAAATGGGCGTACGCCTTAATCCTGGTAATTTATGCGTGCATGGTGGTATTGCAGCTTAATTCTTTCCCGATGTGGTTCTGTAGCCTCCGTGAGAACAGTTTCTTGGGCTTTTTCCCAGACCCGACGCTTCGGCTATCGGCAGAGGATGTCCTTCTATTTGGTAATGCAGGGGTTTTTCGCGGTCTGCTGTTCAACGTAGCCCCGTTGGCTCATGCATTGTTCTTTCCGTTCATCGCGGCTTGCATTGTGCCGCGCTTTGTCAGTTCGGGTTTTATTGAGGGACCGTGGGGGTTGTCGGAGGCTCGGGGAGGGAAGCGTGTGTGCGCTATCGTTGCGCGAGTGGTGCTGTCTTCTTTTGCCCTTTTGGGCGCGTTTATCCTGTCGAGTGTCGTTTTGTACTGTCTTAACTGCGTAATCGTTTTGGATGCTCAACGGTATTTCAACCTGCATGTATTTTGCTATCGACTTGTTCTTGCTGCCGCTGCCTGCCTTGCATACGTGGTTTCTTGCGTAATCGTTGTTTCCTATTTTGGATCCGGCTTCGGTCCGATTGGCATGCTGCTGCTTGTCAACGTCGTAGCGATCTACATACAGCTCGGGGCCAATCCCATGCTTCCGCTTCCGTCCTCGATGCTCATGTGGATTTGCGGCGTGACCCCGTTGGGGAACGGTCAATGCATCTCGATTTTAATTGACTGTCTAATTAACGTAGCAAGCGTTTTTACCATTTGCTTTACCGTCGACCGATTGCGGTCGAGATTTCTTTGATTGTTTGTGAGGGATGACCATACCGAGCAAACCAAATACAGCGGGGGCGTGCACCGTGGCTGGTGCTCGCCCCCGCTGGCATAGGAGGCTTTAACTTGTGTGGCTTGCGAGCTAGCGGGCCAGCTTAACCTTTGCCGCTGCCTCGACAAACGACTTCCACAGGTTAAAGTCGGTCTCGAGCGTCTGCCAGGTGTACTCGGGATGCCATTGCACGCCCAGGCAGAAAGGCTGGCCTTCGACTTCGATGCACTCGGGAACGCCGTCGGTTGCCTTGGCGACCAAGCGCGTGCTCTTACCCAGACGATCGACGCAGCAGTGATGTGCCGAGTTGGTCTGGATCAGTCTGTGCCCGCCAAGTGCGCGCTCCAGCAGCGAACCCGGCATGACCTCGACAGGGTGCACGGGATCGTTGAGCACGTGGGTGTGGCGCCACTGCGTGCGGCCCTCGCGCACACCCAGGCTCGGCACGTCCATGCACAGGGTGCCGCCAGTGGCGACATTGAGCAACTGCGTGCCGCGGCAGGTGGTAAAGAGCGGCTTTTTGGCACGGAGCACCTCGCCGACCAGCTTAAACTCAAAGCTATCGCGGATCTCGCAGCAGAGGGTGGGGTCGTAGGGTCGATCATCGCCCCAGCGCTTGGGATTGACATCGGGGCCGCCGGGAATGGCGATGCCGTCGGCGATATCGACGTAATGACGGATAACCTCAATGTCCTCGGTGATGGACATCTGCAGCGGCAGACCGCCGGCGGCAAGGATGGCATCGACAAAGACACTTGCGATCTCCTCGTTGGGGGAGAGCGTTTCGCTCAAAAACGGCTTCGCCTCTTCCCAGCGCGGCGCGACGAGGATGAGTGGGCGGTCGGCGGGGGCGACGTCGACGTGCGGGGTGTAGGACCTGTCTCTTATACACATCTCCGAGCCCACGAGACTAGCGCTCATCTC
>UQIK01000019.1 GCA_900541125.1 uncultured Collinsella sp.
AAGAAAGGCTCCCATTGCTGGGAGCCTATCAAATCAGTGGTGGGCGATGAGGGATGTCCGCGTGCGGCTGACGCCGCCCGCTTTCGCTTCGGGCCTACGGCCCTCGCGTGCTGCGCTGGAAAACGCTTCGCGTTTCCTCAGCTCCGCACCCTGTCGGGTTCGAATCCCTCTGCGATGGGCCCAAAAAAAGAAAGGCTCCCATTGCTGGGAGCCTATCAAATCAGTGGTGGGCGATGAGGGATTCGAACCCCCAGCCTTGTGCGTGTAAAGCACCTGCGCTAACCGTTGCGCCAATCGCCCGTGCGGAGAGAGTATAGCAAAACAATCGCCTCATTCACCTCATATCCATTAAAGGTAACTCGCGCGTGTCACAGCGGAGCTGATTCAGTTGAGATTGCCTGAACATTCCGCCCCTCTTTACGCCCTCGGGTATACTCAAAAGCTACTGATTCGATTTGATGCCCAGCAACAGCAGAGGGGATAGTATATGTGCGGTTTTGTCGGTTTTGTCGGTGGGACGGATAACCAATCCGAGGTGCTCACCAAGATGATGGACCGCATCGTCCATCGCGGTCCCGACATGGGCGGTCAGTTTATCGACGGCCGCGTTGCCCTGGGCTTCCGCCGCCTGTCGATCCTCGACCTGACCGAGGCCGGCGCTCAACCCATGGCCAACGAGGACGGCAGCGTCGTCATTGTCTTCAACGGCGAGATCTACAACTTCCAAGAACTCCGTTCCGAGCTCGAGGCCAAGGGCTACAAGTTCCACTGCGGCGCCGACACCGAGAGCCTCCTGCACGGCTACGAGGAGTGGGGCGAGGCCGTTCTCGATCGCCTGCGCGGTATGTACGCCTTCGTCATCTGGGACAAAAAGAAGAACAAGCTTTTTGGTGCCCGCGACATCTTTGGCATCAAGCCGCTCTACTACTATCCCATGGCCGATGCAGGCGACGGCGCTCCGGGCGTGCTCTTTGGTTCCGAGATCAAGAGCTTCCTGGACTACCCGCACTTCCACAAGGCGGTCAACAAAAAGGCTCTGCGTCCGTACATGACGCTGCAGTATTCGGCAACCGAGGAGACCTTCTTCGAGGGTGTCTACAAGCTGCCGCCGGCGCACTACTTTACCGTCGATATCCCGACCGGCAAGATGAACATCGAGCGCTACTGGGATTGCGATTACTCTGCCGTCGAGAAGCCGTTCGAAGAGTATGTCGATGAGCTGGACGAGGTCGTGCACGAGAGTGTCGAGGCCCATCGCATCGCCGACGTCAAGGTCGCGTCGTTCCTCTCCGGCGGCGTCGACTCCAGCTATATTGCCGCTTGCCTCATGCCCGACAAGACCTTCTCGGTGGGCTTTGACTACAAGAACTTCAACGAGACCAACTACGCCAAGGAGCTTTCCGATAAGCTCGGCGTCGAGAACGTTCGCAAGATGATTACCGCCGACGAGTTCTTCGGTGCGCTCGAGGACATCCAGTATCACATGGACGAGCCGCAGTCCAACCTGTCTTCCGTGCCGCTGTGGTTCTTGGCCGAGATGGCCCGCAAGGACGTCACCGTGGTGCTTTCGGGCGAAGGCGCCGACGAACTCTTTGGCGGCTACGCCTACTACGAGGACACGGTTCCGGTGCGCAAGTACAAAAAGATGGTGCCGCTGCCCATCCGTCGCGCGCTCGGTAACCTGGCGCTGCATATGCCGTACTTCAAGGGACATAACTTCCTAGTCAAGGGTGCCGAGATCCCCGAGAAGTCGTTCCTGGGACAGGCTCTGGTATGGCCGGAGCGCGAGGTCGACGGCGTGCTCAAGCCCGAGTACAACACCGGCGACGGCGCCTTCGAGCTTGCCGCTCCCATCTATGCGCGCGTGAAGGGTCAGCCCGAGCTGGTCAAGAAGCAGTACCTGGACATGAACATGTGGCTCCCGGGCGACATTCTGCTCAAGGCCGACAAGATGTGCATGGCACACTCACTGGAGCTGCGCGTGCCCTTCCTGGACCGCAAAGTCATGGAGTTCGCCGAGCACATTCCCGACCGCTACCGCATCAACGAGAACGGCAACAAACAGGTACTCCGCCACGCTGCCAACAAGTCGCTGCCCGATGAGTGGGCCACCCGTCCCAAGGTGGGCTTCCCGGTGCCGATTGTCTACTGGCTGCGCGAGCAAAAGTGGTACGACTATGTCAAGGAGTACTTCACCGCGCCGTGGGCAAGCGAGTTCTTCAATACCGACGAGCTCATGCACCTGCTCGATCTGCACTTTGCGGGCAAGGGCGATTTCCAGCGCAAGATCTATACGCCGCTCGTGTTCCTAGTGTGGTACAAGCGCTTCTTTATCGACGAGGGCCAGCCTTCTGTTCAGGCTGCCTAGTCTCGGCCTACGAATGCCTGCGCGTAACGGCTCCTCCGGGAGCCGTTTTTGCGTGGGTGCGTTTCAGTTACTATAAAACCGTCCCTGCCAAATGGCTGAGAAAGGTGAAAGATGCACCATTCGGATTCCGCGACCGTGACCACGGTCGATACGCTTGCCAAGCTTCTCGATGTGTGCGGCGAGCTGCGCGCATCAGAGCAGGTTGACGAGCGTGCCGTGACCGGCTGCTCGTTTGATTCGCGCGCGGTCTCGGCAGGTGACGTATTCTTTTGCAAAGGTGCTGCCTTTAAGCCCGCGTTTTTGAGCATGGCGCTCGATGCGGGCGCCGTCGCATTTGTGTGCGAGGAGTCGCTGGTCGAGTCTCTGGAGCCGCTGGCGAAGGAGAGCGGTGCTGCGATGCTGGTTGTTGATAGTGTTCGCACGGCCATGGCCCTGTTGCCGCCGGAGGTCTACGACCGTCCCGACCACGACGTCAAGATCGTGGGCATCACCGGCACCAAGGGAAAGACCACGGCCGCTTTTATGCTCCAGTCCATCATCAAAGCGGCGGGCGAGTCCTGCGGCATGATCGGCTCGGTGAGTACCGACGATGGCATCGAGTGCTACGAGAGCACCAATACTACGCCCGAGGCCCCCGAGGTCTGGCGCCATATCGCCAACTGCCGCATGTCCGGCCACCAGTCCATGGTCATGGAGGTCTCGAGCCAGGCGCTCAAGTACCAACGCGTCGAGAATCTGCCGTTTGACGTGGCGTGCTTCCTCAACATCGGCCGCGACCACATCTCGCCGATCGAGCACCCGACCTTCGAGGATTATTTTGAGAGCAAACTCAGGATCTTTGACCAGGCAAAGACCGCCGTGGTGAATCTGGGCACCGATGAGGTTGACCGTGTGCTAGAGGCAGCGTCGACGGCCGAGCGCTTGGTGACCGTTGGCGTCGAGCATCCCGAGGCAAGCCTGTGGGCGAGCGATGTCCGCATGCTCGGCTTTAACATCGAGTTCAACTTGCACGGCATGAGCGCCGACGAGCCCGAGGCGGGGGAGAAGGTCCTGCTGGGTATCGCGGGCGACTTTAACGTGGAAAACGCGCTGGTCGCTATCGCCGCTGCGCGCGAGATCGGCATCGGTATCGAGGCTATCAAGAAGGGCCTCTCCAAACTGCGTGTGCCGGGCCGCATGGAGGTCGTGGAGTCGAAGGACGGCCGCGTGATTTGTGTCGTCGACTACGCGCACAACCAGCTTTCGTTCCGTTCGCTTTTCTCGTCGGTCAAGCGCGCGTTTCCCGCTAGCCCCGTCATTGCGCTGTTTGGCGCCGCCGGCGGCAAGGCGCAGGAGCGCCGCGAGCAATTGCCACGCGAGGCCGCACCGTATTCCGACCTGATGATCTTTACGAACGAGGATCCAGCTCACGAGGACCCGATGAAGGTCTGTCGCGAGCTTGCCGAGCATGTTCCCGACGATACGCCGAACAAGATCATCCTCGACCGCGAAGCCGCTGTGCATGCGGCGTTCAAGGCGGCGCGCGAGGAGTACGTCAACCCCGATGCTCCTACCATTGTCTTGCTGCTGGCAAAGGGTGACGAGGAGCTCATGCACGTGGGTGACGAGTTCGTGCCCATCGAGAGCGACCTTTCGTTGGCCAATCGCCTGATCGATGTTACCCAGTTTGACTAATGAACCATGATGGCGGCGGCGCCCTGAGTGCGCTGTCGCCATAAGCGTGTTCCCTCAATCAAAACATGCCGTCCAAGTCCAAACCCTTCTACGTAAACGGAGTAACCATGTCCCACAATACCCTGCCGACCGTCGCTGAGCTTTCGGGCGAGATGCGCGAGCGCTTGGCCAAGGTCAAGTACGTCTTTACCGACCTGGATGCCACGATGCTCGCACCCGGCTCGTGCGTGCTACGCGACAACGACGGCAACCCCTCGACCAAACTCGTCGAGGCCGTCGTGGCGCTCGCTCGCGCTGGTATTCAGGTGGTTCCCACCTCGGGCCGCAACCGTACCATGATCCACGAGGACGCGCGCGTGCTCGGTCTCAACTCCTACATCGGCGAGATGGGCGGCCTGGTCATGTACGACCTCAAAGCCAACGATTGGGAGTATCTGACCGGCGACATGCCCTACGACTCCTCTTGCGGCCTCACGCCGCACCAGGTGATCGAGCAGACCGGCGTGTGCGAGAAGATCCTCGCCCGCTGGCCGCACAAGATCGAGTATCACAACGACATGTCGACCGGCTACAAATACCGTGAGGTCACCGTCGGCATGCGCGGCGATGTGCCCGACGATGAGGTTCAGGCCATCCTGGACGAGGCCGGCTGCGGTCTGATCTGGGCTTGCAACGGCCATCTGACTCACCTGTCCAAGCCGACGACGCTCGAGCTCGATCGCGTCGAGGACGGTCGCGCATTCAACATCAACCCCGCGGGTCTCAACAAGGGCGTTGCCATCGCGCGCTTCTGCGAGCACCTGGGGATCGAGCGCGAGGAGACGCTCGCGCTCGGCGATTCCGAGTCCGACTTCTACATGGCCGATCACGTGGGCACGTTCTGCCTGGTCGAGAATGGCCTGACGAGCGCCGGCGCGCCCGAGTTCCTGGCTGCTTGCGAGAACGCTTTCGTTACGCGCGGCAAAATTGTCGACGGTTGGGCGGCGACGGCAGAGCTGCTGGTCGCGGCGCGTTCGTAGCGCGGCGCCGCCGCACTTGGACATGTCTTTTCGAGAGAGACTGGTGAGGTAATGTCCGATATCGAGAATCCGGCAGGCGACACGCGCCCGATTGGCGTGTTCGATTCTGGTTTGGGCGGTCTGACGGTTGCGCGCGCGATTGCGACGGCGCTGCCGCACGAGTCCGTCTACTACTTTGGCGACACCAAGCGCTGCCCCTACGGCACCCGCACCGAGGATGAAGTGCGCTCGTTTGCGTTGCAGGCGGGTCGTTGGCTTTCGAAGCACGACGTCAAGATTATGGTCATCGCCTGCAACACGGCGACCGCTGCGGCCTTGCGTCTGGCCCAGCAGGTGCTCGACGTTCCCGTGATCGGTGTGATCGCGCCGGGTGCCCGTGCGGCAATCAACAGCACGCGTACGCGTCGCGTGGGCGTGCTCGCCACCAACCTCACTATTCGCTCGGGCGCCTACACGCGCGCCATTCAGGACCTGGATGCCGGTGTCGATGTATACGGCTGTCCTGCCTCGAGCTTTGTCGAGGTTGTCGAACACGAGCTCGCCTCGGGTGCACATCTGCAGGAACAGTGGCTTGAGAACGAGGACATCTTCGATACGCCTGCTGTGCGTGCGCTGGTGGGTGCCACGGTTGAGCCGCTACGCGACCACGGTATCGATACCGTGGTGCTCGGCTGTACGCATTTCCCGCTGTTGGTGGGACCTATCCGCCATGCGCTGGGGCCTGGGGTGCGCGTCGTAAGTTCCGCCGAGGAGACTACACGCGAGCTGACCGATATCCTCACACGCCGCGAGCAGCTGGCGGGCGACGCCGCCGAGCCGCAGCATCGTTTTGCCACGACGGCCGATAACATTGCCGAGTTTGCGGTGGCGGGCAGCTTTATCTTTGGTCAGCCGCTCAAGAGCATCGAACATATCGATATCGATGAGCTGAAATAGATGTAAGGCAGCCGCCCAAGCCTTCGCCACATCTTTTGCCGAAAGGAAATTTCTATGGAGTACATGCAGGTCAACCGCGCCAACGGTCGCGCCGCCAACGAGTTGCGCCCCGTTAAGCTCACCCGTGGCGTCATGAAGCACGCCCACGGCTCGTGCCTGGCCGAGTTCGGCGACACGCGCGTGCTGTGCGCCGCCACTATCGAGGAGGGCGTGCCGGGCTGGCGAAAGGGAGCTAAGGCCGGCTGGGTGACCGCGGAATACGCCATGCTGCCGGCGTCGACCGGCAAGCGCTGCAAGCGCGAGCACGCCAACCGCAAGGGTCGCTCCATGGAGATCGAGCGCCTCATTGGCCGCAGCCTGCGTACCGTCGTCAACATGAAGGCGCTCGGCGAGTACACCGTCACCGTCGACTGCGATGTGATTCAGGCCGATGGCGGCACGCGTACAGCGAGCATCACCGGCGCCTGGGTGGCGCTGCACGACGCCCTCGCCATGTGGGTCGAGGCGGGCAAGATCGATCGCATCCCGCTTACCGGCCAGGTGGCTGCCATCTCCATGGGCGTTGTCGACGGCAATACGCTGCTTGACCTCGATTATTCCGAGGACAGCCATGCCGAGGTCGACATGAACCTCGTCGCCACCGACACCGGTGAGATGATCGAGCTCCAGGGTACCGGCGAGCAGGCGCCCTTCGACCGCAAGCGCCTCAACGCCCTGCTCGACCTGGGCGACAAGGGTATCGCCGAGCTCATCGAGCTTCAGCGCCAAGCCCTCGCCTAACCTGCCAAAAAGGGACAGGTTTATTTTGGTAGGTTTTATCTGCGGAGACGTGTAGGCACAAGACAGCCGTTGATTGAGAGGGGAGAGGCAGAGGCCCTCGTCGCCCTCGGCGCGGCATTGCTATAGAGACAAGGAGACCACTCATGGCACTTGAGAAGATCGACATCGACACCCTCGACCCGGCGGCGACCATCGTCGTGGCAACGGGCAACGCCCATAAGCTCACCGAGATCGAGGCCATTTTGGGCAAGGTCATGCCCGAGGTACGCTTTGTGGCACTCGGCCAGCTGGGCGATTTTGAGGATCCCGAGGAAAACGGCACGACGTTTTTGGAGAACGCCATCATCAAGGCGCAGGCTGCGGTTGAGGAGACGGGCCTTATGGCCATTGCCGACGATTCGGGCTTGGTCGTCGACGCGCTGGACGGTGAGCCCGGTGTGTATAGCGCGCGCTATGCGGGCGTGCACGGAGACGATGCCGCCAACAACGCCAAGCTTCTCGTGAATCTGGAGGGCGTGGCCGACGAGGACCGCACTGCGCGCTTTATGAGCGTCGTCGCGCTCATCGACACGGACGGCCTGGTCACCTATGGCGAGGGCGCCTGCGAGGGCGTTATCGCGCACGAGGGCCGCGGCGATCACGGCTTTGGCTACGACCCGCTGTTCCTGCCGGTCGACACGCCGGGCAAGACCATGGCCGAGCTGACGGCGGACGAGAAGAACGCCATCAGCCATCGTTTCCACGCGCTCGAGCATCTGTCCGCCAAGCTGACGGGCGAGGAGTAGGCCGTGCGTGCGGTGGTGCAGCGCGTACTCAACGCCGGCGTGACGGTCGACGGCGAGTGCGTGGGCCGCATTGGACGCGGCTACCTGGTGCTGCTGGGTGTGGGCCATGGCGATACGCGTGCCGAGGCCGACAAGCTGTGGAGCAAGCTCCGCGGGCTGCGTATCAACGAGGACGAGAACGGCAAGACCAACTTGGCGCTTGCCGATGTCGACGGCGAGGTGCTCGTGGTGTCGCAGTTCACGCTGTTCGCCGACTGCCGCCACGGTCGCCGCCCATCGTTTACGGATGCCGGCGCCCCCGATGTCGCCAACGAGCTCTACGAGTACTTCCTGACGCTTGTGCACGAGGACGTTGAGCATGTGGCGCACGGTATCTTTGGCGCCGACATGAAGGTCGACCTCATCAACGACGGCCCATTCACCATCGTCCTCGATACCGACAACCTTTAGGTTACGCGGTTTTACTAAACCGCGTAACAACTGGTCATGCGAGGTTGTCGTCTGGTACGTATTTGGGACGGGGCTGATTTAGCTACTTGCGTATGGCGGCAGCAGGGTGCTATAGTATTAGAGTTTTGTCTATCTTAGGGGTATTATCCCCTTTTTGAATTGCACCTTCTGGAGGCCCTGTTCATGGAAGAGATGGAAGTCAATCACGTCGACGACATCCACGAGAAGCTGACCGATATGGTGGGCGATCGCGTCAAGGTTAAGGCCAACATGGGCCGCACCCGCGTTGTCGAGCGCATGGGCACCATCAAGAGCGTCCACCCCGCCGTCTTTATCGTCGAGGTTGACGAGCGCCGCGGCCGCAAGTCGCGTCAGTCCTACCAGTATATCGATGTCCTCACCGGTCAGGTCGAGCTATTCGACCCTGAGAGCGGCGAGCATATCTTTACCCCGCTCGGCAATCAGCTCGAGGAGCACTAACGGTGACCGATCGGTCCCTGACTCTTTCCGCGCCGGCAAAGATTAACCTCTACTTGGGGGTTCATACCGAGCGCGATGACCGCGGCTACCACAGGGTCGATTCCCTGATGGCAGCCGTCGGTCTTTCCGATACCGTGACGGTCACGCCGGCGCAGGCGCTGGCCGTTCAGACGGTTCCGGCATCAGATTTTCCCATGCAAAAGAATACGGCGTATCGGGCTGCGGTTGCTATGGCCGAGCATTATGGTCGCGAGGCAAACATCTGCGTGACGATTGAGAAGCGTATTCCATTGTGCGCCGGCTTGGGCGGCCCCTCGACGGATGCGGCCGCGGTCATTGTCGCCTTGGCGGAGCTCTGGGGCATTGATCGCACCGACCCAGCACTCGACGACATCGCGCGCGGCATTGGTGCTGACGTCCCGTTCTTTTTGCACGCGAGCCCTGCGTTCTACGTAGGTGGGGGAGACGTGCTGGCAACTGAGTACCCAGCGCTGCCCGCGACGCCCGTCGTGCTGGTTAAGCCGCGCGAGGCGAGCGTTTCGACAATTGAGGCTTATCGACGTTTTGACGAGGCCCCGGTGCCTGCGGACAAGCCCGGCGCGATGGCTTCTGCCTTGCGTGCTGGTGATGCAGAGACGGCATATGCGCTCATCCATAACAACTTGGGTGTCATTTCCGCACAGATGGAGCCGCAGATTCAAACGGTTCTCGATTGGCTGCGTAAACAGGACGGCACCGTTGCTGTAGATGTGTGCGGATCGGGTGCCTGCTCGTTTGCCATTTGCGACACCGCCGACATGGCCGAAAGGCTTGCCGACGCTGCCCAGCAAAACGGCTGGTGGTCCTGCGCGACTGAGCTTATTCCCAACACGGTTCAAATCGACGCGCCAAAGAAATAAAAATTTCTCTAGCACGCGGCGAAAATCTTTGTTACTATAGTCGAGCTAACGGGTTGTGGCTCAGTTTGGTAGAGCACTGCGTTCGGGACGCAGGGGTCGCTGGTTCAAATCCAGTCAACCCGACCAGAGCATGAGGAGGGACCGCTTCTTGCGGTCCCTTTTTTTAGCTAGTGTTGTGATACCGCGATACCCGCGGTATACTCATTCGAGCTTGTCTCGCTGTATTGTGGAGGTCTACATGTTTGGACTGAGGGCTCCTGAGCTCATCATTATTCTCGTCGTTGTCCTGATTATCTTCGGGCCCAAGAACCTGCCGAAGCTCGGCAAGTCCCTCGGCTCTACCGTCAAGAATATCCGCGAGGGTATGGAGGGCGACGATAAGGCCGAGACCAAGCAGGCCGAGGAGGTCGTGGTCGAGCAGTCCGAGGAGGACAAGGAGATCGCTGAGCTCGAGGCCAAGCTCGCTGCTGCCAAGAAGAAGCAGGCAGAGGACAGCGACGCGGACGCAGAGTAGTCCCATCCCTTTGGGGTGAGCACCTGACCGGCTTGCCCGCAGGCTAGCCGGTCTTTTTCGTTTTGTTGACAGTTGATTGTTTGATCAGAGTTGGGGAGATATCCGTATGGACGCAAGCCAGATCGTACTGACCGCTGAGGGCCGCCAGAAGCTCGTCGAGGAGCTCGCTTGGCGTGAGGGCGATTACGCCAAGGAGATCGTCGAGGACATCAAGGAAGCCCGCGCGTTCGGCGACCTTTCGGAGAACTCCGAGTACGACGCCGCTAAGGACAAGCAGGCCCAGAACGCCGCTCGTATTGCCGAGATCCAGGCCATCCTCGCCAACGCTCAGGTTGCTGCCACCACGGGCGACCTGACCGTCTCCATCGGTTCCACCGTTTCGCTGATTGATCCCAACGGCGAGGTCATGGAAGTCACGCTCGTCGGTACCACCGAGACCAACTCGCTCGAGCACAAGATTTCCAACGAGTCTCCGGTCGGTCACGCCATCATCGGTCACGGCGAGGGCGACTCCGTCGAGGTCGTTACGCCTTCCGGCAAGACTCGCGTCTACACCATCGCCAAGATCGCACGCTAGACCACGGTCCCGCGTAAAGGTATGTTTTCGCTCCCTGGGACCGAATCCTGGGGAGCGTTTTAGTTTGAGGAGCTAACTTATGGCAGAGAACCAGAACGCCGCCGATCAGGCATCGACGCTCAACGACGAGCGCGCCACCCGCCTGGCCAAGCGCGCCGCCCTGTTCGAGGCGGGCCAGAACCCCTATCCTGAGCACTCTGAGCTTGAGGACTACGTCGCCGATATCGAGGCTAAGTACGCCGATCTTGCCGATGGTGAGGACACCGAGGATGTCGTGAAGATCGCCGGCCGTGTGGTCGCCAAGCGCGGTCAGGGCAAGATCATGTTCATCGTCGTGCGCGATGCGACTGCCGAGATTCAGCTGTTCTGCCGCATCAACGACATGGACGAGGCTGCCTGGAGTACGCTCAAGGCCCTCGACCTGGGCGACATCCTGGGCGTGACCGGCGTGGTCGTGCGTACCCAGCGCGGCCAGCTTTCCGTTGCCCCTAAGAGCGCGACCCTGCTTTCCAAGGCCGTTCGTCCGCTGCCCGAGAAGTTCCACGGTCTTTCCGATAAGGAGACCCGCTATCGCCAGCGCTATGTCGACCTGATCGCCAACGACGACGTTCGCGAGACCTTCCGTAAGCGTTCGCAGATTCTCTCCACCTTCCGTCGCTTTATGGAGTCCGACGGCTACATGGAGGTCGAGACCCCCATCTTGCAGACCATCCAGGGCGGCGCTACTGCTAAGCCGTTCATCACGCACTTCAATGCGCTCGATCAGGAGTGCTACCTGCGTATTGCCACCGAGCTGCACCTCAAGCGCTGCATCGTCGGTGGTTTTGAGCGCGTGTTCGAGATCGGCCGCATCTTCCGTAACGAGGGCATGGACCTTACCCACAACCCCGAGTTCACCACGATGGAGGCCTACCGTGCCTTCTCCGACCTCGAGGGCATGAAGGCGCTCGCCCAGGGTGTCATTAAGGCGGCTAACAAGGCCATCGGCAACCCCGAGGTCATCGAGTACCAGGGCCAGACCATCGACCTTTCTGGTGAGTGGGCCAGCCGTCCCATGACCGATATCGTCTCTGACGTGCTCGGCAAGCAGGTCACCATCGACACGCCGGTTGAGGAGCTTGCTGCCGCCGCACGCGAGAAGGGCCTGGAGATCAAGCCCGAGTGGACCGCCGGCAAGATCATCGCCGAGATCTATGACGAGCTGGGCGAGGACACCATCGTCAACCCCACCTTCGTGTGCGATTACCCCATCGAGGTTAGCCCGCTTGCCAAGCGCTTTGAGGATGACCCGCGCCTGACCCATCGCTTTGAGCTGGTCATCGCCGGCCACGAGTACGCGAACGCGTTCTCCGAGCTCAACGACCCGGTCGACCAGGCCGAGCGCTTCGCTGCCCAGATGGCCGAGAAGGCCGGCGGCGACGACGAGGCCATGGAGTACGACGAGGATTACGTGCGCGCCCTCGAGTACGGTATGCCTCCTGCGGGCGGCATCGGCATCGGTATCGACCGCGTGGTCATGCTGCTCACCAACCAGGCTTCCATCCGCGACGTGCTGCTGTTCCCGCACATGAAGCCCGAGAAGGGTTTCCAGTCCGGTGCCGCCGCTGCCAAGGCTGCCGAGGCCGGCAACACCGCGAGCCCCTTCGTCAAGCCGCTCAAGCCCACGCTCGACTACTCCAAGATTGCCGTCGAGCCGCTGTTTGAGGAGTTCGTCGACTTTGATACCTTCTCCAAGAGCGACTTCCGCGCCGTTAAGGTCAAGGCATGCGAGGCCGTCAAGAAGTCCAAGAAGCTGCTGAACTTTACGCTCGACGACGGCACCGGTACCGACCGCACCATCCTCTCCGGTATTCACGATTATTACGAGCCCGAGGACCTGGTCGGCAAGACCCTGCTCGCCATCACCAATCTGCCCCCGCGCAAGATGATGGGTATCCCCAGCTGCGGCATGCTCATCAGCGCCATCCACGAGGAGGAGGGCGAGGAGCGCCTCAACCTGATTCAGCTCGACGCTTCCATCCCTGCCGGCGCAAAGATGTACTAATTAGTTACGCGGTTCTACGAACCGCGTAACGGCTCGACGCTGCGCGCCGCCCAGGGCGACAATTTGTCATTCAAAAGGCAAGGCATGACCAGAAGGTCTATGCCTTGCCTTTTTCATGCCAACTTGTTCGCCCTGGACGTCGCTCGCTGTCCGTCCTCTACCTGCGGCGTTGCTCTGGCTGGCACTTAGGGACGTTCCTTTTCTGCCGGCACTTGGGGACAGTCCTAGTCGTTGGGGGTCTACCGACGCATTGGGGGTTTGCGCCTTTCATGCATGACAGCCGTCTCTTTTATGTTTCCTTTAGCCGTTGCTGCCTAGGATGGGGGTTAGTCGGTAGGAAGGGAGCGTCTATATGGACGACGCGAGCGAGCGTGCAATCGAAGAGGACATGCTCGATCAGTTCAATTACTTTGATGATGAGGATGAGGAGCTGATCGACCGTCGCGAGCCAGCGCCGCTTGATTCCTTTGATCTGGTCGATGAAGAGACTGATGAGGTTGAGGACGAATCAACGGAGCCCCCACAGTCTTCGCGCCTTAACTCGCTGCTTTCGAGAGCCCCCATGCACCACGGCGTTCGTGCCGGCGCGCTCCATATGAAAACTGACTGGCACCAGATCGTGACGGCAGGCGATGAGCTTGCCGTCGATGCGCCGCTCACCGATAAATCATCCATCATCTGCCGCACCGGCATGCTTATGCTGGCAAGCGGAACGGGTGCCTGGCGCGTGCGCGATACCATGAATCGTGTTGCCGCCGTACTCGGTGTCACCATCCACGTTGACTTAAGTCTTCTGTCGTTTGAGTGCACCTGCATCGAAGATGGCCACTGCTTTAACGAGGTTGTCAGCCTGCCCACAACGGGAGTCAATACCCATCGCATTTGGATGATGGAGAGCTTCTTAAAGGAAATCGAGACGTATGGGCGCCGGTTTACCGTGCACGAATACCACGAGATGCTCAAGACCGTTGAGAGTTCAAAACCCGATTACTCTCCCTGGCAACAGGGCCTTGCGGCAGCCTGTGCTTGCGGCGCCTTCGTCTTTTTGCTCGGCGGCGGCCCTATCGAGATGGCCTGTGCATTCGTAGGCGCTGGTGTCGGTAACTTTGCTCGCTCCCATATTCTCAAGCAGGGTCTTGGCCAGTTTAGCGCGCTGACGACGGGCGTTGCGCTCGCTTGCGTTTCGTATCTGCTGGCATTGCTCGGCCTTGGCCAGGTCGTACCGGGGGCAATGTCGCACCAAGAAGGCTATATCGGCGCCATGCTCTTTGTGATTCCAGGTTTTCCCCTCATTACGGCAGGCCTCGACATCGCTAAGCTCGACATGCGAAGCGGTATCGAGCGCCTTTCATATGCCGTATCGATTATTGTGATGGCGACGCTCGTAGGTTGGATGGTTGCCGAGTGTGTTGGCCTGGCGCCGGACGACTTTGCCCCACTGGGCCTTTCGCCGCTTGCCCTTACGCTCCTGCGCGTGGTGATGAGCTTCGTTGGCGTATTCGGCTTCTCGGTGATGTTCAACAGCCCGGTAAAGATGGCCGCGGCAGCTGGGTTGATCGGCGCCGTTTCCAATACCCTGCGTCTGACCCTTGTCGATGCGCCGACGATGATTCCCTTCCTGGGCCTCAGCACGGGAATGCCTCCCGAGGCAGCAGCGTTTATCGGCGCGCTGGTATCGGGTCTGCTGGCAAGCTTGGCCGAAGTCAAGCTCACCTACCCGCGTATCGCTCTCACGGTGCCTTCGATTGTCATTATGGTGCCGGGTTTGTATCTGTATCGCTCGATGTATTACATGTGCACCTTCGACACAGTCAATATGCTCGGCTGGTTTGTGCGCGCAGTGCTCATCGTGGCGTTTTTGCCCGTTGGCCTGGGTGTGGCGCGTACGCTCACCGACCCTCGCTGGCGCCACACCAGCTAATTGGTGCAAGGGGGATAGGTTACTTTGCACCAAATGAGTTGCGGTGAAATAGGGACTGAATTGCTGCTTAAAGGGTCAAAACAGTCCGTATTCCACCGCAACTTATGGGGTCGGGGATTATTGGTGCCTGCATCTTCATAAACTCAACGCTTACGAAGCGCAGGCCTTTCATGCTAGGCTGGTTTTACCACATAAGTAGTCGCAGACGCACGTACCACGGGCGGGCGAGATGAAGTCCCAACAGCTCCATCTTGCCCGCCCGTTTTTGTTGCGTGGTGTCGCGGCGTAACACAGAAAGGACCATGCCCTTTATGCCTATCAACAAACGAGAGAGCCTGCTGTTCACCTTTATCATGTGCTTTTGCATGGTGCTCTGGATGAGCATCTACAACGTTGCCCTGCAGCATGGGGCCATCAACGGCGAGGTTGTTGCCGCCGCGTGGCTCGGCTTCCCCGTTGCCTACGTTTTTGCCATGTGCTGCGACTGGTTTGTTGCCAGCCCCCTTGCTAAGGGCTTCGCCTTTAAATTCCTGGTCACGCCGGGCAAGAGCTCACCGCTTGCCATGACGCTCGCCGTCAGCTCCTGCATGGTCGTTCCCATGGTTATCATCATGTCGCTCTACGGCGCGTGCGAGGGTTTGCTCCACATGCCCGGCGGCCCGCTCGCAAACCTGCAGATGCTGCCGGTGATGTGGCTCATCAACATTCCGCGCAACTTTATCATGGCCCTGCCCTGGAACCTGCTGGTGGCTGGTCCGGTTGCTCGTTTTGTCTTCCGCCGCGCCTTCCCCATGGGCACGGTCTTTGCCGAGCCGCACATGGAGCTCGTGCACATGCCGGGTGCTCCCATTGCCGATACCGTCAATGACGTTGCCGAGAACATGGGTGTTGAGCCCGCCTGCTAGACAGCAGCGCAAAACCAAACCGCCAAGCGGACCAGAGCGATTCCTTTTTTGTAGACGTTGTCGCGCGGCTACGGGCGGGAAAGGTCCCAACGGTTAACATATACTCCATATGGGTAAAGAGACCAAAGCGCTGCCGCGGGGCGGCGCTTTGCGTTTGAAAAACTAGCTCGTCTAAGAGGAACTAGCATGTTAGACCGTTTTACCGATCGCGCGCGCAAGGTCATGTCCATGGCCAAGCAAGAGGCGCTCGATCTTCATTCGAATAAGGTGGGCACCGAGCACCTGCTGCTCGCGCTTGCCAAGGAGGACGAGGGCATCGCCGCCGAGGCACTGCGCTCGCTCGATATCTCCTACGACGACATCATGGACACGCTCAAAGAGGTCCAGACCACCGTTCCCGAGCCCAGCGAGGAGACCGAGGCAGCCAAGCTCGCCTTTACACCGCTCGTCATCAGCGTGATGGAGCGTTCATTCCGCGTGGCGCGTGAGAACAACCAGACCTACGTGTCGACCGAGCACCTGCTCATCGGCATCGTCGAAGAGGGCAACGGCATGGCCATGGACATCCTCATGCGCCTGGGCGTGTCGTCCGCCTCCATCAAAAAGGCTATCGAGAAACTCACCGCCAAGGACCAGGACAAGAAGCGTCCGCTCGCCGGCGCCGGTGCTGGTCGCCCCGGTGCGGGCCTGCCGTTCTTTAGCGGCTCGGATGCCTCTCAGCAAAAGGGGAGTGGCACCGACACGCTCAAGCAGTTCGCGACCAACCTCACGCAGAAGGCGCGCGACGGCGAGCTCGACCCTGTAATTGGTCGCGAAAAGGAAGTCCAGCGTATGATGGAGATCCTTTCGCGCCGCACCAAGAACAACCCGCTCATTCTGGGTGACCCCGGCGTGGGCAAGACGGCCATCGTCGAGGGCTTAGCTCAGCAGATTGCAGCTGGCAACGTGCCCGAGAACCTCATGAACCAAAATATCTGGACGCTCGACCTGCCGGGCCTCGTGGCGGGTGCCAAGTATCGCGGCGAGTTTGAGGAGCGTCTCAAGAACGTGATCCAGGAGGCAACCGAAGCCGACGACGTCATCCTGTTTATCGACGAGATGCACACCATCATCGGTGCCGGTTCTGCCGAGGGCTCCATCGATGCGAGCTCCATGCTCAAGCCCGTGCTCGCGCGCGGTGCCTTCCAGATTATCGGCGCCACCACGGCCGAGGAATTCCGCAAGTACCTCACCAAGGACCCGGCCTTCGAGCGTCGCTTCCAGACCATCGATGTCGAGGAGCCGAGCGTCGAGGACACGATCAAGATCCTGACCGCGCTCAAGCCGCGCTACGAGGAGCACCACCATGTGCGCTATACGCAGGGTGCCATCGAGGCCGCTGCGAACCTTTCCAACCGCTACATCCAGGATCGCTTCCTGCCCGATAAGGCCATCGACCTCATCGACGAGGCCGGTGCTCGCGCTCGCATCGCCGCGAATCGCGCGCCCGAGCCGGTGCGCGAGGCCGAGCATCGCATCGAGGAGCTCAAGGCCGCCGCGCAGGAGGCCACCGAGAGCGACGACATGAACAAGGCCGCCGAGATCACCGAGCAGCAGAAGGCCGCCGAGATTGAGCTCGCCGAGGCCAAGGCCGCCTGGACCGCCGAGCTCGACGCCAGCCCGCTCACCATCGATGTGAGTCAGATTGCCGACATCGTGTCCGTGACTTCGGGCGTGCCGGTGTCCTCGCTTACTGAGAGCGAGAGCCGTCGCCTGCTGCAGGCCGAAAGCGTGCTCAAGACGCGCATCATCGGTCAGGATGAGGCTGTCGAGGCAGTTGCCAAGGCCGTGCGCCGCAGCCGCTCGCCGCTCAAGGATCCGCGTCGCCCCGGCGGCAGCTTTATCTTCCTGGGCCCCACCGGCACGGGCAAGACCGAGCTCGCCAAGACGCTCGCCGAGTACCTCTTTGGCAGCAAGGATGCGCTCATCAGCTTCGACATGTCTGAGTTCGGTAGCGAGTTCGAGGTCTCCAAGCTCATCGGTAGCCCTCCGGGCTACGTCGGTCACGACGAGGGCGGCCAGCTCACCAAGGCCGTTCGTCGCCACCCGTACTCGGTCGTGCTGTTCGACGAGATCGAGAAGGCGCACCCCGATATCTTTAACATCTTGCTGCAGGTGCTGGAGGAGGGTCGTCTGACCGATAGCCAGGGCAAGACGGTCGACTTCCGCAACACCGTGATCATCATGACATCCAACGTGGGCGCCCGCGAGATCGCGCAGGATGCAAGCGTTGGCTTTGGCACCACCGGCGAGCAGGGCCTCACCTCGAGTGAGATCCGCGGCCGCGCGATGGGCGAGCTCAAGCGCCTGTTCCGCCCCGAGCTGCTCAACCGCATCGACGATATTGTGGTGTTCCAGAAGCTCTCGGGCGAGAACCTGACCAAGATCGCGCACCTGCTGGTGGACGACCTGCGTCAGCGCTTGATTGCCAACGGCATGAACATCAAGCTCTCTGATGCGGCCTATGACAAGATCGTGGCCGAGGGCACCGACCTTACCAACGGTGCGCGTCCGCTGCGCCGTGCCATCCAAAAGCTCATCGAGGACCCGCTGTCCGAGGAGCTTCTGGCCGGCGAGTGGGGCGAGGGCGATACCGTCCTGTGCGACGTGGCCGATGGCAAGTTTGTCTTTAGCCACGGCACGGGCGAGATCCCGGCACCGCGTCCGGCGGGCACGCTCGGTGGCGATACCGTCCCGGCAGCGCCACACACCGGCAACGCCGCGCCCGTGAGCGGCGGCGTGACCTCGGGCCCCGGCGGCATGATGCAAGCCGGCTCTGGCGCGCTATAGGGATTGAATATAACCTTGCATGATGGGGGGCGTTTCCGATGGAGGTGCGCCCCTTTTCTTGTAGAGAAGAGTTTCCGGTAACGATAAAATAATTGAAAATGTTCTGCTGGATGGCAAAAGGAGTTACTATGGCGAATAGCGCTCAAAGAATTGAGATGTCGTTCGATAACATGAGAAAAATCGGAATGGTTCTTTGTGCCGTGCTGGTACTTATAGCCATCGCTACCATCGCCGTCTTTGGTTCGGCATTTGTTGTTGCATGCCAAAGTATTTTGAACGGCGCAGTGGTAATCGAGGGGGTCGTTGAGCTTGGTAAGGGCGGCAGCATCGCGCTCCCAAATTTGGCGCTATGGGCGGTTTTGCTCCTTGCAGGGGAGTTCACATTGTTAAGCATCAGCTTCGATGTCGCCCGTCGTCAATCGCCTTTTACTATTCGACATGCACGGATGATTACCGTTATTGCTTGCCTATTTGCAATCAATGCCGTGATGGGCTCTCTACAGATTGGCAGCGATTTAAAAATAATGATGGGTAATTGTATGTTGAGCTGTCGTATGAATTCCGCTCTCCTTCAGATTGGTGACTCAGGCATCACTTTGGATGTGGGATCCATCATTGCAATGATGGTTGCTTTCGCTTTGTCGATCTTCTGGCGCTATGGGGCGCTTTTGCAGTCCCAGTCCGATGATTTGGTCTAGGTGATTGACCATGGATTATCTCATTATTGAGATTGAGACACTTTTGCTCAAGACCGGGAAAACAAATGCCGATCTAATAAGAGCGACTGGGCATACGCCAGCTAACATTTCTAAAATCCGTAATGCAAAAATTAAGGCCATACGCTTGAAGACATTGCTCGATATCTGTGTTGAGTTGGATTGTCAGCCGGGAGATTTGATCCGTCGCGTGAGTGAAATAGAACTTGAGGAACTTACCATCGCGCGCGCGCGGAATAAGATTTTGCAAAGACGCAATCCCGACCCTTCCGAGATATTGCCCACAGAGGTTTACGTAGTAGATCTTTCTAAGGAATAACAAAACAGAATAAGAAGACAAACACGTATGCATGCAAGGCCCCTACCGCAAACGATCGGTAGGAGCCTTAATTTATTTGAAAATAGTTCTTGAAATCATAAGGTTATCGATATACGATAACGGAGTATTAAAACAGACGATAAATCGAAAGGAGGTAATTATGAACTGGGTAATCGATCCGTGTAGCAACGTGCAGGGTGGCGGTGGTGGCTGCCGCAATTACCACCCGTGTTCGCGCTGTAGCTGTTTTGGCGTATATGTTCATTTCTAGCAACGCGAACGTTAATGCTGGTTAAGACAGCAGAGGGTAAGCAGCGTGGTCGATAACTGCCATCCGTCGACCGCGCTGCCTTTTTAATGAGGTTCATGAGACATGGGTAATGCGATTTCAATCAAGGATCTATCAAAGCGCTACGGCAAAAACTGGGCGTTGTCTGATGTTTCATTTGATATAGATGAGGGCGAAGTGTGCGCTCTCGTTGGGGAGAACGGCGCGGGGAAGAGTACGTTGATTGATATTCTTCTTGGCTTGCTTAAAGCAACGAAAGGCTCAATCAGTTTTTTCGGCGAGTCTGGGAGAACAGGTCTGGCAAGAGCACGCAGAAATATCGGATTCGTCCCCGACGGCTGTGGGGCATTCTTGAACTTAACCGGTCGAGAAAACTTGATCTCACGCTGTATCGAGTGGGGGCTGCCGAAAAGTGAAGTTAATCGAGTGCTCGCTGCCGTTGGCCTAGAAAATGCGGCGGATGCATCGGTAAAACAATACTCGCTCGGCATGAAGCGTCGCCTGGATATCGGAACGGCTCTTCTGGGCAACCCGCAACTACTCATCATGGATGAACCCATAAACGGGCTCGATCCAGTGGGTGTGATTGAGGTGCGTGATCTCCTGCTGTCGTTGAAGGACAAACGGGATAAAACGGTGCTCATTTCAAGCCATAACCTAGATGAATTGGAGAAAGTTGCGACATCTTTTGCTTTTCTCCATCAAGGCAGACTTCTCGTTAAGGAAGAAAACTCCTACAAAGACCGAAGTCTGGAAAAGCGGTTTTTGGATTTGATCGGGGAGGCAGATAATGCAACTTCTGCGACTGATTAGATGCGAAGCCCGTCGGTTGCTCAGAAATCCAGCCTTTTTCGTGTTGTTGATCTGGGGAATTTGGATTGTTAAAGATGTCTGTAATCCAAATATGTATGGGACTTATGGAACATCTGATTTAGGGGGAGTCGGCAAACAGATTGGTTTCTTTGCAAACATCCTCGACAAGACTGACCCAGCTGGTTCGGCGGTTCGGACGGCACTATTCATGACCTACGAGTGGTTTTTCGTTCTAGCCGGATGCATTGTTATTTCCTGCGCCATGGATTATCAAAGCAGGTCTTCTGAAGTGACGTATGCAAAAGGGACGGGTGTAGCAAAGGCCGTTGTCGCAAAGTGGCTTGTTCTGACGATTGCAACTTCAACAGCGTTCGACCTGTTTTCGGGATTCACTCTCTTCAAATCTCCGCTTGGCTGCTATGTGGATGGGCGGGTGTTTCTTGATAGATACCTGCCCGTGTTGCTTTTGATTGATGCTATTTTGGCTGCATTAGTAGCTCAGTCGATGGCAGTTTTCTATTTACTTAGAAATGCACCGCTTAGCATTATGTTGGTGTTGGTCGGGACGCTGCTCGCCTCCGATGAATATACGCTGGTGGTCTTTTCCAATCACGCATCGACGCAAATTCCCTGGTGGCTCTCAGTCGGACCATACTTACGCCATCTTGGAAATCTGTGCTTTCAAGGCCTAGCCATTAATCAGATCATTCTTTTCTCTGTAATTTGCACCGTTGTTTCGTTGCAGCTCGGGGTCATGGGAATCAAAGCGAGGAGGGGGTAGAAATGCGCTGCGAAGATATGATTAAGGCTGAAGCCTATCGAGTTATGAAGAGCAAAGCGCCTCTTCTGCTGATTGCGGCAGGTTTCGTGCTCGCATTGCTTTATTCTGTGTCTTATGAACCATGGAGAGCCTACGGAACGAGCGATTGGCTTGGCGACGGTGTTATGGGCTTCTTTCCAAACCCACAATATGGTTTTGTGGGAATTCCGGGAGACCTCGTTAAAGATGGAGCTCGCTACCTTTCCGCTGTGGCACCGCTTGCCCATTCTCTGTTCTTTCCTATTGTTGCTGTTCTCGTCATCGGCTATGCGTTTCGAACTCCGATAACGGGATCTCAATGGCTTGTTTCCTATGCAAGGGGAATGAAAACAGTACAGTTGTTGGTTGCAAGGACTCTTGTCTCGATTGTCACGCTTGTCGGTGGTTTTGTTCTCTTTTCGATACTCGTTGGTGCGGTCCAAAGCGCGAGTGGCATAGGAATGACGATGGATATGATCGGAGAGTTTCTTCTTCGACTGTCTCTTGCTGCCTTGATTTGCACAACGTTATGCCTGCTGCTCGTCCTGGCCATCTCACTCTTTGGAAATGGCGCGTTTGTTCTATCGTTCATCATCCTGCTGCTCTATTTGGGGTACGGGAATCCAAATATGCCACTGCACTTGACATGGCTGGCGACCCTTGCGTCTCCGCGACCAATTCAATTCATCGTGCCGGGGACGTTGCTGTTTGTAGCGCTGGCAACAGTCGTTCCCATTGTCATCCTCGGACTTTGTTGGGCTATCAAGGGCGCTATCAGAAAACGGAGCATATAAATGAAAGAGTCTGAATTTAACGTTATTGAAGAGAATGATGTGAACGGTATCACTATCTACAATACCCAGTCTGGTGGCGTTCTCGACCTTGACGCTGCGCACACGAATGAGCTGAATTTATATCGCAAGGGTGCCGCCGCCTTGGATGGTGATTTCGAAGAGGCCCTTAAGATGGGTGGCATGTTGGTAAATGACGATGTTGACGAGCGGCGAATGTTGATGCTTGAGAGCTTGTCGGCAAGGTTTGCAAATGACTATTTAGGACTGACGATTGCTCCAACGCTGGCATGCAATTTTAGGTGTCCCTACTGCTATGAAAAAGGCTGCTCGCACCCCACTATGTCAGAAGAGACAATGATGGATATCGCAGAATTCGTGCGTTCCGGCTATCCCGGGATCAACGATCTTCACGTTGACTGGTATGGAGGCGAACCCCTGCTCTGTGTGGACATGATCGAGCGACTGACAAAAGAACTGAGAGGGGCGATTAGGCCAGGCGCTACTTATTCTGCCGGAATGGTAACGAACGGATATCTCCTGACGCGAGAAATTGCTCAGAAGCTTGCTGATTGTCAGATCGGTTCGGTTCAAATCACTATTGATGGCTCAAAGAGGGATCATGATTCGCGGAGGGTCCCGGCCGACGGTCGTCCGACATATGATGCCATTATCGACAATATCATCTCATGTGCCGATGTTCTTCAGATTACCATTCGCGTGAATGTCGATGAGTCCAATAGCAAAGAGGTCGATGCGTTGATTGACGAGCTTGACGCTAAAGGGCTTCGCGGTAAAGTCGCGATTTATCTTGCTGCGGTCGACAATGTTAACGATACTTGCTCAAATGACATTCATTGTTTTTCTCAGCGTGGATTCTCTCAAGTTGAAACGTTCTTTATGGATAAAGCTAGCGAGCGCGGATTCAACGTTATTCCGTTTACGCCGTATGAACCAGGCGTCTGCTGTGCGGTTTCTCTTAATTCGTTTGTCATCGATCCGCTTGGTAGACTTTTTAAATGTTGGGATGAGGTTGGCAAGGGCGAGTACGCCGTTGGAAATGTTCGAGAAGGTGTGAAAGCTAATTCGAACTATTTGAAATGGATGGAGTATTTACCAAACGACCCAGTATGTGGCGAGTGTGTAATGTTTCCGGCTTGTATGGGCGGATGTCCCCACGCCGCGATGGAGGGCCAGAGAAAATGCGCGAGCGTTAAATTCAATGCCAGGCAGAGAATGCGGTTGGCTTGTAATTATCAGTATTCGCATGAGGCAAATCGCGATGTTTAGATTTTGGAAGATATATCTCCTCCATAAGCCAAGGCTTTATGTCTATCTGCTTCTCGATGTCTTGTCTCAGCTGTGCAGCCTTGCTGAACCATATCTGTTGGGACTGACTGTAAATGTGCTGGCGGCAAAAAATGTCCTCGGTATTAGTTTGCGGACGCTAGTCTTATGTATTTTCGCGATTGGCGTGGTCGCCATTGTGGGTTCGGTGTTGGCCTATTGGACTTCCCTAATCTATGTCGACCTTCAAGCGCATGCGGGATATCAACTTAACGCTGACACACTTGAACACGTCAAGCGTTTGCCCCGGAAGTTTTTCATCGGATTTGATGCGGGCTATTATAATCAGCAAATCAATCACGATTCAAACGACCTCATAATATTCGGAATAACATCGGCGTCAAATATCATTGGCGGTGTTGCAACGATTATCTGTTCCTTGATTATGTTGATGAATATAAACATTGCGATGGCGATTGCCTGTCTAGCCTGCATCGTTACGGGGGCAGTAGTTTATCGATTGTTTAGCGGGCTGCTGTTCAATCGAGGCTTTGAGTTTCAAGAAAAGACCGCTGCTTTCTATGGGACTCTCCAGAGCCAGCTGGAGAGCGTCTCCTTTCTTCGTCGCCATTCATTATTTGATTTCTATTCCTTGAGGCTGCAGAAGGCTTTCGATGGTCTTTATCCAGCTATATTGGCTAACCAAAAAGCCGGATCACGGTTCGAACTTGCGAATCAGTTGATTTTTTCCTTTGCGCAGTTCTGTTTGCTCGCGATTGGAGGCTGTGAGATTGTCGCAGGTAATATGCCGGTTGGTTTTCTGCTGACGGCATTGAGCTATTATTCGAGCGCCAATTCCGCTCTGGTGAACTTGCTTTCTTGGGGCAAAAGCTACCAGGCGAGCAAGGTGAGCGCCCAACGCCTTAAGCGCCTTTGGGCAATGGATGAAGAGGCGAACGGTTCTGTCCGCATTGGTTCTCCTGTTTCACTTGTGTGCAAGGGCCTGTCGATTTGTCGCCCTGATACCGATCGAATCATAGATTATCCAGAGCTCATCTCGCTTAATCGAGGAGTCTTATACGGCGTGTCGGGCGCAAACGGAAGCGGGAAAAGCACGCTTCTCGATGGCATAGCTGGTCTATATCCCGATGATTGCGTTGGGACTATTGCTTATGACGAGGTTGATTTGAGCCAGATTAATTCTATAAATCTACGCTCGTATGTCGTTGGTATTGCCGAGCAAGAACCTGATATCGTTAACGGAACACTCAGAGAGAATCTGACGCTACTCGCGGGCGATAATTGTCCAATTCTTGAAGTCGGGCGACTTGTAGACCAGTTTGGTCTGACCAAACTGGTCTCAACACTTCCCAATGGTCTTGATGGGGTGCTGGACGAGCAAAACCATAATATATCGGGTGGTGAGAAGCAGAAGATTGCGATTATTCGTGTATTGCTTAAGGACTCACCCGTCATGTTATTCGATGAACCGACGTCGGCGCTTGACGGAGCGAGTAGGTCAGCGTTCATTGATATTCTGCAACAGAAGAAAGAGGATCATATAGTGGTTGTTGTCTCGCATGATCCCGAGTTGCTTGAGGCTTGCGACGAAGTGATTGAGCTGTAGACGCCGGAAGGTTAGCCCATTTGAGTCTTAATTTCTGCCATGGTGGAAAGCTGTTCGAGGTTGGTGCTTACCGGGAAAATGTAAGCCACTACACCTCTCGGTAAGGCATTGCTGCGCTCTTATGGATGCTATACTAAGTCCAGGATGATGTATAGCAACCTGAAGGATGAGGCATGGAAGCCGAATTGCTCGATAAAAAATCTATTCAGATGAACGTGCGTATAGATCGCCAGCTCAAAGAGGCGGGAGACGCCGTCCTGACTCATATTGGCATGACGCCGTCACAAGCCGTTCGGACACTTTGGGAGTATCTGGTCGTTAACGGACGCATGCCCTCGAAGGGAGACGCGGCGGCTCCGGTTTCTGACGGAGTGGAACCCCAGCGCATGGAGTCAAGGGCCGCACAAGGCAGCCATATCGTTCGCGATTCGTGCCTCAAATACGGCATCCCCATCCCTGAGTTCTCGGGTGACTACGACGACCTCTATGAGGAAGCCATGGCCGATCGCTATCCCGAGTGGGTGGAGCTATGAGTGCGGGCGGAATCCTCAAGTTGCTCATCGATACCAATGTATGGATGGATTATTTTTCCGGCAGGTCTGACCGTACGGCAAACGTCGTCCATCTGATCGAGATTGCCGACGCTTCGGAGCTGATTGCCCTGTTTGCCTCGTCGCTTTCGGTCAAAGATGTCTCGTATCTTGTCTCGGCGGCAATCAAGAAGGAGTGCCGAAGGAAGAATGGCTCGCTGAGCGATAGCGCCATTGCGGCGGCGGACGAAACGGCCTGGGCATGCGTTCGGCAGATGCGCGAGCTCGCCCTTATCGCGCCGGTGGGAGCAGACGAGGTCTTCGATTCGTTTGTGTTCAAGCATCATCACAACGATTTCGAGGACGACCTTATGTTGGGCGTCGCCAATCGTATCGATGCCGATTACGTGGTGACCGAGGATAAAAATCTCATTAAACATACCAATGGTGTATGCATTAACGTCGAAAAGGCGTTGAGGTTGGTTGGAGAGGTCAACAGCTCATCCGCCCTGTCCATCTAGCCTGCTCCATCTTGATAAAGTGACGTTCCTCACCGTTAGCCGATGATGCGAGAGCGCTCGGCGTTTTCGACTGGTTTATGCACGTAAAGTCTGGGAATATACAAGTCGCATGTCTTATTGTCTAACCATTTGCGCCAAGGAGGCACCATGGACTACAAGATTACCGGCTACGAGCCCGCCCAGCTGTTCCATTTCTTTGAGGAGGTCAGCGCGATCCCCCGTGGGTCTGGCAACGAGAAGGACATCAGCGATTTCCTGGTTGCGTTTGCCAAGGAGCGCGGCCTCGACGTGTATCAGGACGAGGTCTACAACGTCATCATTCGCAAGCCCGCATCTGCCGGTGCCGAGAATGCCCCGACCGTGATGCTGCAGGGCCACATCGATATGGTGTGCGACAAGTTGGGCTCTGTTGAGCACGACTTTACGACCGATGGTATCGACCTGGTCGTCAAGGACGGCGTCCTCACCGCTAACGGCACTACCCTGGGCGCCGACAACGGCATTGCTGTCGCTCTGATGCTTACCGTGCTCAACGACGATTCGATTGCTCATCCGGCTCTCGAGTGCGTGTTCACCACCGACGAGGAGACCGGCCTGGTTGGCGCCGAGACGCTCGACAAGTCCCAGATCAGCGCCCGCACCATGATCAACCTCGACTCCGAGGAGGAGGGCGTGGCCACCGTCAGCTGCGCCGGCGGCGTCGTCGTTACCTACACCTGCCCCATCGTGCGCGAGCACAAGACCGGCAGCACCCTTACGCTCGAAATCTCCGGCCTGCTGGGCGGTCATTCCGGCAGCGATATCAACCTGGAGCGCGGCAACGGCAACCTCATCATGGCCCGCATCATCGACCGCTTGATGGTCGCCGGCGAGCCGGCCGTCGTCAGCTTTAACGGCGGCACTAAGGACAACGCCATCAACCGTGAGTGCAAGGCCGAGCTGGTTTACGCCGATCACGCTGCCGCCGAGGCCGCGGCGCAGATCGCAAAGGGCATCATCGCCGACGTCACTGCCGAGCTCGAGGTCTTCGACCCCGGCTTTACCTGCACCGTCGAGATTGCCGACGATGCCGAGGTCGAGGCCATGGACCAGAAGTCCGCGCTTGCCCTCATCCGCGCCCTGCGTCTTGCCCCTAACGGCGTGATTCGCCGCAACGTCGCCACCGACGGCTCCGTCGAGGTTTCCTCCAACATCGGCGTGGTTGCCACCTCTGACGACCAGGTCAAGATCATGCTGTCCCCGCGCTCCTCGATCACCTCGCTGCAGAACGAGTTCAAGGACCGCCTGCAGACGCTGGCCGATATCTTGGGCTTCGACGCCAAGTTTGAGTTCGAGTATCCCGGCTGGAGCTATGCCGAGCATTCGCCGGTCCGCGACATCTTTGTCGAGAGCTATCGCGAGCTCTTTGGCTCCGAGCTGCGCATCGAGTCCATTCACGCCGGCCTTGAGTGCGGCCTGTTTGCCGAGGCCCTGCACGGCCTGGACGCCATCGCCGTGGGCCCGACGCTCTCCGATGTCCACACCCCGGACGAGAGCATGGAGCTCGCTTCTGCCGAGCGCTTCTATGAGCTGCTCATCGACGTTCTCAAGCGCCTCGCTGCGTAAAGATTGCGCTAGCAGCAGTCCGAGCCACGTGCTGGTGGATTGCAAATGACATTGCGTGAGGGGGCACCCGAGCTTTTGCGACGGGTGCCCCCTCTCTTCTTTTGGGAAATGGGAGATTACGGACACCTAGCCGATATCCGCCTTGATGAGGTCGAGGGTGCGCTGGCAGTTTTCGCAGACGGGGCCGAGCATATGCTCGCGCAGGTCCGCCATGCCGGGCAGGTCGGCGTATTCGTCCATGACCTCTTCCATGCAAATGGGTACCTCGTAGGCGAGGTCCATCATGGTCGCAAAGCAAAACTTCTCGGATAGCCCGGCATCGGTGAGTGCCGCCTCCAGCGCGGGGTCGCCCATACCGTGGTATCGGCGGATAGCGCCTGGACCGATGCGCCCCACACGATTTTCGCCGCCAACGCTCATGGCGAGGCGCGCTCGGCGGCGCATGCGCTCATATGCCAAACCCGACGCGACATCGTACATTCGAGCCATCATGGCTGCGCCGTCGTTTCCAAGGAGCAGGGAATAGTTTTTCGCGTGCGCATCCGGTGCGCCGATAATGGCGTTGAAGAACAGTATCTGCGTAAACAGATACAGGTTAAGTTGATGGTGGCTCGTATTTACGAGGAGCTCTTGAATGTCGCGTGTGGTCGGGCCGCCGTCTGCCGTGTACTTTTGGGCGGGCATCACCCCAAGTGCCTGACAGAGGTCTTCTTGATGTAGGCGCCTGATCGTTCCGTCTTTGACTTTCACGCGGTCATAGCGCTCAACAATGAGGGCAGGTTCGTCCTCAAACATACGATATTCGACGTTTGCCGTTGCGATACCGGCGCGCTGGGCGCTTTTCATGCAGACAAACTCATTGAGAGCCTCGAGTTTAAATCCGATAACTCCATTTTTGAAAATATGCGTCGTGGGCGAGGAGCCCATGCATTCGCACCAGCGGCCGTTTATGAACGCGAGCGCGAACTTGCCCTGGTTGCCTCCAAGCGACCAACTTTCATCTAGACCCATCCACGATGCATCGCGGTCATCTCTGATCGACTTGAGACGGAGAGCAATTTCGTGGTCGTCTATAGGGCGGTAGTCGCCAGCGCGATGCAGGACGGCGTCGGCATCTTCTTCGGCACAAAACTGCACTCCGCCCGGACAGTCGAGTCCGATATGGCTGAGCAACGCAACGGGATTGTTGGGCCTAACGTTGAATTCGGCGGCAATCGCTTTTCGTTGGTCCTCGCTGTCGGGTAGAAGGCCAAACAAGTACGGATTCATGACCTGTTGGCCGTATGTGCGATTTGATACGGGTATGTTGGTCGATAGGGCTGGCCCGTCATAGTCATGATCGTAGGTAAAGCTGATAAGACCGTTCTCATCTTGCGTGAGCGTTCCCGCAGGTACGCCGCAAATAATGGTCCGAAGTGATGTTCTGGCCATTGGCTATTTCCCTTCGGGCTTGGTTTGGTTAGATGCGTTTGCGGCAATCGAGACTCCGAGATTGGACATGGCGAAATCGGCGAAGGCCCTGTCGTAGAGCTCGGACGTAAGGGGGGTATCTGCAAGAGCCGGAACGGCGGTACTACGACGGTTGCGATGATGAGGACGTTGAGTGTGATGGTGCCTGGGGATGCTGCGAGGCAGCGGATTGGCATGCGGGGCGTCGACTGGTCGCTCGTTTTTCGCTTCGTCGATATCCCCTTGTGCTGCGAGCGCCAGTCCAAGAGCGTCGAAAATCGCCAGCAACTTGTCGAGTCGAATGCCGGTGGCGTCTCCTAGCTCGAGCGATGCGAGCAGGCGCTCCGAAACACCGGCTTTTTTAGCGAGGGTCGCACGGGTGAGACTCTGAGCCTCGCGTGCCTGGCGCACGTAGATGCCAGCTTGGCGCGGTGTGGTGATGGGAAGGGTATCCACGGCGATCTCCTAACGTGCAGACTTTTGCATATCAGTATGACATGCAAAAGTCTGCATGAAAAGGCATTATGCAAAACTCTGCATGAGGCCTTGTGCTGGCGTTGAGTTTTGAGCGATTGTGTTTGGCGTTACAGCGCCAAAATCCCCAGATGCTCAAGCAAAATCTTAAGCCCAATGAGGATGAGCACGACGCCACCCACGATGGTGGCGGGTTTTTCGTAGCGCGCGCCAAAGGTGTGGCCGATCGCTACGCCGGCGACGGAGAAGATAAACGTTATGACGCCGATAAGCGATACAGCGGGAACGATGTCAACCGAGAGCGCGGCAAATGAGATGCCCACGGCCAGGGCGTCAATCGAGGTGGCGATGGCGAGGATCAGGTACTCGCCCAGGTCAATCTTTTCGGCATCCTTGCCGTCGCCTTCATCCTCGTCCTCGGTAAAGGCCTCCCACAGCATTTTGCCGCCGATGAAGGCCAAAAGGATAAAGGCGATCCAATGGTCGATGGGTCCGATGAAGCCCATGAATTGACTGCCGAGCGCCCATCCGATTACGGGCATGCCGGCCTGAAAGCCGCCAAAGAACAGGCCGAGCACCACGGCGACTTTAAGGTTGATCTTCTTCATGCCGAGACCTTTGCAGATGGAAACGGCAAAGGCGTCCATCGAAAGGCCAACGGCGAGCAACACGAGCTCTGCGAGTCCCATAGTCTGGCTCCCTCTCTGCGGGCGGGCCCGCGTGTACCTCTTGGGGGAGTAACAAAAAAGACCCGTGGCGTACGCGTTGCGCGCACAGCCACGAGTCTCGTTCATTAAGGCAAGCCAGGCCGCATCGGCCAGTGTGTTGACTTGCCGCGCCACCGGAGGCGAACCCGATCACGCGACTACTCCCTCATTTATGCGAATCCCGATGCTACCACATAAGCGGCTCATTTGGATTGGGGCTCTCAGCTGTGTTCGCTCATTCTGTAAGCATCGGATTTTGCGGGCGTCACAGGGGCAAACCGTGAGAAACTTATTGACGTTTATGGAGCGTATACGATGGGAGCGATGCCTTGGATAAGAACGAGCTGCAAAAGCGTATGGAACAGGCCATTCGCCTGACGGCACCTGGCCAGCCGATCCGCACCGCTCTCGACATGATCATTGCCGGTCACCTGGGCGCCCTTATCTGCGTCGGCGACACCGAAAACGTGCTCGCCGCCGGTAACGACGGCTTCCCGCTCAACATTTCGTTTACCTCGAACCGCCTGTTCGAGCTTTCCAAGATGGACGGCGCCATCGTTATCGATGGCGACCTCACCCAGATCCTGCGCGCCAACTTCCACCTCAATCCCGATCCCTCGCTTGCCACGAGTGAGACGGGCATGCGTCACCGTACTGCCGCTCGCATGTCGGTGCTCACCGACGCCATCGTGATCTCGGTTTCGGCTCGTCGCGCCGTCGTTAACGTGTACGTTCACGGCAAGAGCTACGAGATCCAGCCCGTCACCACCATCATGAGCTCGGTCAACCAGCTCGTCGCCACGCTCCAGACTACCCGTCAGTCGCTCGACCGCTCCCTGCTGCGCTTGACGGCCCTCGAGCTCGACGACTACGTCACGCTCGCCGACATTACCGGTATTTTCTCGAGTTTCGAGATCATGCAACAGGCAAAGACCGAGCTTAAGGATTGCATCGTCAAGCTGGGTAACCAGGGCAAGCTCGTGCAGATGCAGCTCGAGCAGCTCGCGGGCTCCAGCATGGATACCGAATACGACTTGATGATCCGCGACTACGCAAGCGATTCCTCTGAGGCCAACGCCGAGAAGATCCGCGCCGAGCTGAGCCGCATGACGCCTAAGGACCTGTCTGACCCGCAGCACGTGGCGGCAGTTCTGGGCTATGACGACCTGGACGAGGACTCCGTCATGACGCCGCTGGGCCTGCGCACGCTTTCGCGCGTGTCCGTCGTGCGCGACGGCGTGGCCGAGAAGATCGTCGACGAGTATGGCTCGCTGCAGGAGCTCATGGACGACATCAGCGAGGATCCGGAGCGCCTGGGCGACTTTGGCGTCAACAACCCTGCCATTCTTGCGGACTCGCTGTACCGCATGAAGGGCACCAAACAGGGGAACGCATAATGGCGCCCGTATGCGCCGTGGTCGTTGCTGGCGGCAGCGGCCAGCGCTTTGGAAATCCCGGCGGCAAGCAGCTCGTTAACGTGGCGGGCCGTCCGCTCATGAGCTGGTCCATCCGTGCGTTCGATCGTAGCGACAAGGTCGGCCACATTGTGGTGGTGTGTCCTGCCGAGCGCCGTGCCGAGATGCGCCGCCTGGCCATCGACCCGTTTGACTATGACACGCCCATCAGCTTTGCCGATGCCGGCGATACCCGTCAGGATTCCACCCGTGCCGGCGTGCATGCGGTTCCGGCGGGCTTTGAATACGTCGCCATTCACGATGGCGCTCGTCCGCTCATTACGACCGAGGCCATCGACCACGCTATCGACGTGCTCGTGAGCGACCGCTCGCTCGACGGTGTCGTGTGCGGCCAGCCCGCGATCGACACGCTCAAGATCGTCGATGGCGACAATATCGTCGAGACGCCGCCGCGTGAGCTTTATTGGGCTGCACAGACGCCGCAGATCTTTAGTGTCGACGCCATGAAGCGCGCCCATGCCGCGGCGATTGCCGAGGGCTTTATCGGTACCGACGATTCATCGCTGGTCGAGCGCATGGGTGGGCGCGTCCGCTGCGTCCAGAGCCCGCGCGATAACCTTAAGGTGACGGTGCCCGAGGACCTGCGTCCCGTAACCGCGATTCTGCTTGGCCGCATGGCCGAGGGAGAGGACCTTCCCCATGTTCAGTAACCTGCGCATTGGCCATGGCTACGACGTTCACCGTCTGGTGGAGGGGCGTCGATGTATCATCGGCGGTGTCGATATTCCCTACGAGCGTGGCCTGCTGGGCCACTCGGATGCCGATGTGCTCGCGCACGCCTTGGCCGACGCCATTCTGGGCGCCTGCCGCGGGGGAGACATCGGCAAGCTATTCCCCGACACCGATCCCGCCTACGAGGGTGCCGATTCGATGGTGCTGCTCGCTCGCGTGATGGGCTATGCGCGCGAGCTGGGCTTCGAGTTTGTCGATGCCGATTGCACCATTGCCTGTCAGCAACCCAAGATCACCCCGCACCGCGATGCCATGCGCGCCAACCTTGCCCATGTCCTGGGCGTTGACGTCGAAAACGTGGGCGTCGCCGCCACTACGACCGAAAAGCTCGGTTGGGAAGGCCAGGGCGAGGGAATCGGCGCCTGGGCCGTCTGCCTGCTACAGAAAACCGTTAAGGAGTAACGAATGCGTATCTACAACAGCGCTACCCATAAAAAGGAAGAGTTCCAGCCCATCGAGTCCGGCAAGGTCCGCATGTACGTGTGCGGCCCCACGGTCTACGACAACATCCACATCGGCAACGCCCGCACGTTCATCAGCTTTGACGTGATTCGACGCTGGCTCATCGCGAGCGGCTACGAGGTCACGTTCGCCCAGAACCTCACCGATGTCGACGATAAGATTATCAAGCGCGCCAACGAGCAGGGCCGAACGGCCGCCGAGGTCGCGACGGAGTTCTCTGACAAGTTCATCGGCGTCATGCGCGCCGCCAACGTGCTCGATCCCGATGTTCGCCCCCGCGCCACCAAGGAGATCGGCCCCATGATCGCCATGATCAAGACGCTCATCGAGCAGGGCCACGCCTACGCCGCCGATAACGGCGATGTGTACTTTGCCGTGCGCAGCGATCTCAACTATGGTCAGGTCTCGGGCCGCAACATCGACGACCTTATGGTTGGCGCGCGCATCGAGGAGAACGAGGACAAGAACGACCCGCTCGACTTTGCCCTGTGGAAGGCCGCTAAGCCCGGCGAGCCCAGCTGGCCGAGCCCCTGGGGCGAGGGCCGTCCCGGTTGGCACACCGAGTGCGCCGCCATGGTGCATCGCTACCTTGGCACTCCGATCGACATCCACGGCGGTGGCTCCGACCTTGCCTTCCCGCATCACGAGAACGAGTGCGCCCAGGCCACCTGCGCCTGGCACCAGGGCTTCTCCAACACTTGGATGCACACGGGCATGCTGCTGGTAGACGGCGAGAAGATGTCCAAGTCGCTCGGCAACTTCTTTACGCTGGCCGAGGTGCTCGAGCAGCACTCCGCTGCCGCCCTGCGTCTGCTGATGCTGCAGACGAGCTATCGCTCGCCGCTCGACTTCTCCTGGGAGCGCCTGGAGGGTGCCGAGAACTCGCTCACGCGTATCGCCGGTACGGTCGAGAACCTGCGCTGGGCCGCGAACCATGCGACGGCCGATGCCGATGAGGCAGCATCTGAGGCGTTTGCCGCCAAGGCCGCCGAGACCCGTGCCACCTTTAAGGAGTGCATGGACGACGACTTTAACACCGCTGGTGCTATGGGTGCCGTCTTTGGCTTTGTGACCGAGTGCAACCAGTACCTGGAGCAGGCGGGCGACGCTGCCGACAAGGCCGCCGCGCTTGCCGCCGCCGACACGCTGGCCGAGCTGCTCGATACGCTTGGCGTTGAGCTCCCCGAGCCCAAGGTCGAGCTGCCGCTGGGTCTGCTGGGCGTTGCCGCCGGTTTGGTCGCCTATACGGGTGACGACGTGGACGAGGCCGCTGCCAAGATTCTCGAGGCCCGCGCCGAGGCCCGCGCCGCCAAGAACTGGGATCTGGCCGACGCCATCCGCGACCAGCTCAAGGACCTTGGCCTGACGATTGAGGATACTGCCGCCGGCACTCGTATTAAGACTCTCTAGTTATTTGTCGACCGTTCGAGGTGCGGCAGATTGCCTTGAAAGAGGAGGGCATAGACCTGGTGGTCATGCCTGACGATTGAAAGGCAAGGTGCCGTGGCTCGGACGGTCGATTCTTGTTCGTTATCTATTTAAGGAGGCCGCTTTATGGCCGACAATCGCAAGCGTGCACCGCGTGGAGGCAAGCAGACTGCTTCTGGCTCGCGTCCGATTCGCCGCAACGACCGCGCTGCCGCTCCCAAGGGCCAGCGCGAGCGCTCCCAAGCCCAGGCTGCGCGTCCGCAGCGCGATCGCAACCGCGACAATGTTCAGGTCCCCAAGGGCGAGTTTATCGAAGGTCGTCGTGCTGCCGCCGAGGCCCTGCGCACCGGTTTTCCTGTCAAGTGCGCGCTCATCGCCGAGGGCGGGGAGCGCGATGCCGCCTTGTCGCGCCTGGTCGACGACCTCAACGCCGCGGGCGTCCGCATTAAGTATGTGCCGCGCGCGCAGCTCGATGCGCTGTCGAGCCATGGCGCTCACCAGGGCATTGCGCTCGAGGTTGGCAACTTCCCCTATGCCGATGTTGCCGATATCCTCGACCGTGCGGGCGACGGTCCGGCGCTCGTCGTCGTGCTCGACCATGTGACCGACGACGGCAACTTTGGCGCCATCGTGCGCTCCGCCGAGGTCGTGGGCGCGGCGGGCGTCATCATTGCCAACAAGCGCGCCGCCGGTGTGACCGTCGGCAGCTATAAGACTTCTGCCGGCGCCGTCATGCACCTGCCCATCGCGCAGGTTCCCAACATTGCCCGTGCGCTCGATGACCTCAAGGCCGCCGGCTTTTGGGTGGGTGGCGCTTCCGAGCACGCCGAGGGCAGCTGCTGGGATGCTCCCTTCGAGGGCCGCGTGGCGCTCGTCATGGGCTCCGAGGGCGACGGCATCTCGCGACTGGTGCTCGAGAAATGCGACTTCTTGACCAAGCTTCCCCAGCGCGGCATGACCGAGAGTCTCAACGTTGCCCAGGCGACCACCGCGCTGTGCTTTGAGTGGCTGCGCCGCAATGCCGGCGAGCTCATGGGGGAGGAGTAGCGCATGTCCAAGAAGAACCGCGCCAAGTCCAAGGCCAAGCGCTTTGGCGAGGGCTCGGCCAAGCCGATTGTTTCGGCCGCGACCTATGGCGTGGGCGGCAATGCGTTTGCGCAGGCCATCGCCGATCCGGTCTCGACGGTGCACTCCAATAAGCCCGAGCTGCTGGTGGTCGACGGTTACAACGTGATTCACTGCACGCCGCGCTACGAAAAGCTCGTCTACGACCATTCCGACGATCCGTATTCCAGCGACGTCCACGATATGGCGCGCACTGCACTCATCAACGACGTGGCGGCGTTTGCCCAGGGCCGCTACGAGGCTGTGATTGTGTTTGACGGCGCGGGCAATATCTCCAGCGAGCGCCCCAACCTGCCGGCCCGCGGCGTGCGTATCGAGTTCTCGCCGACGGGCGTCTCTGCCGATACCGTGGTACAGAAGCTCTGCATCGAGGCGCGCGAGGAAGGCCGCGCGTGCTCCGTGGTGTCGAGCGACGGCACGATCCAGGCCGTCGTCATGGGCAAGGGTGTTACGCGCATCTCGAGCCGCATGCTGGTGGACGAGATCAAACAGATCGACAACGACGTGCACGAGGCCGAGGAAGCCCCGCAAATCAAGATGACTCTGGGCAGTCGCCTGAGCCCCGATGCCCTGGCCAAGCTCAAGGCCCTTCGCGGGAGGTAGGTGAGCTGACGGCGCGACGCTGTCTCGCTAACTCCATTCAGCGATGTCGATCATTCTACGGAGGCGCCATGTAAGCGCCTCTTTTAGATATGGCAGCCTTGCCGCGAGCGCGTCGTTTCTGGACAGAATCTCGATTGCCTCGTCAACGAAGCCTTCGAGTTTGTCGCCGTCAAACCAGCTCATGTCCTCGACGAGCAACATTTGTTTGGCGGGGCTTGAATGAAATTGCGCACTGGTAAAACTGTGCTCTCCCGCCCTAAGCTCCTCTAGTGATATGTTGCACCAGAGTGATGAGCCCGAATCGAAGATGGGGGCTGGTCTGCAGACCAGTGAGTTGACGTTTCGCACGAGGCCGAAGTTGCGCCAATGACGATCGTAGTTGGCAATGATGTCATCGCATACGATCATGCGGCCAAGGGCGTCTTTTATATCTGTCGCTCCAAGCTCCTCGCAGTTTGCTACATACCGTTCGTAATCGGTTAGTCGCTCGTCTGCATTTGCATGCTGGTTTACATAGAACGCAGGGACATATTCTTCTTCGTCAGTTAAGAAGACACTGCATGTGCTCAAGGCGGAAGTGCCCGCGCCTTCGAGCGAATAGGGTACATAATCGTAAGTGTTCAGGATGCGACGGTGAAGTGCAGTCGCCACCATCTCGTTATAGGGTTCCTGGTTTAGATGCGCTCCTGCTTTATGCAGAATTCGACGCCCGCCCTCGCATGTCCAGTACTTTTGAAGATTGCCGTCCGACGTGTTATCGGGCTTTGCGGCAGCCGCTTTTCCCTCTGGGGCAAAGGGCGCAATGGACAGTGAGACGTCATCAAAGGCGTTATTGAAGAAGTTAATGTCCTCCCAGGCGAGACCGGAACTTTGGGGCCTTATCCAATACTGGTCGGATAAGGAGAGGCCAAGATTTCGCTGTACGAGTTCATCGGGAACATCGACTGCGGCTTCTGCAAGCAGGGAGGCTAGCCCAATGCGTGCGAGCGGGATACCGCGGCCGCGCCACCAAGTGCGGAAAGAGTCGAGCGATACGGGGCTATTAGGGCCAAATACCCCAATAGGGGCGTGGGCGTAATCGACGTCGGCACCGATGTGGGTGAAGTCTTTTCGCGATGTGTTGTAGACCAGCTGAGCGACTTCATACGTGCGGTTCATGAGGGTGAACGCGATCTCGCTCTTACCGTAGCCGCGGCGGGGACGTCCCCCCGTTTTGGTCACGGAGCGGAGTCGCGTGTCGACGCTGTCTTTGTCGATGAGCCATACGCCAGAAGCCTTGCGGGCCTCAAGTGCTCCGTTTTTTATGAGCTCCTGCACCCTGCGCGGAGTGATGCCGAGTAGCTCGGCGGCTTCCTTGGTGGTAAGCATCGAGAAACCCTTCGTCAGAACGAATAGTTTTATCTATTCCATTGTAATTAAAACTATTCGTTCTGACGAAGGGTTTTAAGATTGAGGGCAAACCGGCAGAAATGAACGGGCCTGGTACCTGTTGTTGCTGGATTTTGCATATTTGTATGACGTCGTGCGGCCTGTTGCGCCTCGTCCGCAATTCCTTTATTCTTAATTGGCTTCGCGCGAAAGCGCCAAGTGTGCCAGTGTGGCGCAACGGTAGCGCAACTGATTTGTAATCAGTGGGTTGCAGGTTCGATTCCTGTCACTGGCTCCATGAGTTTCCGCAGGTCAGAGGCGGTATAGCCTCTGATTCTGCCTTCTCGTGCAACAGCTCATGCAACAAACATGCAACAATTAAATCGAAATTGTATTTGGATGCGTTTTGTGACCGATAGTCATTGTCAACAAACGCGTGCAATGAAGCGGGAAAAGTCAAGCTTACAGTTGCTGTCTCCATTAGAGTTTTCGGGCTTTGTCTCTATAACTGGGATAGGGTGGAAAGTGACCAAGGCGCTGAGAGCTCCGATGCTGCTTCTCGAAAGACCGCGCACCGTGCACGGCTCTCTTTCCTGTAGCCCATGGGTATTACTATGGTTTAGATTTAATTTGGCGTGAGAGGTCAAGAGCGACAAGGATTTCCCGTCGTTTGTGAGCAAGCCGATCGAAAGGACTCATGATGATTAATAGCGTAGAGGATCCAACGGTTGCCAATATTTTGTCGACCGATATGCTAAAAATCTATGACATTCCTCGTTACCAGCGCGAATATACTTGGAATCAGCGCGACTGGGCGAATCTCTATGACGATATCACCCAAAACGACGCCGGCTACTTTCTGGGCTCGTTTATTGTCGTGAACGGGACTGTGAATTCCAAGATGGATACCATTCACTATGAAGTTATCGATGGCCAGCAACGCCTGACGACGCTCAGCCTTCTCCTTGCCGCCCTCTATACTCGCATCATGGAGCATAAGGATTCTATCGATGACGACATGATGTTGGATGATATCCGACCCCTGCGCAATCGTCTGATCTTGAAATCTGACAAGTCAATGACGCGCGTTATTCCTCAGGTTCAGAATCATAACCTTGAGGATTACCGCTGGATCTTGAAGGAACATATCGGCCTAGATGCGGTTATGCAAAAGCCGAAGTTCCTTGGTCTGAGAAAGATGTCTAAGGCATTCAACTACTTTTACGATCGACTGGGTGAGGACGTTGGAGGCAGGGACGGAATCGAGTGCGTTCGCTGCCTCCTTGATATCTGCAGGCTGGTGTGCTCGGCGGTCGTGGTCCAGATTACCGTCGATAGCCATGCTGACGCCTACACCTTGTTCGCGTCCCTTAACAACCGCGGTGTTCCCTTGAGCGCCGTCGACCTTATCAAAAACATGCTTCTCGGCAAGGTTGCCGGGGTGGATGACGGACAGCTCGACTATTACTTTGAACGCTGGCAGGAAGTGCTCCACAATCTCGGCGATGACTACAAGACGCAGGAGCGCTTCTTCCGCCAGAACTACGATGCCTTCCGCCGGGAGGTGAACAAGCCATTTATCGGCGAATCTGGCTCCCAACTCCCCCTCGGTTCCGTTGCCACGCGTTCCAACCTTCTGAAAATCTACGAGAAGCGGATGGAAGCCGATGACGGCGCCCTTAAGGTGTTGGACGAGCTGACGGAGAATTCCGCACTCTACTCGAAGATCATTGGACTCGATCAAGAGGGCCCGGATTCCGAGCTTTCGAATCAGCTTTTGGAGCTTTCGAGAGCCCAGGGCGTCGCATCTTACCTGATGCTGTTGCTCCTTTTCAAGAAGCAGAACCAGTTGGAGCTAAAAGATGAAACCCTCGCGCTTCTTGTTAAGCTTCTCGTTTGCTTCTTTGTCCGACGCAACCTCACCGATACGCCTCCCACACGTGACCTTGAGAGACTCTTCATCAGTATTTGCGAGAGCCTCGAAAGCGAGGGTCTCAAGGGCATTGCAGCCGCGGAGTACATCAAGAAGCGCCTCGTCGACGTGTCTGCCAGTGACGCTTCCTTCAAAGAACGTCTTGAGGGGCCGATTTACGACGTCAATCCCGATATGACGCGCTACATCCTTACTGTTATTGCATCTCCGAGCGTCACGAAAGAGATGAAGCCACTTTGGGAACGATACGCCTCCGGAAACTACGTCTGGACAATTGAGCACATCTTCCCACAGGGCAAGAACATTCCAGATGAATGGGTGAAGATGGTTGCGGACGGCGACATGTCTAAGGCGATTGAGGTGCAGGAGAAGCAGGTCCACACGCTTGGAAATCTAACCATCACCGGGTATAACTCAAAGCTGAGCAACATGCCCTTTGTGACCAAGCGAGACCGCAAGGATGTCTACGGGGCGAATGTCGGATACCGCAACGGGTTGAACCTGAACGACGAGTTGGTAAACACGGATACCTGGACCAGCGAGCAGATTCAGGAGCGCACAGACAAGCTCGTTGGACTCACTTTGAAAGCTTTTGACTTTGACGAGATTGAGTTCTATGAGCGCTAGCCAATATCTTGGGGACATTCAGCCCAAACGAGTCAATCTCAATCCGTAACATCTAGACCGGTATTTCTCTTCAAGCTGTTACAGATTGAGATGCTAAAACGGGTTGGCGGGTAATATCTCGATCTGTAACACGAAGAGGCTGAAAACCGTTCTTACTGTTACAGAATGAGACTTAAGCTGGGGTCTCTGCGAAACATCTCGATCTGTAACAGATAGGGGAGAAAATGTTCTCTAAATGTTACAGATTGAGACAAAGACGGGAACGAACCCAGCCGTTCACCTTGGGCGTGGATTATCGGGCGTACGAGCGTGGAAAATCTCCCGCTTAGTGAATGAGCGTGGATAATCTGCCACTTTGGATTCGATGACGCGGCAAAGTGGGAGATTATCCACGCTCGATTTCAGACGGAAGAAAATCCACGCTCGATTTTGCCTGGGAAGAGCAATCTTCTGTCTGGGAAGCTCCGAACTCGACCTATATATAGGTGCAAATAGGCTGTTATCGAAGTTCGATCCTGAAGGTGTACTCTACTACACCAAAGTGTTACCTCGGGAAACGTCACCTCAGTATCCAAAACCACCGTCCTTCATATCCAAACTCAACAAAACCGCAGGTCACGACTATATAGATACGCCCGGAACCGTGTATCTAGAGGTTTTCGTTGACAGCCCCCAAGGTTGCATCGTATTATCTTCTTCGTTCGCGGGGGCGTTGGTCCAAAAGACCAAAGAACCTGCGGATACTTGAACGATTGGGAGTTTGCCCGAGTGGTTAATGGGGACGGGCTGTAAACCCGTTGGCTCTGCCTACATAGGTTCGAATCCTATAGCTCCCACCCGTCAAGTGCCTGTATAGCTCAGTCGGTAGAGCACTTCGTTGGTAACGAAGAGGTCACCAGTTCAAGTCTGGTTGCAGGCTCCATCCGGCGGTGTAGCTCAGTTGGTTAGAGCACACGGTTCATACCCGTGGCGTCACTGGTTCGAATCCAGTCACCGCTACCATAGGTAACACGGTGGCTTCTCAATAGTATGTTGAGAGGCCACTATGGTATAAAGGCAAAGTCCCGTCCGGGGACGACCTGTTTAGAGGAGGGCTTTATGGCCAAAGAGAAGTTTGAGCGCACTAAGCCGCATGTTAACATCGGCACCATTGGTCACGTCGACCACGGCAAGACCACGCTGACCGCTGCCATCACCAAGGTTCTCTCCGAGACCGAGGGCTGCAAGGCTGACTTCACTGCGTTCGAGAACATCGACAAGGCTCCCGAGGAGCGCGAGCGCGGCATTACGATCTCCGTCTCCCACGTCGAGTACGAGACTGCTGCCCGTCACTACGCTCACGTTGACTGCCCGGGCCACGCTGACTACGTCAAGAACATGATCTCCGGTGCTGCTCAGATGGACGGCGCTATCCTGGTTATCGCTGCTACCGACGGCCCCATGGCTCAGACCCGCGAGCACATCCTGCTTGCCCGTCAGGTCGGCGTTCCCTACATCGTCGTCTTCCTGAACAAGTGCGACATGGTCGACGATGACGAGCTCATCGACCTCGTCGAGATGGAGACCCGTGAGCTCCTCTCCGAGTACGATTTCCCCGGCGACGACATCCCCGTCATCCGTGGTTCCGCTCTGGGCGCTCTCGAGGGCGACGCCAAGTGGATGGACGCCATTCGCGAGCTCATGAACGCTGTCGACGAGTACATCCCGACGCCTGCTCGTAACAACGACCTCCCGTTCCTGATGGCCGTTGAGGACGTTATGACCATCTCCGGCCGTGGTACCGTTGCTACCGGCCGTGTCGAGCGCGGTGAGCTCAAGCTCAACGAGCCCGTCGAGATCGTCGGCATCAAGGATACCCAGAACACCGTTGTTACCGGTATCGAGATGTTCCGTAAGTCCATGGACTTCTGCGAGGCTGGCGACAACGTCGGTCTGCTGCTCCGCGGCATCAAGCGTGAGGACATCGAGCGCGGCCAGGTTCTCTGCAAGCCCGGTTCGGTTACCCCGCACACCAAGTTCACCGGTGAGATCTACGTTCTGACCAAGGAGGAGGGCGGCCGTCACACCCCGTTCTTCGATGGTTATCGTCCTCAGTTCTACTTCCGTACCACCGACGTTACCGGTACGGTCAAGCTCCCCGAGGGCACCGAGATGGCTATGCCTGGTGATCACATCACCATCGAGGGCGACCTCATCCACCCGATCGCCATGGAGGAGGGCCTGCGCTTCGCTATCCGCGAGGGTGGCCACACCGTCGGTTCGGGCATCGTCTCCACGATCATTGAGTAAATTAGCTCTTTGATATAGCTGACTTAGAGAACCCGGCACTTATATGGGTGCCGGGTTCTTTTCTGCAATGGATATTGAGCCGTTGCTGGTGTCGAGAGGATCGATAATGGTCCTGGATGCACCTTCGATTAGCTCTCGATGGCTTCATTGATGTGTTCCAAATATGAATGGATCCACCGAGAACCAATTGACTCGAGGTTTTCATTGACAGCACTTACGTGGAGCTGATAAAGTAACAACTCGTGCCCGTACGGGGCGGAAATGAAAGGTTCAGGATACATGCGTACTCTAGTTACTCTTGCGTGCACTGAGTGCAAGCGCCGCAACTATACGACCACCAAGAACAAGTCGACCATGCCTGATCGTATGGAGATCAAGAAGTATTGCCCCTGGTGCCGTCACCACACGCTGCACAAAGAGACTCGCTAGTCTCTAGTCACATACGCCAGTAGTTCAATTGGTAGAGCATCGGTCTCCAAAACCGAGTGTTGAGGGTTCGAGTCCTTCCTGGCGTGCCAGTCATTATTCCGTAAGCTCCCACTTGGGGGCTTACGGTTTACTCATGTATAAGCGCATTGCGCGGAGGTAACCCAAATGGCCAACAAGAAGAACAAGAAGAAGGCTCAGCAGCCGGCACCTGCCAACAGCGCTGCCGCCAACTCCAAGGTTGAGGCCAGGAAGGCCGTTGCCAAGAAGAACGAGAAGGCTGCGAAGTCCAAGAAGAACGAGAAGCCTGGTTTCTTCGCACGCACCAAGAAGTATTTCGCTTCGGTCAAGTCCGAGATGAAGCGTGTCACGTGGCCCGATAAGAAGGAGCTCGTGAACTACTCGGTCGTCGTTTGCGCTTCTCTGGTCGTCGTCGGCGTCGTCATCGCTCTGCTCGATGCTGGCTTTGGCGAGGCTCTTGCTCTGTTCTCTGGATTGAGGGGCTAAACCATGTCTAAGCGTTGGTACGTCGTTCACACTTACTCCGGATACGAGAACCGCGTAAAGTCCGATCTCGAGCATCGTATCGAGACCATGGGCATGCAGGACCGTATCTTTGATATCGAGATTCCTATGGAGCGCGTCACCGAGATCAAAGAGGGTGGCAAGCGCGAGACCAAGGATTCTAAGATCTTTCCGGGCTATGTCCTGGTTCGCATGGAGATGGATGACGATGCGTGGACGTGTGTTCGCAACACGCCCGGCGTCACCGGTTTCCTAGGCGGCAACGGCAAGCCCGCTCCGCTTTCCCGCGACGAGTACAACAAGATGACTCGTCGTCCCGGTAAGGGCGATTCGCCCAAGCGCACCTCGGTTGATATTCAGGTCGGCACGTCCGTCCGCGTCACCGATGGCCCGCTTACCGACTTTGATGGCAAGGTCTCCGAGGTTAACACCGAGGCTGGCAAGCTCAAGGTCACGCTGATGATCTTTGGCCGCGAGACGCCGGTCGAGCTCGACTTTAACCAGGTCGCTGTCATCGCTTAAGTTTTCGTCCGTTCGCGCGAGCGTGCTTCTTCTGTGACTGCTCATCTCAGGAGTGCTTCTAACACGTGCGTGCTTACGATATAGCAAGTACTTCACTCTCGTGATTCGAAAGGAATGACCATGGCTGAGAAGAAGGTTGCCAACGTCATTAAGCTCCAGATTCCTGCTGGTGCAGCTAACCCCGCTCCTCCCGTCGGCCCCGCCCTGGGCGCTGCTGGCGTGAACATCATGCAGTTCTGCCAGGCCTTTAACGCCGAGACGCAGGACAAGAAGGGCGACATCATCCCCGTTGAGATCTCTGTCTACGAGGATAAGTCCTTCTCCTTCATCACCAAGACCCCGCCGGCGGCTCACCTCATCAAGAAGGAGCTGAACCTCAAGTCTGGTTCCGCTAAGCCCCAGGCCGACAAGGTTGGTCAGCTCTCCCAGGAGCAGCTCACCAAGATCGCCGAGATCAAGATGCCGGACCTCAATGCCAACGACATTGACGCCGCCAAGAAGATCATCGCCGGTACCGCCCGTTCCATGGGCGTCACCATCGCTGAGTAGCGATTTCTTATGGTAACGACGGGTGCTCCGACCGGGGCGCCCGTTAAATGTGTGCAATAGGGCACACGATACGATGTGGGAGGGCTCACGCCCGTTTAACCACAGGAGGTAATGCACATGGCTAAGCATGGTAAGAGCTATAACGCCGCTGCCGAGAAGATCGACCGCGCCACGCTCTACACCCCCCTTCAGGCTGCCAAGCTCATCAAGGAGCTCGACACCGCCAAGTTCGACGAGACCGTCGAGGCCCACTTCCGTCTGGGCATCGATACTCGTAAGGCTGACCAGAACATCCGTGGTTCCATCTCCCTGCCTCACGGCACCGGCAAGACCGTTCGTGTTGCCGTCTTCGCCGAGGGTGAGAAGGCCCGCGAGGCCGAGGCTGCCGGCGCCGACATCATCGGTTCCGACGAGCTCGTCGCCCAGATCCAGAAGGGCGAGATCAACTTCGACGCCGCTATCGCTACGCCGAACATGATGGCCAAGGTTGGCCGCATCGGTAAGATCCTTGGTCCCCGTGGCCTCATGCCGAACCCCAAGCTCGGCACCGTGACCATGGACGTCGCGAAGATGGTCTCCGAGCTCAAGGCTGGCCGCGTTGAGTACCGCGCCGACCGCTACGGCATCTGCCACGTGCCCCTGGGCAAGAAGTCTTTCTCTGAGCAGCAGCTCGTTGAGAACTACGCTGCCCTGTACACCGAGATCCTGCGCGTCAAGCCCTCTTCTGCTAAGGGCAAGTACGTCAAGTCCATCTCCGTGTCTTCCACCATGGGCCCTGGCGTCAAGGTCGATCCCGCTGTCCAGCGTGACTTCCTGGCTGAGTAACTGCTAGTTACTGCCTGAGCAAAGCAAGCATTGCTAAAGAAACCCGGTTCTGCCCTGCGCAGGACCGGGTTTCTTGCTATCTCGGGTTAAAACCAACACGAAGTAGACAGTCCCCTTTATGGTGGTTACCAGGGTGTTCTGGCTGTTGAGGACTCGATGGCATCGTGGCGCTTGAGCTCGCGGCGCATGGTTTGCGAATTGAGCCAGGCTGCCTGCCAGCCACGGATGGGGTAGCGCGTCTGGTCGAGCTCAAACTGCGTATAGCCGCAGGCGTTGATGATCGTCGTTCCACACACATGCTGCCGCTCGCGTTGAAAGTCGCGACCATAGCTTTGGTGTACATGCCCATGCACCATGTAGTCGGCCCCCCAGGACTCAAGCGCCGTGTTAAAGCACTCAAACCCTCGATGCGGCAGATCGTCCAGATCACCCATACCGGCGGCGGGTGCATGAGTAAGCAGAATGTCGCAGCCGCCGACCATCCTCACTTTGCGGGACAGCTTGCGCATACGCTTGGCCATCTCGCGCTCGGTGTACATGTTGGCGCCGTCGCGATAACGCATGGATCCGCCAAGGCCCGCAATGCGAATCCCTCGGTACGTGTACACGCTGTCTTCCACGCAGATACATCCGCCCGGTGCATGACGTGCGTAGCGATCATCGTGATTGCCGCGCACGTAGATGAGCGGCTTGTTGATGACCGTAACTAAAAACTCAAGATAGTCCGGGTCCAGATCGCCGGCGGACAAAATCAGGTCGACTCCCTCAAAGCGTTCCTTGCGAAAGCACTCCCAAAGGCATCGTTCCTCGGTATCGGCTATGGCAAGGATCTTCATAGGGCGGTAACTCCCGGCTCATCGTCGAGCTGCGGAATGGTGCCCACCACGTTGTCCGCCAGCCAATTCATCTCGACAATCTGCGTGCTCGGCAACGGAGGGAAGCCTTCGATCTGTACCACGCCGTTCTGGCTGTGGAGCTCGCCGCCAAAGGGGTTGATGGAGCCCTCGACAATGCCGTTGCGGAGCAACTGCACGAGTTTGCGCGTCTGGTAGGGTAGGCCCGGAGCGTAACGGATGTCGATAACGCCGGAGCTCATGCCGTACCAGTAGTTGACGGCGCGCACTTGGTTGTCATCGCTGGTCTCGTCCCATGTGCCGTGCAGAAGGCTGCGAACGATGAGCTCGTAGTAACGGCCCCAGTTCCATACCGGCATGGCGATGCCGGAAACCTTGCCATCGACCAGGCGGTGGAGTCCGTAGGCCGTAGGGTCTTCGAGCGACTTTGACATGTCAGCGCCGGTCATGACGCTCACGCCTTCGCGGCACATGGCCTCGGCAAGACCGCCGGCGGGCACATCGCCCCAGGTGAGGATAATTTGCGCGCGGGGGTCGAGCAGCGAGGCGCCGATGGCAAAGGCATTGATCTCGCTGAGCGCGCCGGATGCGAAGACCGACGCGTGGTAGCCGATGCGATGGTTGTCCGCCATGCTGGCGGCAAGGGCGCCCAGGAGGAACTTGGCCTCGTACATCTTGCCAAAGTACGAACGAACGCTTTGGTGGGGAAGGCCGATAGAGCAGTTAAGGAACCGAACCTGGGGATACTCAACGGCAGCTCTGAGCGTGTATTCCATCAGGCGGTGCGAGGTCGAGAAGATGACGCTGTCTCCATGTTTGACAGCCGTTTCCACGGCGGCGTAGAACACGTCCGGATCGTGACAGTCTTCGAACGCCTCGGTGCGCACGATACCGTCAAAGTGCTCATCGAGATACTGACGTCCTTGGTCGTGCAGACTGTCCCAGCTCGACGCCGCACAGGGGAACTCATGGATAAAGGCGATACGCAGGGGGTTGGCCGCCGAATAGACAGTCTTGCCCATAAAGAAGTTGAGCACGCCGGAGGTGGACTTGGCGGGCGACTCCTCCTCATCGACGCTCGGCGCTTCGACAAGATCGACCTTGTCCTCGTCATTTTTGCCGGCAATGACCAGCTCGCGCCAGATCTTGCACAGGCGGTTTACGACGATATCCGTCGGCGTATCCAGCAGGCGGTCCTGGTTGTACACATTGAGGTACACGAGCATGGCGTCGGCGGGCGTAATGTCCAGGTGATCGCCGCCTGCGCGAAGGTAGGCACGCTTAAAGAGCAGGAAGGTGTGGCGCAGGTAGTCGACCTTTTTCTGCGGCCATTTTTCGATAAGGTTCTGACCGAGCATCTTGGCGAGTGTTTCGTAGCTTCCCTCACGCGAGAACTCGATCTCGTATAGGGGGCAGACGCGCCAAAACGCGCAAAATTCACCGTACAGGCGGCTTTCGACGGAATCCCATGTGCCGGGGTAGAGACGGGTGACCCTGGCCGAAACCGTTGGAGCGTCCAGGAATTTGAGGACACTGACGCGTTTGTTGCCTTCCTGGACATAGAACCGATGCATGAACTCGGTGACGATGATGGGGTCGCGATAGCCCTCGGTTACCTGGATGTCGTAGAGGTTGGACCACTTGCGGGCGAACTCGGTGTTAAACGGCAGCAGGGGCATAAAGTTGCACGAAAAGGCAGACTGACGGCCTTTGGTGACCGTGCCGACGACCATTTCGAGTGGAATGTCCCTCAGGCCGACGCTCTCTCGCTGACCTAAGGGGAGCTGGGCAACGAGGCCGTCGAGGTCCGTAAGGTACGGGTGCTCGCTTTGGCTGATGGCGCGACGGCGTCCCTGCTCGCCGCGCTTGCGTGCTTGACGATAGGCCTCTTCCATGGTGTCTACTCCCTTAGTCGTTTAAACAACGATATGAACCATGGTACCACGATGCGAAACCACCAGAAAGGTGCCTGTCCCCTTTGTGGTGGTTTTAGGCGATGATGGGGGCGATGGCGCGGATGCAGGCGTCGGCTGCTGTAAAGGTGGTGCTGTCGTCGCTGACGATAAAGATGATCTTGCCCTTAATGCCAAAGTCGCCGATCTCGCTAAAGAGCACATACGGCTCCTTGTCAAAGCCCGAGATGGGAAGCACGGCGGCCTTGGTGGCGTCAGTGAGCTCATCTGCCAGCGCGTCCAGTGAAGCCCACTTGGACGTGTCCTTGACCGCGACGGGCACGGCAACGCGCCCAAAGGGCATCAAATGCACGAGCGTGTTCTTGGAGATATTTGAGTTGGGGACGATGATGGTCTGCCCGCAGGCATCTTCGATGGTCGTGTGGCGCCAAGTGATGTCTTGGACCACGCCGGATACGCCGCAGACCTCGATATTGTCGCCGGGCTTGATGATGCCCATAAACGTCACCTGCATGCCGCCGATAAGGTTTGACAGCGTGTCCTGAAAGCCCAGCGAGATGGCGATGCCGCCGACGCCAAGAGCGGCGACGAGGGCGTTTGCGTTAATGCCAAAGCAGTTGTCGAGGATAAAGCTGCCGCCGATCATCCAGATGACGGCACGCGCGATGTTGATGAAGATGCTCGATGCCGGAAGCGGGTTATCGTCTCGGTTAAGCAGGTGGTTCAGGGTCTTGGATACGACCTTAGCGGCGACGGCGGTGCCTATCGCCAAGATGACGGCCCAGATGATGTTGTGGACCCATCGTTGTGCAAAGAAATGAAGAATCGGTTCAAACAATTCCATGTAGGGAAAACCTCCTAATGATCGTTCAACCATGATACCCACCAAGAAGCCCGTCCGATCAAATTCGGACGGGCTTCTGTGCTCGATATAAGGTTTACGCGGTGGGGCTGCAAGGCCCGGCGGTGTAGCTTAGCGTCGACGCTTCCAGATTAACGCGGTGGCTAACGCAAGGCGGGGGAGTCTTTTCATGGCGGTCTCCTTAGTCCTTAACAAAAACCACCACAAGGGTGCCTGTGAACTGCCTCCCATTTCTTGGACATCGGGAAATGGGAGGTTTTCCATGAGT